>PKYH01000023.1:1807-2524 GCA_003133625.1 Candidatus Bathyarchaeota archaeon | reverse complement strand
ACAGTCCGTAGAAGCACTATAATGACTTATTACAGCATTAATAACGAAATTTTGAGAAAAGGGACAAAAGCAACACCACACTTAGGCACAAAAGGCTTGGACAGATTACCAATAAAAATAAACCCAGACTACAAACCTGAACTCGTCGAACTAGTTGACAAGATGCTCTCCTTGAACAAGCGAATAGTTGAAATCGGTGACAAAGCGACAGACGAGAGAACAAAACTGGAAGAAGAGACAAACAAAACAGACTTGGAAATTGGCGAGTTGGTTTACAAAATTTATGGGCTGAACGAAGAAGAAAAGAAAATTATCGAGAATAGTTTGAAGTAGTTATTGCTCGACTATTTTTTTGCTTTTGTTGCCTTCTTAATCAGAGAAGCCCAATTCACCTTTTCCATGTCACTGAGAAGTTTTGCTTTCTGCGCTGGAGTCTTTCCATCTATGGTGCATGGTCTTAATTTTGGTCTAACCTGAGAAGTGCTTACTCCAAAACAAATATACCTTAGTTTGCAGCAGCATCCCAACGATCTTGATCAACCGCGCCAACTTCTCAGAGTCAGCATTTTCAATGCCCTTGATGTAGTCAGAGGTTTTGCCAAACGGCTGGTGTCGACTGGCAGCAAATTCTTTTTTGAAACGCGGATGCGAATTCTTAACGAAAGCCTCTCGGATCAAACTCAACTGCGCAGACGTCAAATTCTCAAGCTTTGCTTT
>PKYH01000023.1:0-1733 GCA_003133625.1 Candidatus Bathyarchaeota archaeon | reverse complement strand
CGATTAATGGTGCTAAGCTGCCTGTTCATATCTTGCATGGTCATGCGAGGAAGCACAAGCCGCCTTCCATAACAAGCCGGCGGAGGATAACAATAAACAATTACGCCACAAAGCTCCCCACCACGCACCAACCGGAAGATTTTGCGGGGAACAGACGTTTTGTGGCCGCGATAATGGAACACGCTGAGTTTCTGCCAGTCCTTTATGGTGCCCTGCTCAACCTTCATTTCTCGGATAAGACTACACTCTGCAATAGGCATATTAGGATAATACTTGATTTCGATTTCCTCGCCAAACCGCTTATGCACATGCACACTAGGCGAGAGATCCACAAATAGATCGTCATGAGTAGTCGCTGCAATCACCGCTTTACCCTGCTGCCGAGCCAATTTCTGCACGTTAAACGCGATAATCTTCGCCGTATCCCTATCCAAAGTTGCGCAAAACTCGTCCATCAACCACCACTGCCTCTTGCTTTCGATAAGCTTGGCTACGCGGTAACGGTACTTCTGTCCGTCCGAAAGCTGCCCGTATTTGCGCAGGAACAAGAAAGCATCATTCAACCCCACTTTGCTTAAGAGTTCAAGAGCCTCTTCAACAGTGGCGCCCACAGTCTCGATAAGCGGTTTTTCAGGATCTACAGAAACCTCCGATAAATCGATAGCCTCATCGCCCAGGTCAGCTCTTAACGCTCGCAGCAAAACACTTTTTCCGCTGCCACTATCACCCGTAATCAACACGACATCTGAAGGGCTAATCTGCAACTCAGTGTTAAGAACAGTGAACTTCTGCGCTTCATCAATGCCAAGCCCGAAGGCTTCAGCCACAACAAGGCTCCTAGGCGTCAACTCCGTGTGAGTTTCATACTCCACATGAAAACTAAATTTGCCCTGACTCCTATCATAAGTACGACGGCACTTGCGAACCCTAAAGACGTCTCGACGATCACGCATCAAATCACCGTGGTACTACTGTGAGAAACGGTTCAGGCGACATCTCGCAAGTAGCATAAACAGCTAGGGCAATACTCCAAAAGCAATCATCATGGGTTCCATTCGGGTGACTGAACCCTATCGTGCCATCCTTCCGCAAATCATAACGCTCAACATTAAGTTCAGTGCAAATATCGCCCCGGTAAGGTCTTTCCCAATTCAGTAACGGATAGAAAAACTTCTTGTTCGACATGCGTTGCTTAAGCAGACTCGCCATTTCGCTCTTTCGGGGCACACTGAAGTTCACGCCTTCAGCGTTATCAATCCCAGCGGTTGTCATATCCGCGATTATGCTGGGGCCTTCACGAGTGAAATCAACACGAATCTTCGCAAAGCCACCCCAACGATCCTGCAGCATCTTCAAGTAACCCAAAACCGAAGAGTACAAAGTCGGTTGCTGGAAAATCTTCAAGTGACGCAGAAACAATTTGTCGTTTAACCTTTCAACTACTGAGAGGACACAAAAGTCTCGTGTTTGAGCCAAATCTAAGCCAACGAAGAAATCCCCTTCATACGTTGCTTCAGGATCAAACTCTTGCAAGTCCTCACCGCAACTCTTCACCGTGCCAACACAACTAACAATCAAGCTCTGCGATAACCAAACATCCTCGTCCTCAGCCCATTCAGCCTCCATTTCCCGACGCCACCTCGAAGGATCATCCCCAAACTGACGCTTAACCTTCTCAACCATAGCAGGCACCCAAGGACCATCAGGCGTCATAGCATCACTCCACCGCACAT
>PKYH01000078.1:2117-2653 GCA_003133625.1 Candidatus Bathyarchaeota archaeon | reverse complement strand
AGCCTGAACCAATTCTGACCAAGCATCTTTTTCAGATTGAGAATATGACCAATACACGATCTCTGGCTTTCTTACCTCGCTTTTTGAAAGCATTGATAAGTACCTTGACAACAAGTTTTCTTTTTCAAGAAACCTGAAAACATTCCATGTTACTGCATCTTCGCTATTATCTCTAGCAATTCTGCTTTCGCGTTTGACTATGGCGATTCTTTTCAATAGATCAAGGTCAGATTCGTCTTTCCACAAAAGGTTCTCTGTTTGCTTTTTGTATTCAAAAGTTGAGGGCGAAATGTAAATAGCGTGTTCTAGGCACAAAAACTTGTCTAAACGTTGAAATCGCCTTCTTTGTCTCTGAACAATTGTTTTGCAGCTTCTGACTGGGCATTCAACGGAGTTTTCTGTAACTCTTAACGCACTCTTCAGTTCATTTCTGCCGAACATCTTCTTCATTATCCTTTTGTAACTAGACTCCATACGTTTCTAATTGGCACATTAAGGCTATTTCTACGCTATGTAGATTTAAGACTTATCTTTAT
>PKYH01000078.1:0-2056 GCA_003133625.1 Candidatus Bathyarchaeota archaeon | reverse complement strand
TTTGGGTTTGGGGATTAAAATTTAATCTCAAGAGATTTGTAGAAATTCTGCGAAAGGAATAATTAGTTCCTAAACATAAACGAATTGCCTATTCATCGAAGGATATGTAAATGGAAGAATTTGGAGGGGAGACAGCATGGTGGAATTACTGGTTACAGATTTCGTCATTAACCTCGTGGTTATTGCTGTCTCTTTTCTCGTTCTAAATTGGGCAAGTAACCTTGCGATTAATAATGCTGTGAAAGTAGCTACTGTAACCCGACTTGGAAAAACCGCTATTGGGTTCAGCATGATAGCTTTTTCAACATCGTTACCAGAGCTAACCGTGGCTTTTATCGCTGCATTATCAGGTGGCGCTGCACTCTCTGTTGGAAATGTTTTAGGTTCAAACATAGTGAACATATGTGTAATTTTAGGAATAGCTGCAATACTGCTACATTTGAGAGCCCGTTGGAAATCTAAAAAATCCATGTATGTTGGTTCAAATGGCTCCAACGGAATTAATGTTATCCCAGCTTTTGCCAAGTCAGAACTTAGCAGCATCTATTTTGGTCTCTTCATTTCTTCCGTAATTCCAATTGTTCTTATTTACATCCGTGCAGCTACATGGATTATTGGCTTAGTTCTGCTTTTCATATTTGTTGGCTATATGTATCAGTTGTCAAAAGTAAGAATTCCAATTGAAAATGGTGAAGTAGTCGCTGAAACCGAGAAGAACAGGTTGAAAAGGTATTTCCTCTTCACTATTGCTGGTGCGCTTGGAGTAGTCATAAGTGCATATTTTCTTGTGGAATCTGCCGTGTTCATAGCAACATCTGTAGGAATATCTCAGCAAGTAATAGGTGCAACGATAATCGCTTTTGGAACAAGCCTTCCAGAACTCACTTTAGATTTGAAGTCATTCCTCAGAGGACATTCAGGACTTGCTTTCGGAGACATCATAGGAAGCAGCTTTGTAAATATAACTTTAGTTTTGGGAGTGACCTTCTTTGTTCCTTGGCTTGTCGGTACACCTGTAACCATGAACATGAGTATCTTCCAAAACCTCATTGTCTTTTCGATAATCGCAAATCTATTCTTCTGGTATTTCCTTTCAAGAGAGAAAATAAGCTGGAAAGAAGGTGCAGTTTTCCTTTTCATATATGCACTTTTCTTAGCCACCACTCTGGGTTTTGTTTAGCTGGTGGTGCATTAAAATTTAATGACCTGCAGACAGGCAAGTAATCACGTGTCAGTCGGCAATAATCAGCGTCATCTTCAGTCCGTCAGGTCAGGGGGGGCATTAAAATTTAATCCCACAAACAGAGTTTCCTAACTGGTTGCTGAGTGGAATGTCTTTCTTGTTTCGTCCTTATGAATCTGAGTGCAAAGAAGGATGCAGCAGAACTAATCAGAAACCAGAAAACAACGTCCGACAGAAAGAGTGCAGGTGAGAACCAATGAGGGGGATTGAAGTACCATACATGACCCGTATGAGAGTAACCCCACCACCCAAAAGGGAAACCGCCCCACGTCTTTGTTGTTCCTGACCAAAGATTAGCGGGGAACAGAGTTTGCTTGTAAAGCCCTGAAACTAACGTAATTGCGAAACCCACTGCAACAGCCACAAGAATAATCAGAATAGTTCTTGTTTTCATTACAATTACGTAAAGTGTCAGCGAAATATTTCAAAATTGTGTGTGCCAAGTTTTAATTTAATGGGTTTAAGTATCGATTCCTATGAGTATGAATCAATGAACTTGAGCAATTGCTCGTCATTGGCTGTTCGAAGAAAATCCTCTATGTTTTTCTTGTCTAGCTTTAGAGATGCTTTTCCCCTGAGCGTCAACTCGTAGAGCGTTGAATCCCAGCCGGGTAGGGCATGTCTTGTTCCTTTCTGAGCGATCCAGCCCTGCTGTTCTAATGCTTCCATGCGTCTGTAAATAGTCTTGGAGTCCGTATCTCTGAAGCCTTTGATTACTTTGAGTTGACGCCAAACATCATAAGCGATCAGTGGACCTCTCCGTTCAAGAACCTGGCATATGACGCGGTTCAGGCTCTCCTGTTTGCCACTGAA
>PKYH01000084.1 GCA_003133625.1 Candidatus Bathyarchaeota archaeon | reverse complement strand
CTTCTCTTTATCTTGTTCATGTTGGAGACACGAGAGAGGAGTACTGGTACTACTCTTACTATGCTCATCTTGTATACAAGTACGGTATTTACCCATGCGTTTGTTCCCCTTTTTTTTGTAATCTATTTGCTAATTCGGAGCATTATTAGCAGAAGCAGACAATATTTTGAATTCTTCATGTTGACATTGGTCATCTATCTGATAGCGCAAATTACCATTGCTGAGCTTTTTTTTGCGGGTAGTTTTAAAATGGTTTTTACTTTTAGAAGCGAATACTCTAGTGCTGCTGGGGCTACGATTGCATCCACTTCTGTCCCGATTGATGCTATCCCCCACTTGCTTTCTAGATATGTAACAATTGCATTTGCTATCTTATGTTTCGCAGGTTTCGCTTTCCTAATATTTAGAAGAAAACTGAGAGAAATAGACAAAGCTATTTTTTTAACTGGAGCTGTTTATTTAGGTTTGGGCGTTGCACTTTACATCCTAGGTACGCGTGCATTACCCATACTCTTTGTTCCCATTGCACTTGGGGTCGCGTATCTGTTTGAGAGCAAGTTTAGAAAATACCTGAAGTACTTGGTTGTGGTTCTATTGATCTTTTTTGTTTTCGTTCCAATGCACTCTACGTTTAATAGTTATCCAATAACGTTTCAAACAAAAGAGGACCTTGCGACAGCAAACTTCATGATCGAGAAATATGATTGGAATTCAACAAGCATAGTAATCACTGATTTAGGTGCGTACTGGAATATACTTCCACAAATCCAAGGAAACACCGAAATGGACACCGACCTCGCACCACGTTTTGGGCTATCAAACATTACGATGTATGATTCCATAGTATATTCGGTCGGTTTGGCAGGCAGTCTCAATATGAGCAATATTTCCGTTGAAGCAACATCCCAACGGATAATGGACAGGTTTGATGTAGTTTATAATTCAGGTTTCTCTTACATAGCAACGAAAAGCAGGTAGGCCTAGGGTAACGCAATCTGCGTAATCCCTGATTTGCATACAAACTTACAGTTTGAATCCGAGTACGATTATTTATTGCTTGGTTGATCACATTTGAACATCTTGTACTGTGGTATACCGGAGATAGACCGAGGGGGAGGCGTAAGCAAAGTCGCTTATTACCTGCCCGAGGCTTTGAGAAAAAAGGTGGGTGTCACTTACTTACGTCCAATAAAGTCAACTAAGAATTTTCCAGAAATTTACTTCAATGTGTTCAGTCAATTTGTTAAAAAGGAATTCGATATTATTCATTTCAACGCAGGCGCTAGTTGGAAAAACGGGACTTCTATGCTACTAAGATTTGCGAAGTTAAGGCAAACTCGCACAGTTCTTAATATTCATGGTATCCCTCAGCTAGAACGGAGAGCGACCCAGTGCCATGAACCTGTTTCGTTTTTTGACTGGATGCCCACATTAAGCTACTGCAACTTGGCAGATCGAATAGTCGTAAACTCAGAATTTATGCGCAATAATGTCGTTGTTTGGTACCGAGTAAACCGCGACAAAGTTGTAGTTATCCCTAACGGAGTGGACCTGAAGATGTTTGACGGCAGGAATGACAGAATACTTTTAGAAGGTGATCCTTCCGTCTTGTATGTTGGCGAATTCGCGATGTTAAAAGGCGTTGATATCTTAATTCGAGCAATAGCCAAACTTAGCTCTGAACTTCCAAACATTAAATTGCATCTTGTAGGGAGAGGTGGTGATCGCCATTTTGCGCTTCTAGCGAAAAAGGAAAGGATTGAAAAACATGTGGTTTTTCACGGATGGATTAAGCAATCGACGCTTTCCAGTTACTACAAGTCTGCTGATATTTGTGTTTTTCCATCGAGACATGAAGGTTTTGGGATAGTTATCCTTGAAGCTATGGCTTCAGGAATCCCCGTGATAGCCTCTGATATTCCAAGTTTTCGAGAAATCATTTCTGATGGAATTGATGGGCGGCTGTTCAAATCCGAGGATGCTGACGCTCTGTCAAAGGCAGTTATTGCTTTATACCAAGATCCTCATCTAAGAAAAGAATTATCGCATAATGCATTTGAAAAAGCGAAAAGGTATAGCTGGGAAAACATTGCCGACCAATATATTTCCTTATACAAATGCTTATGCGATGAACTCTAATCGTTTACAATTGAAGATTGCTCAAGAAGGAAGCTTACCGTTTCAATCAAATAGCTGGCAAGCTTAAATGGTGCCGTTTTCACGCAGAGAACACGTGTTTAATTTTTAGGAAGCTTGAAAAAATGGGAACAAATGTTAGCGTCTTAGTTACTGTTAGGAATGTGGAACAGTACATCTTTAGAAGCAAAAACTGGCTTGGGCTTTCTCAGAGTAGAAACAAATGCTTGGAGCACGCAAACGGAGATTATGTTTTCTTCACTGATTGCGATTGCTTAGTTGATGAGAGATTCACCTTCCATGAAGAGTCAATAAATTCAGGAAAAGATAGGGTACTTCTCTGCATGAATGCTTCCGATGTCCGTGTTTCAATATACACTTATCCCTCATTTTAAGAGCGCGCGCTATGCTTATTACATTGTCACCTTCAAAACGCCCTTTCCCGCAACAGAGATCAATGATGAGGTCATTCATAGTGTTTCCTTCTTTCTTGACCCTTCCTAAGTTTCTTAGCAATTTTGTCAATGGGGCAATTCTTTAGAGTACAACCAGTTTCTCCCTTTTTAGGGCACAAATCGCTATCAATGTTTCTTTGACAAGTTTGTCTCACTTTTTAGAGCCTTCTGTTCTTTTTGCCGTTATAGAAAGCTGGTTGTCGAGACAAGAAAGCAGAATACCTAGTATCTCGGGGGTAAAATTGGAAACTTTAGCTAAATCTACCTTCAAGTGCTCTCGACCAGCCTATAAGAAAAAAGAAAAGAATAGACGGTTAGTATTTGCTAAAAGTCTATTTGGATATAGTGATTACTGTACCATAAACCCACATTGTACCTGATTCGCCTGTTCGGAAAACCTCTAAGCCAATCCAAGGTATAAATGCGCTTGGGGTCTGCATTGTACCATAACTATTGCCACCACATCCATCAGCCTCAAGAGTGCTAGGTACAGTCCAAGTAAACGATAATTGTTTCCATCCACCTGTTCCCCAAGGTAACATTGTTACAGCACTTGAGCTTAAATAAACGCCATTTGTGATGTCTGGAGTTCCTACACCATTAACATTGTCAATTTCGCATATTCTTTTCCCATTATACGCGTCACAGCCAATAATTCCAGCTAAAGAAGTTTCTCCGCACGTGCTCGGACTTATCCATATCCACGCAGAAAAATAAAGAGTATCACCTGGCGAAATAGGTGTCCAAGGACCATCCTCTTCACATCCACAATAACCTTGATTAGCTACAGAAGTAGCTCCACCAGTATATTGCGGATTATTCGGCAACATCTCAAGAACATCAGACTGACCACCATAAGAAACAGGATAATCCAAATATCCCGTAGTCAAAGAATTACCCCAACCCCACCCCGAAGAATCCGTAACACTCCAAAAAGTAGCAGGAGGCATTGACGCAAGATTTGGTCCACTCGGCGGCGTGGGTGTTGGAGTAGGTGTTGATCCACCGCCGCCTCCGCCTCTTCCAGGAGACTGTGTTGGAGTTGGAGTTGGTGATGGTGTAGGGGTCGGAGTAGCAGTTGGTGATGGTGTTGGTGTTGATGAATAACTAACCGTTCCTGAAGTCGAAATCATTGCCGAAGACGAAGCACTCGTACTTCCCGCAACTACAGATAACAAAGCAACGGAACATATTATGATTATAAGTATGAACCCATAATTTTTGGTTATGTTCACTTAATGTGCCCCTCTGGTTTTTGGTTTTTCCCACTCTGTTCCGCTTATAGTAAGTCTTAAATCGTATGCTTCAATATAAGCTCTTTCGAAAACTATTCAGCACGTATAATTGTTCAACACATATACTGTACAGGTATAATTGTAGCGCGCATGCGTGTTCCTAAATTAATAAGGTGAGTCTCGCACCTCTTATTGGGGTGAGCAATGAAGAGATACGAGACTCTAGAAACCCTGTTTAGCAAGGTCGATTTATCTTTTGCCCAGAAAGTCCTAAACGAGCCTTTTCATCCAGCTGGCTCTCCAGGAAGACCACAAAGAAACCCGCTTGGACTTTTCAAAGCGCATCTTGTAAGACGATTAAAGCACATTCCCAGTGACCGGATGCTTGTTAGGCAAATGTGGAAAGACCCACGACTCAAGAAAATATGCGACATAGAAGCAGATGAACCACCATACGGCATTGCAGTACTATCAAGATTCAGAAGCAAAGTAGGCCCTGAAAGGCTAGCAAGAATAGTGGACCAGACTGTTGAAGTGCTCGTAGCGAAAGGAAGAATCAAAGGAGAAGCCTTAGCGTTGGATTCAACTTTCATCAAAGCGTACAGCCGTCGAAACCTTGACAACCGCACGGGTTACAGCGATCCTGAATCAAGAATCGGCAGAGCAGTCAAAGCCAAAGACCTGGGTTATCGGCTTCATTTGGCAGTCGACGTCAAAAGTGAGTTGCCAATTACGATGATTGTGGTTTCAGCAAACGAGAACGAGAAAAAACATTCCATAAGCCTGTTTACGAAAGCATCAGAACACGTAAAACCGGGAAAACTCTTGGCAGATTCGCAGTACAGCGCAGCAAATCTAAGAGAAACTGTTTTAGAGCACGGAGCACTGCCAGTCATTCCATATCCAAGAAATCAATGTAAAGGTGCCAAAGGCATCCTTAGAGTTGATAGGAAATTTCGCAGTCACGGGCCTCAAAAGTTCAGAAGAGCCTACAAGAAACGGGTAGCTGTGAAGCGAGTTTTCAGCAGACTCAAA
>PKYH01000144.1 GCA_003133625.1 Candidatus Bathyarchaeota archaeon | reverse complement strand
TACATTCCACCACCAATCAAGGAGAAAGCCGCTGTAGTTTACCGTAAAGCCTTAGACAAAGGCTTGGTTCGAGGAAGGTCAATTGCCGCTATCGCTGCTGCTGCGCTTTATGCTGCTTGCCGTGGAAGCGGAACACCACGTACATTGCGGGAAATTGCTGAAGCTAGCCTTGTCGATAAGAAAGACGTTGCACGATGCTACAGGCTACTGTTGCGTGAGCTTGAAGTGCACATGCCTATCGCTGACCCGTTGACTTACGTGTCGAAAATTGCGGAAAAAACTGGGATTTCAGGAAAAACTCAGGGTGCAGCCATCCAAATTCTCAGAGAGGCAAGACGCAAACGTGCTGCCGCTGGAAAAGACCCTATGGGTTTAGCTGCTGCTGCCCTCTACATTGCTTGTTTGCAGAATGGCGAGAAAAAGACGCAGAAGGATATCGCTGAAGCTGCTGGCGTAACTGAAGTAACTGTACGCAACCGCTATAAGACGCTTAAGAAACAATTGAATCTTGAGTTGCCTGATTAAACATTTTCTTTTCAATCAAGCATCATTTTCTTCTTTTTCAAGTTCCATAACTATGGTTCCAACGTAACCGCAGTCTTCACAATAGTATTGTTTAGGCGTTAACCAAACAGCTAGACTGCTTGTTAAACGTATTTTTGGGCTGCAACATCTTGGACAGTAAATCTGCGTTGGTTTTCGGTGTTTTACGGTTTTAAGTACTTCGCGAAAGTCGTCTAGCTTTTTCATCAAGTTGCACCTCTGCTTTTTGACTTGTGGTTTATTGTAATTCGATGTTTTCTTCTGGATAACCGATTTTTACGAGAAATTCGCGTACTCTGTCTCGGTGGTCTCCCTGCAACATAATTTTGCCGTTTTTGCTGGTTCCACCGCAAGCGCAGTATGTTTTGAGTTTTTGTGCGACGCTTGGTAAGTTCGCGTTTTTATCGTCCATGCCGTCGATTATGGTGGTTGGTCTGCCGAATTTTCTTGTTTCAAGTCTGATGCGAATTCTCTGTTGCTCTTTTTCTATTTCGCCACAAACGCATAAGTCCTTTGGAAGCCCGCATGTTGAACAAACTTCAGCCATGACACTCAACATTGAATTAGCATCTGCAATATATAAAAGTTTCAAATCCAGAATAAGTATTTCTTTTTATTCTATTGGTTGATGTTTGTTTGATTGTACTTTTTTGTTCTGGTTCTTGGAAAATTCTGTAGTCTTGCCTCTTTTTTGAAGGTTGAATTATTAGGCAGGTTAGTTGTAACTGCTCATGGAAACCTTCGAAGGCAGCTGGCACTATGCCCAAAAATGGTAGGCTTTTATCTTTTTTAAGCCGCTGTCCCCTACTTGTTTCTTATAAGTTCAAGTGTTAATTGTTGCGATTCGTTTTGCTAATTCAGCTATTTGTTCTCGGAACTTTGCTCTCATTTTACCAAAGCGCATGGCTGCTGAAGGATGAATAACTTCAATGTACTCTATGCCTTCTAAGCGTGGAGTTTCTTTTGCGGTTGCGCCTAACAGTACGATTATTTTTGGCTTAATGACATTGATTTGCATTGTTAAGTAGGGTACGCATGCTGCTATTTCGTCGTCGAAGGGTTTTCGGTTCTGGGGAGAAATGTGCTTGACAATGTTTGTTATAAACAAGTCTTCTCGTTTAATTCCGTTCTCGGCGAGCACTTTAGTTAGGAATTTTCCTGCTCTCCCAACAAAAGGCCTGCCTGTCTCGTCTTCTTCAGCTCCTGGGTTCTGGCCTACCAGCATCACTTTAGCGTTTAGTGGTCCTTCGCCTGGGACACCGTGTTTTGCTCCTTGCCATAGCCTGCATTTTCTGCAACCGTAGATTTGATAGTTTAATTCTTCAAGCGACATGGGTTTTAGCCTTGTTGTTGGGTAATGACAGTCACACAACCTTAAAAAAANNATGTGAAGGATGAAAAATGACTCAGGAAGAATCGGTATCTGGCTCACTCATCGGGAGTGCTATTCGTGTTCTTTTAAGAGTTTCTTTTGCGTTTGAACCTCTGGCGCCCACAGCCATTACGGTACTTATGAATCAGCAATTGCACAGGTTCAAAGAAGCGGGTGCAATCGGGGATTATAAAACTAGAACTAAACGTTTAGGAAAGTTCCATTACCGCATTGCAATCGATTTGGATTTGACTGGCATGCAGGCGATTCATCTTCTTGGTAACTTATTCCCAAGTCAATTTAAACGGTTCAGGAGGTGGTTTCATGACTGAGATGGCAGAAAAGAAAGGCAAATTGAAGGTAACAATAGAGGTTGAAGTAAACGAGGAGCTTATGGATTTAGCTAAAGATGCGATGTCTAAGATGCCTATGAGGATGCAGGAAATGTGGAAGGGACACGGCGGAGAAAAGAAAGAATAAACGCTTCAATCTGGAATGTCGAGTTTTTTCTTAATTTTTTAAAATATCACATTTTTTCTTTAAAAGAAAGATTTTATACCCAAAGCACGTACTCTTCTTAATGATAACTATGAAGTTTTTAATCATTCAAAAAGTTAAACGCGAAGTCCCAATAGAGAAATGGGCAAAACTGCTTCCACTGCAATTCAAATACTTTGACAAGTTGGAGAAAGAGAAGGCGCTTGAAGTTTACTACCACCTTATTGGACAGCAGGGCAGCATGTTAATAGTGAACGTTGATTCAGACGAGAAACTCTCAAAAATCATAGGTCAAGACCCCATGTTTTTTGAATGCGACCGCGAAATCTACCCGCTAACGACTCGGCAGACGCATGAGAAACAAATCCGAGAACTCCTTCAGCCATAACCATAAACAGGTTTTCAATGCATGGGATGCCATGGAGGTTTCGCCCTCGATGAAGCAACTAGGCGCTCATGGTACAATCCAGAGGCTATACTGCAAGACTTACGGTCCGGCATGGTGTTCATAGACATCGGTTGTGGAAACGGCTTCTTCAGCATTTTAGCTGCAAAAAAGGTAGGCAAAAAGGGGAAAGTTTACGCCGTGGACATAGACGCTTCAGCAATTGAAAGGCTCAAGCATAAAGCCAAAGCTGAAAGCTTGAAAAACATCACTGCCAAGGTTGGCGCGGCTGAGGAAACTGTTTTCTGCAGCAAATGCGCTGATTTTGTCTTCTATAGCATGGTGCTGCACGATTTCGCTGACCCAGCAGAAGTGTTGCAAAACGCCAAACAAATGATAAAGCATACTGGTCGGCTGGTTGATTTGGACTGGAAAAAACAAGAAATGCCTTTTGGTCCGCCAGTCAAAATAAGATTCAGCGAAGAGCACATAGCAAGCTTAATCCGAAATGCAGGCTTTCAGGTTGACAGCGTTAAAGACGCTGGAAGCTACCATTATATTGTGATTGCAAAGCCTTCGCCTTAGTAAAATCAGGTTTGCTCTGCAATGGCGTAAAGTTCTAGCAAGTCTCGCTTGAACAGTTCAGGCTGATCTTTATACGCTGAATGTGCTGCTCCGTTGTAGACTAGGAGTTTAGCGTTGGGCAGTTTGTCCGCCAAGGTTCTCATTTCTTCCCCGGATATGAAGTTGTCTTGTGAACCCCAAATTATCCTGACTGGAAAATCAAACTTGCCAAAAGACTGCACCAAATCTTCTTCCAGCGCTCTAGCAGGCGCAATCAAAAGCAAACCCTTAACAGGAAACCTTGCCGCATACCTCAATGCAATGTGACCACCTATGCTGGCGCCGACAAGAACAGGCACCGATGAACCGAACACGTTGCGGACTGCCTCCGCCGCAACCGCCAAGTTAGCTTCGGCATTTCTGGTCTTAGGATGGCACTTGCTTCTCAAACCGTAAGGCATGTCTAAAGCTAAAAACGGCACACGCTTCTCAATTAACAACTCTGTTACGCTTATACGTTGCCAAATATCTATTGTATACGATAAACCGTGCAGAAAAACAATTGGAATGCCAGGCGCAGTGTAGTATAAGGCTTGGCATTTGTGGTCAGCGGCAGTTAATGTTTTTTCCATAGATTTCTAGTAATATTTCGTTTCTTATAACATTTGACCGCTAGCGGAAATGCGAAAAGAATAATAGCTCTCTGCTCTCTCCATTAAATAGGTGATTTTTTGGCTGTTAAAGTAGGCGATAAAGCGCCAGAATTCACACTGCCCTCACAAATGGGCGACAATGTGACACTTTCAGAATTCTTCGGCAAAAAGAACATAGTCTTATATTTTTATCCGAAAGATGAATCGCCCGGCTGCACACGGGAAGCCTGCAGTTTCAGAGATAGCTATGAAGAATTAACAAATTTAGGCGCTGAAGTCATCGGCGTAAGTGGGCAAAGCGTGGAATCTCACAAATCGTTCGCTACCCACTACGGGCTACCGTTCATTCTTCTCAGCGATAAGGACAATAAGGTTAGAGAACTGTACGGTGTGCCCTCAACCATGGGCATAATTCCAGGACGAGTCACCTACATAATTGACAAACATGGCGTTGTCCGCCACATTTTTTCTTCCCAAATCCAGGCAGAACGGCATGTGGAAGAAGCAAAAAGAACACTCATGGAACTGGAAAAAGAGCAACTTGCCGCTTAAGTGGAGAAGCAGTGCTAATTGCTGAATTTATACAATAGCCTGACGCGAAAAATTGAGCCGTTTAAACCCGCAGAAGACATGCAAGTTAAAATGTACACTTGTGGTCCCTCAACCTACCAGCGAGCGCACATTGGAAACTACCGCACCTTCCTCTTTGAAGACGTGCTTCAACGCTACATGGAATACTTAGGCTACAAAGTAACACGGCTCATCACACTAACCGATGTAGAAGACAAAGCCATTGCTCAAGCAAAAAAAGAAAACCTCACCATAGAAGAACTAACAAGAAAAAACGAAGCCGCCTTCTTCCAAGATTTCAAGCTCCTAAAAATAAAACCGCCAGATTACGCCGTAAGGGCTTCATCAGCCGTTGACCAAGCTGCAAGATTAATCGCTCAACTTTTAGAGAGGGGCTACGCGTACTGGTATACGTATAGGGGCGAAAAAAACGCTTGTTTCGACCCATTAAAATTCACTGGTTTTGGAAAACTTGCCCATTTGGACGTGAGTAAGTGGCCGAAAAAGAAACGCCGCTTTCATAAGGACACTTACCCTGGAACTCCATGGAATCTTGGGGATTTTATTCTTTGGCATGGCTGCAAACAAGGCGATGTATGCTATCAGACGCCGATTGGCAGTGGCAGGCCAGCGTGGAACATTCAAGACGCAGCCATAGTAACTAAGCATCTCGGTTTCACAGTTGACGTTGCTTGCGGCGGAATCGACAACTTGGTTAGGCACCATGATTATACGCTTGCCATTGCAGAAGCTGTTTCAGGTAAACAGTTCTCGAGGCATTGGCTTCATGGCGGTCACCTTTTTGTAGATGGAAAAAAGATGTCTAAAAGCACTGGTAACGTGTATTACCCAAGCGACCTTTTAGAGAAAGGTTTTAGTGACGAGCACTTAAGGTTCTTTCTCATCTATGGGCATTACAGGGAAAAACTAAACTTTACCGTCGAAAAGCTGGCTGAAACTAGTAGGAAACTGGATTCTCTTAAAAACATGGTTAAGGAGTTGCAAGAGCCAAAATCCGATAATTCCAATCCAAAGACGGGAGCGCTTACAAGAAGTATTGTTTCTGACTTTGAAAGTGCCATGAACAATGATTTAGATGTTAAATCTGCCTTTGATAGCCTGTATGAAACAATCTATGAGTTGCACAAGGCGCGTGAATTATTAAGCGTTAAAGATGTAAAAAATATATTGAATGATTTGCGCAGGATTGATTCTGTGCTTCAATGCATTTTCTAGTTAGACTAATTCGCCTACCAGCTTAACTCTCTGAAAATTTTCCTCCCTATGCGGAGCCATCTCTAATTCTTCAGTTAAGTCTTTGCCAGCTTGGTGCATTCCCAAGTGGTCTCCATCAACCCAGAAACTGCTTTGCGAGACATCGTAAACTTTTCCCTTGTATGCTATGTAGGCTGGTTTACCGTTTTTTCCGTTATTTTCTTC
>PKYH01000103.1:258-3385 GCA_003133625.1 Candidatus Bathyarchaeota archaeon | reverse complement strand
TATCCAATCCTGTTTGGTATGGGTTCACTATATTCCATTTTCTCGTCGCAATATAACTGGTTTAGGCCGGTATCTGCAATATTCCGATTTGTTACATATGTCCTAGCGCCCGATAACTTTCATCGAAGTTGTTCACATACATATGAGGACAAGATACTACGTCTCCTGATTTAGTAAATTTCCGCAATTTCCTTTTAAAGCGGTGTTAAAGCAAAAAAATACTAAAGGGTTCCGTCGAGCCTTTGGTTGGATATTAAAGTCTGTTTGATGTGAAGACGTATTTAGAGTGGAAAATGCCCAGTCATTTTAGAACGTATTCTTTGCCTTGTTCTATTGTTTGCGTGTTACTGCAGTATGATCTAAAGAGCAATTGGTTTTCTGTGTGAACTGGAAAGACTATTTTGGGTTGTATGTAGTTTATCATCTCTACTAGCTGTTCTTTTTTCATGTGTCCTGAGGCGTGCATCTGGTGAAATTGCATTTTGAAGCGGTCTATCCAGTTGTGTAGGACTTGGTCTTCTATGTCTTCTTCGCTGAAGGGTTCGCTCATGCTGTGGATAAAGTGGCTGCCTGCTTCGGGTTTGATGTCTATGAGTTCGGTGAGCTGATAAAAATCTAAATCCATAACTAGGGTTTTTTGATATTTCTGTATGTACTCGTGCGTAACCATTTTTTCCATGAAGGTGCGTTCCCAGAGGAAATAGTCCTTGTCATCGAAACTTCCAGACCTTTTGCGCTTATAGTAAACAAGAATATTATCATCTTTTAATGGGTCAGGCACTGATAGGTGTTTGTCGTCTAAGAGTTTTGTTAGCAAATATGCGGTTTTTGGTGTTATAACCAGTTTTCTGTTTGTTTTCTTAGCTACTTTGTAGAAGCTATTGAAGCGATCGATGTCTCGGCTATAGTGGGCTGCAAAAACCATTTTGTCAGTTGAAGCAATTACTTCTTGGGCTTGTTTTCTTACTTCTGGTTCTGAAATGTTTTGGCGGTTCTCTGTTGTTGCCATTCTGGTGCCTTCGCAAATCATCGCGATTGGTTCTGACGCTTTGGCTTTCTCTATGAAGTCTTCAGTTAAGTCTTTTCTTGGTCCATGCCTTCGCAAATCACCAGTATAAACCACGTTGCCCTCAGATGTGCTGATGATAAAACCGTACGCCGCTGGGATAGAATGATCCACATGCACCGGCTCAACAGTTATGCTGCCAACTTTGATTTTATCGCCTGTCCTAAAACGGTTACATGTATGGTCACCGTAACTGCAGAAACTGCTTGTTTCCTCCATTGACTCCATAAACAACTTGGTCCCATAACCCATGAAAACTGGAATCTTGGGATCCAAAAATTGAATATGACTAACATGATCAAAATGGGCATGAGATAGAAAAACTGCGTCTATCTTCGGCTGAACATATGGCAAGTCACAGGTAGTTAACATTTCTTTAGAATAGAGACCTTCAATTCTAGGCAACAAATCAAACGCAAAATAATCACCTAAACCATTAACAGCTCTAGGAGCCAAATAACCAGCAAAATAGTTGACCCCAAAAGTGAAAGACTGCCCAAAATCAAACATAACCCGTGTTTTCTTGTCCTGTAACAGTATTTTGTTGCCGCCAATCTCGTTGACGCCGCCGTAGAAAATCAGCTTCACCATAACTCAATCAGCACTTCTTTTTCTGTGGTCTTGATATTAAACTTCATCGGATAGATTGATAGAGTGTTACAGTTTTTCAGGCGGCATCCAAACGGGTTTGCTCTCCACTATCTCCCGCTCGGAAGGCAACGGGTAGGGCAAGCCTAAGGCTTCAAACACGCCTTGCTCGGTTTCCCCCGCGATTACGCTGTTGTCTTTGATTAGGCCTTCGCTGTACTTGATTCGCATTCCTTTTGAAATGGCGTAGCCTGCAAGCCACACGTTATGGTCTGCTGAGCCGGTGCGGACAAGTAGGTGAATGCCGAATGTTTGGGGTTTTGCACGGTAGAAGTCCACTTGGAAGAGGCCGTTTTGGCAGGGTAGAAATGCTTTGATGACGTTGTTTCCTGAGCAGTTGGGTTTGGCTTTTAGGTTTTTGAGTTTTTCGTTTATCTTTTGCCATTCTGCATCGTTTTTTGTGGCCACGACAAAGTCTATGTCATGTACCTTGTTTTTTTGTCGTCTTATGCTTCCTGCAACCTCAATCCTGTCACATAGAGGTCCGACAGCCTCTTTGACTTGGGCGGCGATTCTCTCAGCTTCTTTTAGGTCAAGTTCTGGGATTACGGTGACTTCGCTTTCTGGGAAAAGCGTGGACTGTTTTTTCATCATTTTCATTCCTTTAGGGTTTCTGTTTGGTTCTTTATAGTTTTTTTATACTGGCGGGTCTTCTCTGGAATTGTCAAGGGCGTTTGGATTGATTTCTTGAGCGCAGATTTTTTCCAACAGCGCTTCGTTAAGCTTGTGCTCAAGGTTTCGCAACTTTTGTTGCTGAGCCAAAAGGATAGACATTGCCATGGGTTCAAATAATATTGGGTTAGTCGCGTTGCTGCCTGCCATGGCGTAGCTTCTGCACATATCCATTAGCTCGTCAAAGGCTTCTCGTTCTTCCTCGCTTGGCAGAGCATTTCTGAAGCCTTTCCGCCTATCAATTTCTTCTTCCACAGCCATTCGGCATGAAGGAACAGTCTTACCCATCTCTTCTAAGCCTCCACAGAATTCCGAACGTGCGTTATATGGGATAGGACGAAGTCTTGTTCCGCTATGGCTTTGCGGATTAAGTCTTGGACGGCAATGTTCAAGTTGCCATTGAAGTAAGGTCTAACGATTTTTTCCGCAAACTTGGTTAGGAGCAAGGCTGGAACACTATGAAACGTCAAATCCACTAAGAGGTCTTTCTCTGTGGCTAGTGCTACTGTTTTTTTCATGCGCAATCACTTGGAGCTCGTGCTTATGGTTTGGATCGCTTAAAAGATAAGTGAACAAACTGCCCCGCCGAATAGTGGAGAGGTAAGTGAAAGTGAAAATCTAGTTACATAATTGACTTTTTAGTGAGGTTTGCTGAGGCTCTGGAACACTTTTAAGGAGAAAAGAAAAATGCATAGCTTGCTAAAGGCTATTGCTTTTCGTTAATTTAACCAGAGCCTTCTC
>PKYH01000103.1:0-164 GCA_003133625.1 Candidatus Bathyarchaeota archaeon | reverse complement strand
GGTGGCAATGTGGTCACTGGATATGGAGATGCTGTCGGTGCTGCTGGGTCAACTGCGAAGCTTGTTTCTGAGTATGATGGCCAGTAACCGTTAGTGCCAGCGAACGTTGCGGTAACTGTGTAATTGCCTGGGATGTCAGGCGTCCATGTGAGGCTGTATGAGCC
>PKYH01000155.1 GCA_003133625.1 Candidatus Bathyarchaeota archaeon | reverse complement strand
GGTGGAGTCCAGCAATACCCGGGCGCCCGGAATGCAATTATTTGTTTTTTGGGGAAAAGAGTCTGGAGTGCATGAATTCCACCGGAGCCTTCAATTTCACCTGTTAACGGATTGATATGGGCGGTCTCTCGAATAAGTGAAGTTTGATAGGCTTCTTCGTAGTTTTCAACGTCAGTGAATTCGAAAAGGGTAGGGTGAATAGAATGGCTGGAAGAGTGATAGCCAATTTGGTGCTCGCTTAGCAAGTCTACGGTTGCTGGAAAGTTGGAGAGTTTTTCAGCCATGTTTCCAGTAATGAAGAATAAACCTGTCAGCTCATGTTTTTTTAAAAGCTCCAAGATATTATGCAAGCCTGGAACCGAGTTTTCGCTTATGAAGTCTTCCGTATCGAAGGTCAAGAAAAAGCTATGCAGAAGCCTACACTCCTAAGGTACAAAATTCAAACGGTCTACGACATGCGTTTTGTCTACGATTGCAGTCTCAGGTCAATTGCGGATCAACTTATTTTCGTATTTCATGCATTGATTATGATAGACGGAATATGTCAGTTTAGAATGGGCAATACAAAGGGGAAATTGGAGTCTTATTCGTATGAATCTTGTAACTAACATTTCAGGTGAGATTTTCGGGTTGCTCCAATGTTGTAGCCGATTCTTCCATACGTGTTTAAAATTTTTCAGTAGCCACGTCGAGGCGCGAAAGTTTCCTAAAATTTCTGACAGATGTTTCTTTCTCACTAAAAACATCAATTCAACCGCAAGTGAAAAATAAAGAATGGACAAAGCCTTTAACAAATCTCTTAAATTGAAATATACATCAAACAGCAAACACGTTTTGGCCCTAAGAAGAGAGAAGGCCACAGATTGGTTATTCCAAAATTTCTTGGTTGTGGCTCCGCCGATGTGGCGTATTCTTGAACTTGATACCGATACCACTCGTTTGCCCGCAAGCCACGTTTTCAGAGACAGCAAAGTATCGTCGTAATTGTAAGGTATTTCAGGATCAAATAACCCTATTTCATCAAGAAATTCTTTTCTCACAATCATCGAGCAACCCGTTGCAAACGACACTTCAAACGTTGGAAGAAACTNNAAAGCCCGCCCGCTCCCCGAAGTTTCTTCCCATCGATTGAAAGTATAGTACTTCCCGCCAATCCAATGGTTCGGTCTTTTTCCATGACATCGACCAAAGTGGCCAGCCAATACGGATCCGCGATTGTATCATTATTCAGAAAAGCTATGTACTCTCCTTTCGCATGACTAAAACCAAAATTGTTGCCACCGCTGAACCCTAGGTTTTGAGTGCTTCTGAAAATTCTTAGTCGTTTGTCACTTCCGAAGGTTTTTTCGACTGTTTTCAAGCTCGAATCAGTGGATGCGTTGTCTACGAAGATTACCTCAAAATTTGGGTACTTTGTGCTTAAAACGGAAAAAAGACAGCGCTCTAAATAGTTTTCTCCATTGAAATTCAAAATAATAACCGATACGAAGGGAGCATTTTTCTGAACAAGCAAACTTTAAGCCTCGGTTAGAATTCAGGTCAGGTCGGCAGTTTTAAGGTTCTATCGAGGATTTTTTTTGCCCCGCTAACTGATTTGACTCCTATTCTTCAAACTCAGGAGAATGAGAGGGACACGCCCGACCGCAATCATCGAAAATGGTTATAGTACGCCCAAATATGGTGTTACCAGAAAATTTAGGTTTCTTGACTTCCCAATAATCAACAAATTAATCTCGAAATATGCCTTTTTATATCGAAACCAGATCTACAGAAGTGATTTGTAAATGTTAGCTATGGATGATGCTACCTTCCTAATATCGTGTTTTTCCGAGACCTGAATAATACCATTTTCTGCAATCATCGTTCGAAAATTTTTGTTTTTGATCAAACTTATCAATGCAGAGGCTAATTGATTGGCATCGCCAGGTGGCGTCAGCACTCCATTTTCGCCATTAGAAATTATTTCTTTCATGATTCCAAATTCTGGAGCTACGACTACGAGGCCAGCTGCCCAAGCCTCAAGCGTAGTTAAGTAGCTACCCCTCGTTCCAATAAAGATATCACTATCCCACAAAAACTTTCTAACATCTGACTTCGGGCCATAGAACGTAACCGACTCCTCAAGGTTCAGATCTTGAACTATGCGATTTGCATATTCATAGAGTGGACCGTATCCCACAATTTTGAAAGTAGCTTCAGGCACCACCTTTTTAACTTTGGCAAATGCTCGAATTGGAGTCAATGGGTCCTTGGGTCTACTTAGCCTGGATACCATCACTATTCTATTTCCAGAACCATTTCCATTTGACACTGCACGTTTGAAAAAACTCGTGTCAACAAAATTAGGTACCAACCGACTTTTCTTACCCAGCCCTAATTTCTGCAATAGGTTTAGGGTCTCCTTGGAATACGTGGTAATAATATCAGCGTGCCTAAGCACATTAACTGTTGTTGGAACCCTAATGGGCATAGCAAACGGATCATTAGGATTCACTGAATCACCATGAAGGGTNNATGAAAAACGTCAACCTGATCGATTCCACGAATATCCGCAGCCGCTTTGTATAGGCTCATGGTTAACGAGTCGTCAAAGAGTTTGAAACGCCGATGAAAAAACTTAGAAGATGCTTTTGTGAGAAGGCTGGGGAAGGGGGCATTCAGTCTATGTACTTCTAAGCTATTTATTCTCTCGCAGTCATATATCCGAGGTGCGCGCAAGAAAGAGATATTGGATTTATCTGTAAGCAAAACAAAATGCATATTTCGATCTTGTTGGGACAGAAAGTCCGACAAGTTCAGTATATAACGCTCCACTCCCCCAGACTCTATGGGAAAGAAGTTTTGCCAAATGTGACAGACGCGCATGACGGTTTCAACCTTTTCAATTCTCTCTCGAATAGCATTACAGCCAGGGTAAGCGCGCGCATGGGTGTTGAGACTGTGTGAAAAATCAACCGAGATTATTGGTGCGAATTTAAGTCCCGTTGTACACTTATGGCACAAATCAATAGATAGTCTATGCTCCTTGTTTATTCCCTTTTTTACCGCCCGCCACTAAACGGAAACGTAAAAGCCTTCGGTCCAAGAATGTTCAAAACCCG
>PKYH01000173.1 GCA_003133625.1 Candidatus Bathyarchaeota archaeon | reverse complement strand
CTTGGTCAGAATTGGTTCAGGCTAGGAAAGAATTTGAGCTTAAACCTCAGAAAGGCTCAGAACCAGACATAATTATCAAGAGTGACGAGACTCTTTTTGTGATCGAGGCTAAACTGAATGCCCGTAACAATACTGAACCAAGTTCAAAAGATCCGCTTGTTAAGAAAAAGTATGTTAATGGAGGATGCGAATGGTATCAGGATGTTTTCAAATCGAACTTCGAAACTGTAGCAATTAGCGACAGAAAGTATGAATTGCTAAGGTTTTGGCTTCTTGGTTCATGGATGGCACAAAATCAGCGCTTGAATCTCAACCTAGTCAATCTTGTACCTTCAGAAAGGGAAAAAGACATTGAAACGCAATTCAGGAAGCATATAAAAGAAGACACAAACAGAACTTTTCTAAGGTCAACGTGGGAAGACATTTACAGATTAATTCAAGAGATAGATAATCGGAAAAAATACTTAATGCTTGATTATTTTAGAAACAAAACAGTAGGCTACGACCGAAAAAGGAACCTTCAGAGAGCCTTTTCTGTTTAGTTGAATATCACTTCCAAAAGTGTTTTCCCTTAAGAATGTTAGTTTCCAAATCAGATCAGATATTCATAGAAGTATAGTCTCTTTTAATTCTGAAAAGACCGTATATCAGAATCATTCAAAAAAGTATAATATTAGTTCCTCATTATGTGTTGATAGTAAGTTCTTTCCTCTTTTTTCCTTCTACTTCTACTCAAAGGCTTGGGATTCTTGGATTCCATTCTTTTCTTTCGTTTATTCAGTTTAGAAATATAGGTGCGAATTTAGACACTTGTCTTTGCGAGCGTCTCAAAGCCATGATGGCTTTGCAGCGATAGATGGTTTTTATGCTGAGCCTGCAAGACGTTTTAGGTGACAACAACTTGGTTAATCTTGTTGATAATTGGGATGACATGGAGCACTACGCAAGCCGCGCCTCATCCGCGACGGCACGCGCCTACCAAACAATCCAGAACAAAAACAAAGTACAAGTCCGAGTATTAGTCGGCAAATTCGGCTTCGAGAAAGAATTCAGCGACCTCAACGATCCACTTCTCAGCAAAATCTTAGCCTTCTGCAACGCAGAAAAGTTCCTCAACGTAGACAAAACAGTCCCAGATGAACAATTCTTCAAATAAACAAGAGGCAAAGGCAATGGCTAAAGCTGCATCCCGCGATTTAACCCTTCAAAACAAAAGCAAACAGGAAGCCTCTGAGGTTGATGCTTGGAGGGGTATATGCAGTGCTGGCTGCTACAGGGCAAAGACTGAAGAGAAAAAATGCAAGTGCAAATGCCAAGGCAAACTCCACGGCAAAGCCTACGCCAAGAACATTGAAGAAACGGAAATTAACAGAATTGCAAACAAGAGCGATCAGGAATGAACCTTTTAACTGATGCTCAAGTGAACGAAGTTATCAAGCTGCTTCTTGAAATTGAGAAAGCTGACAGCATAGAACACGCTATCGCTTATGCGGAGAAAATCCGAGCCGTCATGCAGCAGGCAGAACACGTCACGCTAAAGTTTGAGTGTTAGGGATGGGAGGGAATGGCTGAACTTACATCAAAGGAATCTCTCCCAGACTGCATATTTGGCAAAGCCAGCTCTAACAAAGGTAAGTCGGACGGCGCCATGTCCGCCGGCACCAGTCCCCCAAACCAATGCCCACAATGTGGCTCCACAAGTCTCTATCGAGACGGCTTACGCTATCTAGCAGACGGCAGTAGCATTCAACGTTGGTTCTGCAGGACTTGTGCATACCGATTTTCAGAAAAACCATCACAAGAAAATTCTAAATGGTCAATAAATACCCAAACTGCCTTACCTTCTAAACGCCAAATATGCGCAACCAACAAGGAAGCGAAAAATTTGGATCTAGCAACAGAAACAAAAACTGTTGCGGGAGAAGAACGACAAAGCGCAAAGGGTAAATTGCTAGAGTTTGCGTTTCATCTAAAACTGCAAGGATACTCTGAAGTTACTATTGACGATTGGAGCTATAAACTTGACCGTTTAGCAAAAAACAGCGATCTGGATAATCCTGAAAGCGTAAAAAAATATTTGGCTTTTCGTGACTGGGCACAAAGCACAAAACACTCAATTTGCGTAGCCTACACCGCTTTCCTAAAATGGCAAGGAAAAACTTGGACTGCACCAAAATATGTTGGAATACAGAAAATACCTGAGTTCATTCCAACGGAGCAAGAGATAGACGCGTTAATCGCTGGATGCGGTAAGAAAACTGCTGTTATCCTACAGACGCTTAAGGAGACAGGTATGCGGATCGGCGAATGCTTAAGCCTCACCTGGACAAGCATTAACTTTGAAGCTCATACCATAACATTGAATACTCCAGAGAAACACAGCCTGCCACGAATCTTTAAAGTTTCAACAAAACTTACCGGTATGCTCCAGACAATGCCTAAGCAAAGCGACAGAATCTTTCCCAATTCACGGAGGGCAGCCACAACCAACTTGTGGCGGCAGAGAAAAACTATAGCTACAAAACTTGCGAATCCACGCATTGCTAAAATCCATTTTCACCTGATCCGACACTGGTACGGTACAATGGAATACCATAAGAGACAAGATTTAGTGACAGTTCAACGACTACTCGGCCATAAAAGCATCTTAAACACGCAGTTATACGTTAACCTAGAACAGGCAATCTTTGAAGCTAACGACCAATATAATGTTAAACTTGCGTCAAATATAGATGAAGCCTGTAAACTGCTCGAGGTCGGCTTTGAATACGTAACGGAAATGGATGGAAAAAAGCTTTTCAGGAAGCGTAAATAATGGCGAAAGTATATCATTTTATTGGAAAGTTTACCCTTTCATATAAACTGATTGATTAAAGCCTAATGTACGTAGTAATTTAGTGGTGACTTGGTTTGAGCTTTGATGCGTCGTGCATATTCTGCAAAATAGTGAAAAAACAAGCACCTGCAAGCATCATTTACGAAGATGAAACAGTAATAGTTTTCCTTGATATACGACCATTAAACGAGGGACACACACTCGTCATACCAAAAAAGCATTACGTTGACATCTTCGACATTCCAGAAAACCAACTCAGCCAAGTCCACAAGGTTGCCAAACAAGTTTCCGTGGCAGTTAAAAAAGCAACTAAAGCTGATGGCATCAGCATTATTCAGCAAAACGGCAAAGCTGCAGGCCAAGACATATTCCACTTGCATGTGCATGTGGTACCAGGATTCGAAGGGCAAAAACTGCCGCGTTTTAGCGACCTTAAAGAGGTTGAAAGAGCGAAACTTGAAGAGATGGCAAAGAAAATAAAGCAACAGCTCAAAACGTAAATTCTATTGCGTATCTATACATAATAAGAATCAGTTTCCTACAAACCTGTTCTTCTGGAATTTACAGTGCGAAAGTGAACAAACATTTTTCCTGCTTAACGACTACACCCAAGCCGAGGCATAATTTTGGATATTCTTATTAGAATGAATAATCTATGAATAATATAGCGATATTCTAAGGCAGGTGTTAATTTTTGGCAAATAAAAAAGGCGACAAATACCAGTGTGAAGAATGCGGGCTAGTAATCGCTGTTGAAGACCCATGCGGTTGTGAACCATGCGAGATAGTTTGTTGCGGCGAGCCAATGAAGCCTGTTGAGGAACCACAAAAGGCGAAACCAAAAGCAAGTCCAAAACCAAGCCCGAAAACCAATAAATAAACCCTCAAAAACCACCTTTTCTTTTTTTATACTCCGTGGTTTAGGGAAGGTACTTCTAGTTGTGCAGTGCACATGGAAAAAGTACGTTAAAGACTGCCTCGTCAGTCACTATAGTTACCGAGTAGATATCCGCCTAAACTGATTATCCATAAAAGCGTGGGGTAAGCCATCATTCTTTCCATGCCGCCCACGCCAAGTCCCAAGTAACCATAATCCCGTGTTGTGAAAAAGAGGACCGTTGCAGTGAGTGTTGCCGCTCCCAAAATCACTGAAATAACTTTGAAGGGTGGCTTAGTATATTTGTATGCGGCAACTGCTGCTATTCCCCCAATTACGAACGCTATAAGCGCTGAGATAGAATGGATAACTGGAATGCCATTAACGAGGAAGGTGTTTTCAGGAAAGACTCCGACGCCCAAGGCGCCTGCGCCTGCCAAAGCAAACAAAACAGCAATTGCCCGATTCTTGAATTGCTTTAGAATAAAATATGAACTTGCCAGAACAGTTAAGCCAAATAGGCTGATTGAAGGGTTAAAGATTGCCGCAGAAGGCTTGCTCCAAACGCCTAAATCGCTTATGTAGTTAGCTGAAACGCTATAATTTGGATAGATCGCTTCTGCAATTATTAACGCTATAACAAATTGGACTCCGCCAACCAAAAGCAATGTTCCCGCTATTTTTGAATAATCAGGAGTCATGGTTAAAAAATAAATTTATAAGAAATATTTAAGGTTAAATTTTTTTTTATGGAAACGTAGTCTTTTTTTTTGGCACCTTGTGATTTCCAACAGTCTAAAATTGGTTTTACTCGTATTTGTATCGCCAAAAAGCCAAGTACGGTGCATCTACATTCATCTGCCACAGAAGCGCAGATAATTCGCCGTAGTGAATCATATCTTCCATAACCATGTGAGTTAACGCTGTTTCGACGCTGATTCGCGTGTCCGGCTTATCCCCCCAGGGGACTACTATTTGCCTGTTTAATTCTTCAGCAGAAAGTTTTGCCAAGTAGCTTTCGGTGTTGTTTTTCACTTGGTGCATGTACTTTTTCAATGAATCTATGCCTTTGAAAGCGTCAAAGTCAGGGTCAACCCACTCCTTGGAGTGGCCTGGAATAATGTAGCTTATCCACCTGTCCTCAACGATGGTTAAATGCAAAAACACGTTCCGCATAGAATCAAAACTTGCACCTCTAGGCTCAACAACTTCAGCCCAAGGCAACTTCGTCATAGCATCAAAATAGAGTCCGCGAACAACATGATTGTAGCGGACTAAATCCTTGACTTGCATGAAACTGCGTTACATCAAATTGCTATTTAAAACTTGGTAGCCCCTCTACTTGGTTGCCGCATATCTAATCTTCAAAAAAGTTAGCATAAGCTAAAAGCACAAGAGAATGCTTTTCCGCTGGTCTAAAGCCTCTTTAAAAATTTAAACACAATTGTTAGGATTATCAAGCACTTTCTTCAAAAGTGTAAGATTGAATTTTTCTACCGTATCAAGGAAATTTTGGTCTTTTTTCATTACCTTTTTAAATTCAGGAAAATTAGCGGCAATTAAGACATAGAAAATGTCAAATACTATCTTCAGTGAATCAAAAATTTTTGACACTTCCGCGCAATTTACTAAAATCACGCTTTTATTTTCGCTTGAATGCATGAAGTCATTGAAAGTTGCAATAACTTTTTCGTGTGATGGATGAACCATTTTAGATAGGTCCTTATACGCAGTATTCAAGAGACCTTTGCAATCAAGACCTTCACAACCCAGGCTTTTGAAATCAAGTTTTTCTTGAAGTAACCTACTTGCATGATACTCTTTCTTATCTTCAATTTCCTTCAAAATCTCAAGCTTAGTTTTCAAACTGCTGCCAGGATGATTAATATCAATATACACTGATTGTACCATTGATTCCAAAATGTGCCTAATATTGTCAAATGCATTTCGATAAAGTCCACAGTAAGAGAGGTACAAAGTGAAACCGGATATCTCAGTTGATTCTACGTAACACCAAAAAGTTAGCGAATTTGCCAGTTTACCAGTGGAAAAATCACTTACCATAAATTCGCCAAAACAACGGTTAAGCGAGTAACATAATTCTCGTATCTCCTCTAATTTTGAGCCGCACTCTTTTTCTGATTTGGATATAGTTTCTTGAAAGGATTTGAGTAAATGGGAATGATCTCTCAACATGTGTGATAATAGAGCCCTTGTTAAATAAATAAATTTAGAAAACAGGACCAGATTTACTAACTTTTTTTATGTATTAAGCTTAATTTCTTTAAATAAGTTAAGCAGTTAAAGGGCATTATGTTGGTGGCCTTTTCTGCGCGTACTGATACCTGCGTGGCTTGCCTATTCGTGTGAGTATGTTGTCTTTGACTAAATCCACTAGTGCATGAGCAACTGCTGTGCGGTCATAGTGGAATCCGCGTCTTGCAAGTTCAGTGTGGACTTCACCTAAGCCTCTTGGCTCGTTGAACCAGTTTTCTTCCCAGAGTTTTTGGATGACGCCTTTGCATGTTTCTGCTCTGGGCGGTGGCGCTGGACGTTCGGCTACTTGGGCGAGGCTTGTGGTTTTTAGGCGTTCTGTTACCGTTGCAAGTATTCTGTCTACGGCAGTTTGGATTTGGTCTTCTTGGGCTTCTATTTCGAATTCTATGTCGCCGATTTTCATTTTTACGCGTATTGGTGGTTTTTGCTGTTTTTCTGTCAAGTCTTCACCTTGTTGCTTATTGTATTGTGCAAGATGCACATGCACAATATTTAAATATTTCACCAATAACACTATTGCATATTGGTGAATCATGGTGATTGAACAATATACAATTACTGAGAAATATAACTTTCCACAACCAACCATAGATACAACACTCCCACAGCGCTTTTTAGAACAAAGCCTCTATTCCCTCAAGCAAGTGCAACATCAACCCTTCCAGCTAAACACGCAAAACTTTCAACAACTAAACACAACCGAACAATACCCATCCAGCCTACAGCTAAAACCACAACCAATCCTCATAAAACCAGACCGCCAAGAAACATTAATCGTCGCCATAGACACCTCAACCATAAAAATCGGCGAAACAAGCACCGGCATGATAATTGCCATTCGAGGAGCAATCACATGGCGCCAAAACCGCGTATACAAGTACACTCGCCTCGGGCCATTCATATTCCACATTACAGAAGAAAACAAAAACCAAGTCTACAATGCACTTGAGCGGGCTTATTTTTGCACCAGTTATGGCGGCAGTCACCAAGCAGCACCTAACATCATGCAAATGCCCACAAGACTCGCAAGTCTCCTCGAACGATGGCTGCAAACCATGCTAGCAAAAACAGTAAACCACGGAGTACTCCTCTTCGACGGCTCCTTAACCTCAGGCACCATCGATACACCAGCCCAACGCATGAGGGAAATCCTCAGCTACGCAAGAAGAAACAACAGCACTGTCTTAGCGTTCTCAAAAGCCACCACGCTGAGAGCCAACGGCATCCTAATAACAGAGCAACTTCCAAACCATGAACCGCCATACCTGCTTGAAACCACAGGCATACACTTCAAACCGCCAATAATACTGCTAGGCGACGTTTACGTGGCACGATTAAATAAGGCAAACTTCGCATTCCGCTTAGACATTGACAAAGAAATACCCATTCCGCAGAGAATGGAAGCCATACAAAAACTGATCGGCAACGACTTGTACACGCAAAGCTACCCAGAAACCTTACGGTTATCGCATATTCTTTGCACCTTCACCGCTAACGAAGTATTAGCCATGAAACACTTCATCACTCGCAAACACGGCATACAACTAATCAACAGACCAGACATGCACAAACTGCTTTTCGGGCCATTCGGCAAGGGGGAAATCTACGCATGAAACTCTACAAAAAAGAAGGCAACATCCTCCAAATCATCAGTTTCCCAACAGAAAGCGCCGAAAAAGGCGACTATCTACTCGTCGAAGACCAAGACGCAGGAAAAGCCTTAATCGCCCAAGTCATCGACGTACAATTCGCGGCTGTCCCTGGAGTACTTGAGGAGCTTTTGCGAACGCTTCCAGACGGAGGCGAACCCCTCCAAGGTGAAGACATCGACCCTATGGAAATCGCCCCGCATATCACTTATATTCAAGACGCCAGCTTGCTGATCTGCAAGATAAGGGCAACATTGGAAAACGAAATGCTAAGCCCAAGCAGTAGCTGGCTTCCCAGCCGTTCACAATCCACGATAAAGAAATTATCCATACCCATGCTTATGAAAATGGCAAAAATCGATGGTAAACTACCCATAATCTTGGGCGGCACCAAAGACTCCTCGCTCTTAACTATTGACGCTTCATCAATAGATGGAACATTAAACATTATAACAGGCAAGAAAGGATGCGGCAAATCCCACTTATCCAAGCTCTTGATGGTAAACCTCATCGGGTACAAAGCAACCGTCGTCATCTTCGACTTAAACGGCGAATACTCCAGCCTAGGCATGACTAACGATGGCAAAAGAAACATGTACTACGACAAAATCCACACCTTAACGCCATCGCAGAACTTCAAAGTAGCCCTAGAACAACTCCACCTAAACACTGTAATGGGCATACTAGTCCATGCACTGCACCTGCCAGGAACATCAGCCCGCGAGTTCAGGCAATTATGGAAAATGCTCAAGGAAAAAGGCAAACTAAACATGCATGAACTCGGCGAAGCAATACGCGATTTAAACTGCAACCAGCAGGTGCGCGACGCGTTAGCTTCACGCTTCCACTCCCTTGTTAACTCAGGCTTCTTCACAGATTACCCAGGCGAAGCAACACTCCTTGAAGAAAGCCTCTTGAAAGCCAAGGAGCAAGGCGGCGCCATAGTCATAAACCTGAAAAATACCTCAAACATCGACCGGCAAATAGTGGTCGAATACGTTCTTGGAAAACTGGTTGATTCCCTCTCAAGCTGGAAACTGAAAGCAGTCTTTCTCTTCGCAGAAGAAGCCCACCTTTATTTGAGAGAAACTTATTGGGACGACATCGTAACCCGCATGCGCCACCTCGGCATATTCACCACATTCATAACCAACCAGCCTGACACCATACAAGAAACCATTTACCGCCAAGCAGACAACATTTTCCTCTTCAACTTCACCAACGAACATGACCTAGACGTTGTTTCACGAGCCGCCCGCGTGGACGCAGAAACAGTGCGGTCAATCGCCCGAGACTTGCCACCCCACCACTGCCTCACTTTAGGCAAAGTCGTAAGCGACTTTCCCATAGTAGCCAGAGTCCGAGCCTTAGACATCAAAACACTGGGAGAAACACGACTATTCTTTAAAGATATGAATTAGCTTTTTCCAATCCTTCCCTGTTATGCCTAAAGAAAAGCCGAAACGACGTTGTCAAATCATACTTTTCCACTTCATCAAATGGAACCCAACGTAGTTCTGCAGCGTCGCTTGCAGCTTGAACTGTACCGTTTTTCACATGCACTAAGTAATCAATTATTACGTAATGGTATTTTACTTTGCCTTTCTCGTCTAAGTCAACGTTGTCCACTACATCAATTAGGCATGGATTCTCAACGTCAAGACAAGTTTCCTCTTTAACTTCACGGATAACTGCTTGCTCAAGGCTTTCGCCAAGCTCAACTAAACCGCCTGGAATACTCCATTTTCCCTTGCTTGGCTCGTTTCCCCGTTTTTCAGTTTCCCCGTTTTTCAAGAACAATCTTGCCTTCATGGACTATTACTGCGCCGATGCCTACGATTGGCTGGTCTGGGTATAACCGTTTCACTTGGGGCGCCTCTATTGGTTCTATGTTACTCGTATCTTAAAGCTTCTACGGGCTTAAGCTTAGACGCGCGCCACGCTGGATACAACGCGAAGATCACGCTGACTCCTACACCGAAAGCTAAAGCGCCCAACAGTACCTCTGGAGTTAACAGTGGTGTTATTCTGAATCCGCCTCCACCCCCGAACACTCCTGAACCTAAAACTCTTGCAGTTACGTTTGCTAAGATCCAGCCTAAGATTATGCCGACTATGGCGCCGATTAAGCCGATTATGACTGATTCGCCAAGGAAAATGGTCAGCACGGTTCGGCTTTTCATGCCTAACGCTTTAAGTATGCCGATTTCCCGTGTGCGCTCAATTAACGAGACTATCATTATGTTCATTATTCCAATGCCAGCAACTAACAGCGAAATAGCAGCGATGCCGCCGAGGAACAACTGAATTGTGCTAAAGACGCTTGTGAGAAGACTCAGCACAGCAGTTGAAGACACCACTGATACTTGGTTGCTAAAGTGGTCGGTTATAGCTTTGGAAACGTTGGTGATGGTTGCGTTGTCAGTGCTTTTCAACTTTACAATTATCATGTCACACTCGTCTGTTCCAAAAAAGCTCTCAGCCTTGTTTATCGGAATGTAAACGCCTGTATCTGAGGGTCCGCCAATGCCGAAACCTCCGACTTTTTGAAGTACCGCCGAAACGTGGGGTGTGTAAGTTTCGTTTACTGGAGGAAGAGTGGTAGCATTAATCCAGAGGATATTAATGTCGTCGCCTGCGCTGAAATATATTGTTCCATTTTGTCCCGGCTGATTAACTCGAGTACCCACAACTGTGTCGTTTTCATCCGGGTTTGTTGGTATGGTTCCGCTTGCAGCTATAAAAGTTGTACTGTAAGCTTGTGAATACTGGTTGAAATCAACGCCATAAATAGTAACTGTCCTATTCAAATTATCGGTTTGAATGTATCCTGACCTACTTATCACAGCGAAAGATGTTTCTATATCTGGCGATAAAGCATCAATTTCACTTGTATAATTAACGTATAACTTGAATCCAGAATTAGAGCTAGCTGCTCCGCCACCTCCTAAACCTCCACCGACGCCTCCACCGCCTGCACCACCCAAGATGCCGCTACTGCCTGCGGTAACGATTAATGAGTTGGTTGATAATCCTTGTTGAAGCTGGTTAGTTATTGTTGCCTGCAAGCCCTGAGTAATAGAGAGTAAAGCCACTATGGCTGTGATGCCTATTATCACGCCTAGCGTGGTTAATGCTGCTCTGAGTTTGCGGAGTTTAATTGCGCTGAAAGAGTAACCAAAAATATCTATTGTCTTCATTGATTGTTCACCACTTCGGATATTATTTGTCCATCAAACATTTGGACAGTGCTTTTTGCTTCTCTTGCCAAATGCTGGTCGTGAGTAACCATGATGATGCTAACGTTATTTTCAACATTCAACTTTTTAATTAATCCGATAACTTCACTTGCCGTTTTGGAATCAATATTTCCAGTAGGCTCATCTAACAAAAGAAAACGGGGATTGTTTGCTAAGGCTCTTGCGATTGCGACGCGTTGTTGTTGTCCCCCGCTCAGTTCAGCGGGTTTATGGTTTATTCGGTCTTTCAAGCCGACTGTTTCAAGAAGTTCTTCTGCGCGTTTTCTTCTTTGCGCTCTTCCAATATTAGATATTGACATTGATAATTCAACGTTGTCTCTTGCGGTTAAGCGTGGAATTAGATTAAAAAATTGGAAAACAAAGCCAATGCGCCGTCTTAAATCTGCAAGTTGGTTGTCGTTTAACTTGGAGATGTCAACGCCGTCAATTAGCAGTGTACCTGCAGTAGGCTTGTCTAATGCGCCGATTAGGTTTAGCATTGTTGATTTGCCGCTTCCGGATGGTCCCAGTATGGAAACGAAGTCTCCCGTTTCAACTTTCAGGTTTACTCCCCTGAGGGCTTCTACTGGGACTTTTCCTAGCATGTATGTTTTTGTGACGTTTACGGCTTCAACGATGGGTACCATGCAGATTCCTCGACATCGGTGTTGTTGATTGGGTTCTGCGATTTATTTGTTTAGGTATCTCCAGGAGAGAACGACGCATATGGCAGTTACAACGACTGCAAAGGCGCCAACGTATGCAAAGTCAAGTGGCAGGGGGCCGAATCCATCGCTGAATATCATTAGTCTTCTAACCGCATCAATTGTGTACGATATTGGATTTGCGTATGCTACTGGTTTCAGCCAATCAGGCATCAAATTAATCGGGAAGTAGGCGCTGCTAGCGAACATTAAAGGCAAGGTTACCAGGTTGAAGATTGCTTGCGGTGTTTCCATTCTTGTTGCTCGCAAACAGATGGCTGTGAACAGCGAAGACAATCCAAAGCCAATGAGGAACACTATTGCAAATACCCCGAATATACTGAATGCAGTGAAGTTTGCGCCTAATTGAAGACCCAGTGCATAAGCAATCGCCGTTACTATGGCTGCTTGGAACACTGACCTGACGCTTGCTGACATCACTTTGGATATTATTATAACGGACCTTGAAACTGGTGTGCTTAAAACTTTGTTCATGAAGCCTAAGCGTCTGTCCCAAACTACTGACATGCCGACGAAAGCTGTGGTAAAGACTGTAACGAACGCGACCATGCCCATAGCCATGAAAGAGAAGTAGTCTCCCGTGTTGAAAGTAGAGCTCATGATTTGGCTCTGCCTACTAGCAAAGTAGGCACCTTGTTGCAAAATTAAAGTTAGAGATACATGAGGGATGGAAAAAAACTAACTAATTACCGTTCCAACATTCTCACCATTAACCGCAGCCAAAATGTTCTCAGGCTTAAAACCATTAACAACAATCAACTTCAAGCGCCGGCGCTTCAGAACCTTAACGGCTTCAGGATCAATAATTTGATGCATCCCGGCTTTGTGTACGCTCTGCTCAAAAATCTTAGGCAAATCATCAAAACCTAAACGATCCAACTTAACCGCATCCGCATGCTTCCTCGGATCTTTATCATAAACGCCATCCTGATCAGTTCCTTTAACCAGTAAATCAGCGTTAACCCGTTCAGCAACCAGTGCAGCAACCGCATCCGTCGTAATCCCAGGCTTCAAACCGCCCATCACAACAATCTTCCCTTCACCTAAACATTCAGCTGCGTCATCAAGCGTCAAAGCAACCTTACTGCAACCAGCGTCTCCAAGCTTTTTGAGGAAAAGCTGAGCAAACAAGCGCGAAACAGAAATGGCAATCTCATCCTGCGCCTGCATATCCAACCCCAAATTACGAGCAATTCCAATGAATTCTCGTGCCAAAGCTCCACCGCCAAGCACTACCGCAACCTCATGTCCTTGAGATTTCACCGTTTTTAATAGGTCAGCGTATTTGCTCATTAATTCAGTATTAACTGGTGATGCTACAACGGAGCCGCCTATTCGCACTACTAGACGCATAATTAACCTTCCTTTTGTTTGCTTATAATACAACTTTCAGGTTAAAAATCTTTAATATTATCGATAAGCTGCAGTTAAGACAACGCTTCAAGGATGAAACCAGATGACTTTCACTGAAACCTTTACAATCCAAGCATTGGCGCCTTTCAATTTTGATTTAACCGCTCAAATATTCGCAAACGGCGATAAACAAATTCGAAGCTATGCAAACGGTCAATTCAGCCAAGTCCTTAAAGTTAACGGCAAACTAGTCCTAATCAGATTAACCTCTACAGGAACCGTTGAACAACCAAAAATAAACGTCGAATTAAAATCAAACAATCCCATAACATTGGAAGATAAGCGAAAAGCGGAAGAAGCAGTCAAATTCATTTTCAACTTAGACTTCGACTTGCAATCCTTCTATGAAGACATAAAAAACGACCAAACAATGCAACAAATAACCAAGCAGTTGTATGGATTAAAAAACCCAACTACCCCGACAGTTTTCGAAGCCTTGGCTGATTCTATTGTTGAGCAGCAAATTTCCATCAAAGTTGCGCAAATCATAGAAGTAAAGTTAGCGAAGAAATTCGGTGAAACTCTCACATTAAACGGCGACTCCTACTATGCGTATCCAACGCCTCAAAGCATGGCATGTGCAAGCATTGAAGAAATACGCAACTGTGGGTTAAGCCAGCGGAAAGCCGAGTACATCCAAGAAGCAGCCAAACTGATAGCGGAAGGAAAGTTGGATCTTGAGCACCTAAAAAACAACAAAATCCCCGAGCAAATCATTGTTGAACTTGATGAAATAAGGGGAATCGGAGTTTGGACCGCTGAGTTAACCATGCTAAGAGGAATGCAGAAACTGGATGCCCTGCCAGCTGACGATTTCGGCATAAGACGAGTGATTTCAAGGTACTATTGCAATGGAAAACCAATAAAGAGCGCGGAGGCGCGGGAAGTCGCTAAGTCGTGGGGCAAATGGAAAGGGTTAGCCGCTTACTACCTTATAGTTGCCGAAATTAAAGGCATCACGGTTTAGCATAAGGTTATCCTGTTAACCGTTTTTTCATCAGGTTAATGCTGACTATAAAGAAGAATATGGTCACTAACACTATCCAAGCTATGCTTATGGGCAGTAGCATTTGAGGGTTAAGTCCCAGGATTGCCTCTGTATGCCCAGCAACAACTCCTCTGGCTATGTTTACAATGTGGGTCAGAGGCAAAACAGCCATTGCGGTTGCTTGTGCGGCAGATGGCAATGATGTCAACGGGAAGAAGGTGCCACTTAAAAAGAGCATCGGCGTCACAAACAGGAATGAGGGATAATTAAAGAAGTCAATATCAGGTGCTAAGGCAGTAAAACACATTGCGATAGAGGCAAACATTAACCCGCCAAAGAACGCTATTAATGGAACAAGCAAAAACAGTGGGCTTGTAATTAACCTGAAAACCGCAATCACAATTAATACAATGGTCGCGTTAATCGTTGCGCGGGTTGCTCCCCAAAGAAGTTCTCCTGCAACGACTTCTTCAACGCTTACAGGTGTGGCAACGATGGCATCGAAGGTTTTTTGGTAGTACATGCGCACGAAAGAACCAAATGTGCACTCAAAAAATGCGCCATTCATAACTGCAATCGCTACCAGTGCAGGTGCAATGAAATTAATGTAGGGTTGGCCTCCAATGTTTTGAATGAAACCGCCGAGGCCATAGCCAAACGCCAACAAGTACAGAATCGGCTCAAGAAGTGAGGGCAAAAAATTGACTTTTATGGTTTTCATGAACACGTCAAAATTTCGGTGCCAAACCTTCCAAACTCTGTAAGTTAATTTTGGTATGGAGAAACGTGCTGGAGACCTGCGAATGTTAGTACTAGTCATTCTTCTCGAAGTCCCCTTCCTGTTAGTTTAAGGAAAACATCCTCAAGGTTAGCGGTACGTATAGTCACGTTTTGCATTGAGTGTTCTTTTAGGAAGCCTTCAAAGACGCCATGGGGTTTATCTGTGAAGATTTGCATGCGGTCGCCTAACCTTTCAAAACGTGCATCAGGAAAAGCCTCTTTCAGGGTGGGCAGTAGTTTCTCGTCATAATCAACTTCCAGAACCTCTTCGCCGATGTGTTTCCTTACAAGTTCGGCAGGTTTGCCTTCCTCGATAATTTTTCCTCTATCCATAATCAGTATCCTATCACATAAGACAGCGGCTTCATCCATATAGTGCGTTGTTAAAATTATGGTAACCTGCTGTTTCTTTAAATTACGCACCTCATCCCAAGCCAAATGCCGCGCTTGAGGGTCTAAACCTGTGGTAGGCTCATCTAAGAGTAGAATTTGCGGTTGATTTAGTAGTGCCCTAGCAAAAATCAGCCGCCGCTTCATACCTGTTGACAAAGCGGCTATGGGTACTTCTCTTTTTTCTTCAAGCTGGAAAAATTTTAACTGTTCATTAGCTCGTTTTAAGGCTTCATCTTTGGGGATGTCGAAGTACCGTGCGTAAACTGTGAGGTTTTTTGTGACTGTGAAGTCTGGGTCTAAATTTTCCTCTTGCGGAGCTACGCCAACTATGCTTTTTATTTCTCTACATTGCTTGTTGACGCTGAGTCCTGCAAGGGTTAATTCGCCTGATGTTGGAGGCAGAAAGCAATACATCATGCGGACAGTGGTCGTTTTGCCTGCGCCGTTGGGTCCTAAGAAGCCTACGCATTCGCCTTTGTATACTTTGAAGTCTATGTGGTCTACCGCTGTGAAATCGTCAAATTTCTTTGTTAATTGCTGCGCTTCAATTAGGACTTCTTGAGAACCCATAAGCACTCCAAACCTAGAGTTGTAACCGCAAACTTAAAACTAACTCTTTTAGGGCATAAGGCTTTTCTGTTTAGGATTTGCCTGAAATGTATTGGCAGTAACCGTAGCTTATTGGTCCTTTCTTGGTGGTTTCACATGGGAAATCTTTGCATTCAAAACACAATTTAACGCCTTTACTGAAAGCGCAAGAGCAGATTTGGCACATTTTATTNNAGGACATTTCTCGCAAGCGATACCGCAAACACCAATTCTCATGTAATTGACCCCTTAGTGCTGGAAAGGTTATAGCCTCTTGCATATATATCAAAATTTGATTTAAACGTTTAAAGGCGAATTTGTTCTATCCTACAATAGGCGATTGCCTGTGAAAGTTACTTTTTGGCTCCTAGACATTAATCCCAAAATAGAAAACGGGATTGTTGAATTGTGGCTTTGGGGAATTGATGCAAACGGAAGCCGAGTGCTCGTTATTGACAGAAACTTTACTGCTTATTTTTACGCTCTGATTAAAGAAGGATTTGACCCATCGAAAACTGCAAAGGAAATCATGAACGCTTATCCCTCATCAATAGTGAAGGCGGAAGTATCAGAGCGCAGGTTCTTCGGCAAACCCGTGCAGACAATAAAAGTTTCCTGCAAAAACGCAACCGAAATAGGAAAGCTTGCAAGGGGCCTTCGAGGGTTCGAAGGGGTAAAAGATTGCCTCGAAGATGATATTCGCATTCCTATGCGGTACCTAATCGACAATAATGTGACCCCCTGTGCATGGCATGAAGTAGACGCNNTCAGAATCCTCAGTTTTTCAATGATCAGTTATAGTCGTGAAGGCTCGCCCAAACCAGATAGAAATCCTGTAGTAATAATATCCAGCGTTGCCAGCAACGGCGAAGAAAAGCAGTTTATAGCAGGCAACGAAAAAAATGATAAGCCTGTTATTCAACAGTTTGTTGCCTATGTTCACCAGTTTGATCCTGACATCATCGTTAGTTTTGGCGCTAACGCTCAAGATTGGGATTACCTAATAAAAAGAAGTCATAGGCTTGAAAGAACATTTGATGTTGACCGCGCAAGAAATGAACCACATACCAGCGTTTATGGTCACATTTCATTTACGGGCATGGCAAATGTTGATCTTGCTGATTTTATGGATGTTTTTCCAGAGGTGAAGGTTAAGACCCTTTCCAACTTAGCCTACTACTTAGGCGTAATGAAAAACGAATCAGGAAATGAAGTTGAAGATGTTGAATTTGCCGATTACTGGGACGAACCGCAGAAAAGAGAAGCGCTTATACAATTCAGCCTAAACAACGCTCGCAAAGTCCAAGGCTCCGCAATGTTGCTGTTGGATTTCGCAATGCAACTATCAAGCCTAGTAAGCCTACCATTAGACCACGTTATGACTGCAGCGGTAGGCTTTAGGGTTGAATGGTTTCTAATTAAGCAAACACGAAAAATCGCCGAACTAATCCCCAAACGAATAGAACAGCCCTATCAGCCTTACACTGGAGGGTTAGTGCTTAAACCAAAATCTGGACTGCATGATAACATAGCGGTTTTAGATTTCAAATCAATGTACCCTAACATAATGATAAGATACAATTTATCGCCTGACACATACGTTGCACAAGAGACGCCTGAACCGCCAAGTGGAGTTTACGAAGCGCCAGAAGTAAAGCACCGATTCCGCAAAGCACCACCCGGATTCTACAAGGAAGCATTAACGTTCCTAATAGAAGTAAGAAACAAAATACAGGCACAAATGAAGACTTTAAGCCCCAGCATAGTTGAATACAGCATCTTGGATGCGAGGCAAAAGGCTGTAAAAATCATAACAAACGCTGCTTATGGCTATGCTGGCTGGATTGGCGCTAGATGGTACATTAAACCAGTAGCTGAAGCAGCTTCAGCTTGGGGTAGACACGCCATTTTAAGCGCCACTCATTTAGCTGAAGATAAAGGTTTAACGATTATTTATGGTGACACTGACAGCCTGTTCTTAACCAATGACAAAGAGAAAATCCTTGAACTACAAACCGAGATTAATGAGGATTTAGGCTTAGAAGTAGAAGTTAGCGAGGTTTACAAGCGCATTTTCTTCACTGAAGCCAAAAAAAGGTATGCAGGCTTAAGGCTCGATGGGAGTTTAGACATTGTCGGGTTAGAGGTAATTCGGGGAGATTGGGCGGAAGTAGCTAAAAAAGTGCAAAAGCACGTTCTTGAAATAATTCTTAAGGAGCAGTCGCCTAAGAATGCAATTGACTACGTACATACCGTAATAGCGGCGCTAAAGCAAAGGAAAGTTCCGTTCCGTGACCTAATAATTTGGAAAACACTGACTAAACCGCCAGAAGAATACGCTGTTGAAGCTCCGCATGTGGAAGCGGCAAAAATGCTTAAGGAAAAGGGGTGGCGTTTAACAGGCGGCGACAAAGTAGGCTTCGTCATACTAGCAGGCAAAGGACGATTTTACAATCGCGTGAAACCTTACGTTTTCGCCAAGTATGATGAAGTAGACGTTGACTACTATGTAACCAATCAAGTAGTCCCTGCGGCAGCTAGGATACTCGGATTTTTTGATGTAACCGAAGAAGAACTGATTAAAAGGGAAATGAAAGAAAGTGAAGAAATCAGAAGCTTAATGGATTATATTTAGGCTTGAGGAATTGCGTCTTGGAAAGTTACCAATTCAACGTTTAACGCTGGCTTTACGGCTTCTGAAACTCGGGAAGCAACTATCCGCCTGATGTTCTTCTCGCCGGCAATATCAACGATTCTCTGGGTAATGATGCCGTCAAAAACCACTGTGTCAACACCGCTTACTTGCTGAAGCTTTTCTGCTAGCTGGCTTACTGGCAAACGCTCAATCAACTCAAGTTTATCGTTGAGTAAAACTGCTTCAAGTGTGCCCAGTAATGCTTTTGCAGCTTGGCTTATGGTTTCTGGGACCTCAACCTTGATACGCTCAGGCTTTTTAGGTTTAGAAACCTCTGAAACTTCTGTCACTAGAACCTTAGCTTCTAGAGCTTCAGTGATTTCTTTGCAGTTGCACTCCTCGATTTCTTTGCCTCTTGGAGCGCGACCTACAAACTTTACGTTTGTTACCTGCATGAGTTCTTTTAAGATTAAGTCGCCTCCTCGGTCACCGTCAAGCAACGCTGCNNCTCTTGGAGCGCGACCAACATACTTGACATTCGTAACCTGCAACAACTCTTTAAATATCAAGTCGCCGCCTCGGTCACCATCTAGCAATGCAGTGGCTGTTTTTTCTTTAGTCAACTTCTTTATTGACTCAGGAACTTTGGCGCCTTCAAGGGCAACAGTGTTAAAGATTCCGCAACGCATCAAATTAATTATATCAGCGCGTCCTTCAACAACAATGATTTCTTTAGCGCTTTCTAAACCTGGACCAGCAGGCAAATCTTCTGGACCGTACTTTTCTACTTTGCCGATTTTCATGGTGTCAGAAATTTCTTTGTAAACCTCATCTACACTTGGCAGTAACTCAATAGTCCATTTGTGCAGAATTTCTTTTGCGCGGTCAATGATTATTTTTCTTCGTGCTTCACGAATGTCTTCGATTTTTTCCAAGCTAACTTTAGCCGAGCATGGACCGACACGGTTAATGCTTTCTATGCTTGCGGCAATTAGCGCCGTTGAAACCCTATCTAAACTGGTCGGAATGGTTATTGATCCGTTGGTTCGGTCATTTTTTGAGTGTAAGTCGATTTCGATTCTTCCGATGCGGCCTGTTTTCTGTAGTTCTCTTAAGTCAAGTTCAGGTCCAAAAAGTCCTTCTGTTTGACCGAAAACTGCGCCTATAACATCGGGTTTTTCTACCACGCCTTCTATTTCAAATCTGGCATGCACAACGTACTTTATCGTAAATGCTTGTGATGTTCCCGTAAGTATGCACTTCCTAATGATTTATTTATTATTTGATTATGTAAATCACATAAAGCGAGTATTTCTCGCAATGATGAGATTTTTAATATTTTATTATTTTGATAAAAGTTAGGTACATGCTGTTTAATAATACTTGTGGTTTAGCGATTCATCTCTTCTCCTAGCAGGTATAAAATTACCTTAAAAAATAAGTGGACATTTGCGTAATCTTTTCTATCATTTAACGAAAAGTATGGTTTGGCGAACCAGCAACGTTAACCTAATGCGACAAACTAAAAATAATTCAGGAAGAGCGAGGAGAGAGATCCGGTCGCATTTTGGTTAACTGATGATCCGCCAAACGAGCTACGCGGGGTTTTCATACGCATATACATCAACCTCAAGAAAAAGTGAACTACTCGCCGCTTACGCGGCGAGCATCCACGCTTATGCCCTGTTGATGTACTCCTCGATTTTTGAACTAGTAACAACGCCTGCAGTCCTGACAGCGTAACCCTCCGACCACAAATGCCCACCCCAAAGCTTCTCCTTCAACATAGAGAACTCTTCAAAAAGCAACTTAGCTGAATTGCACTTCAAAACACGCACCATTTCAGGTATAGATACCTTTGGCGGTGCAGACACAAACAGATGCACATGATCGCCATCATGAACTCTAGCAGTCAACAGTTGGTAGCCACTCTGGTCAGCAATCGTCTTAAGTACTTCCTCCAACCTAACCTCAACTGAGCCTACGAGTACCTTGCGGCGGTATTTAGTGGCCCAGATAAGGTGTGGTAGTTGGCTTGGAAAACACACGTCCTCGCTTTCTCCAGGTCATTCACCTCCTTATCCAACGGTGAAAGACTCTATAGGCACAGAAAAACAAAAGGACTTACGCATTCATCCTGCCGCTAACGCGGCAGGTATTCTGCTACATGCCCCAAATCCAATGATACGCGCCCCGATACAAGAAACACAGGGCAAACTACTACAATACTCATTAGAACTAAAGAAAAACGGCAAAGCAGAAACAACAATAATCCCAAGAATACGAATGCTAAAACAAATAGCAAAACTATGCAACCTAAACAATCCCGAAGAAGTCAAAACAACATTAGCCGACCTAAAATGGAACGGCAACACAAAAAAACAATTCGTAATAACATACAGTCAATACCTCAAATACTTAGGGTTAACATGGCAAGCACCAAAATACAGAAAACAAGACAAACTCCCATTCATACCAACCGAACAAGAAATAGACCAACTAATAGCTTCCACAGGAAAAACAACATCAACACTACTTCAAACACTAAAAGAAACAGGAATGCGTATAGGAGAAGCAAAAATGCTAAAATGGACAGACATAAACACACAACAAAAAACCATAAACATAACACCAGAAAAAGGAAGCAACCCCAGAATCCTACCACTATCCGACAAACTCATAAACATGCTAAACAGCCTAAACAAAAGACAAGACGGCTACATATTCATACAAGACATAGACTCAGCAAGAACAACATTCGACAAACAACGAAAAGACTTAGCAACAAAACTAAGCAACGACAGAATAAGAAAAATAACATTCCACACACTAAGACACTACAAAGGAACAATGGAATACCACAAAACCAAAGACATAATGCACGTAAAATACGTTTTAGGACACAAACAAATCGAATGCACACTAATCTACATAAACCTTGAACAAGCACTATTCCTAACAGAAAACGAAGACTTCATATGCAAAGTAGCAAAAACAATCGAAGAAGCCCTACCACTAATAGAAGCAGGCTTCACACAAGCAACAGAATACAACGGAATAAAAATATTCAAAAAACGCAAATAAACAATCCACCTTTTTTATAACAACAAAAACGGAAACAAAAAAATGACAACATTCATGGAAAACGAAATCAAAAACCAAATCCACAAAGACAGACTAAAAAACTGTCAAAAAAGAGAATCAGGATTCTGCACATTAGAATGCACAAAAGACCAACAAAAATACTGTGCAAGAACCCTAAAAAAAGAGAGGACAAAAAAAAATAAAAACACTAAAACAACAACACACAAATAAAGAAAGTCTATAACACAATAACTTCTCTTTTAAACATAAATTACCGCTACACTCCAACGCTTCGCGTTGTCGCTTCGCACCAAAAATAAACCAGCAAACAGAGAAGTTACAAGAGAAAAACAGACATACAAAACCAACAGCACCAACAGGCAAAGACCTGAAAACAAGCAAAGCCAATAAACCGTCTAACGACAAAAACCAACCAAAACCAACCCTAAAACAGGCAAAGCTGAACAACAACCAAAAATGACGATACGCAAGCCGAACCTCAAAACAATCGTTCCGTCAAAATGACCGTCAAACCAAAAACGGAAAATACGGAAAAACCGACCAATAACATGCCCTAAACTCCAGACCCCCAGTAGAGGGGGTCTTAAAAGTGTTCCCTCGCGCTCTGCCAGACGTTCCGCGCAGTTCAATCTGCGAAGTCTGGTCAGGCTCAGGAACACACGCCAGTAACTCAGGAGATAGGGGGTTAGGTTATACAACCAAACCAAACCAAAAAAACAACGGCTAAAAAAGAAGAATCTAAACTTCAAAATAAAAATAACAGAAACAACCAACAGAAACCAAATAAAAATCCAAGTAAAAAAAACATGGATAAAACCATGATAACAATAAATCCTAAACATAGGGAGGGAAGCACATATCAGCCCAGCTATGAAGGAAAAGGAAAAATGATAAACCAAAACCCAAATCCCAAACAAATCCCAATTAAAAAGGGAAATCTGCGCTCCCAATTCAGTGAGGGAGCGCAGTCAAGAACAGCTATGAGAGAAACAAAACTCTCAGGAGAAACCAAAATATGAGTAAAATAAAAAATTAGCCACATTCCTAAAAAAAAAGCTAAACTTCAAAATAAAAATAGCCAAAACAACACACTCAAAATAACATAAAAAAAATAAAATCAATAACTGTCTCAGCAGAAAGTTACAAAGAGGCTAAAATACGTCAAAAAAATACGACGACCACAAAAACAACACGAAATAAAGACAAAAAAGGACAGACACTTAAAAACCCATAAAACGCCAAAACCTACGCAAGCGAGAACAGCTAACATGGGAACGTGACAAATGAAAACCTAAACAAACAAAAAAACCTTATAGGAACCTACATTATCGCCCTAAACCAAAAATAAAGGATTAACACCCACCACAAAGCCAACATACACTAAAGAAGAACGTCAACAAAAACAAACATAAAAAAACAACTCAAAACGCTTCAAGAATCAGCCAGCCATCCTCATAAGACCAACGCTTCTTAGGATAACCAGACAGCTTAACCAACTGCTCCAAAGGAACAGACGCAATATAAGAACCCTGCTTCTTCCTCGTACGAACATACATTCTAACCTTAGCCAAATCAAATCACCCAAACAATAAATACCAAACAAATATTTAAACGCCATGGTGTAACAGAGAATAAGCCTTATATCACGCGACACCTTTTGACTACCAGAGGAAAACCAAAAATGAACAAAGAAACGCAAGCACAATTATGGAAAAAAATCAATGAACCAAAAATAACAGAAATAATAAGATTCCCCGACAAAACATACATGGTCATATTGGATAGAATACCAAAAATAACACGCCAAAGGAAGAAAAACTAAAATGAAAAACCAAAAAATAGAAAACCAAACAGAAATCAGCCATGGGGTAACAACAAACCAAAATGCTACAGACAATTCACATACAGGTATCATTGAAGTTACTCAGGCTAAATTGGCAGGTATTCTGCTAGGTTTT
>PKYH01000020.1 GCA_003133625.1 Candidatus Bathyarchaeota archaeon | reverse complement strand
TCCCGAGCATAACGCCTCTTCTCTAGTCTCCTGCACAGCTTTCTCAATGATGGTATGGCCTCAAAACGCATGAATAACAAAGCTAGAAGCATGGAACGCACAGGATAGCGGGGTCTGCCTTTTCCAGAGTTAGCGTATTTTTCCTCGACTTGCCTCACAGTCACGCTTATATCCATCTCGGAGAATAACAGTTTGAGGGTGCCAACGGGTAGGCGTTGAGAACCGTCCAAAACGGTTTATCACCTCCTATTAAGCTTGTTTCCGCTATCCATTGACATTCTCACCTCTAAAAACTTAACTAAACCAAGAACAAGCTTCATTAGAAGAAATCAGCCTAAAAACAATTAATGAACACTTATGCGCGCTCTGCTAGAAAGCTGTTTTTGGAGTATCCTGAGCTTAAGAGTAAGCTTTGGAGAGGGCATCTTTGGTCGAGAGGTAAATTCTACCGTTCAATTGGTCAAGTCAATGCTGAAACAATCAAACGCTACATAGAACAATCTAAGCATCCATAATTTTTTCTGAAGATACCGCAACCGTAAGGTTGCGGTCATTCATTTGAGGGGCATGTACAAATACTAAATTAGAGGTCTGGATGAAAACAAATCCTAAAACATCTGGGTACACAGGCATTCTTTTGGGAAAAGATGTGTGTCACGACTATACTGAAAAGCATTTATGTATAAAAAGAACAAGACATAGATATATATGAATCGTTTATATCACTTAATGGTGAAGATTCATGGCTGAAAAAGACTTTGGATATCGACGCGTCCAATGCACAGGCAGGGGCAGCTTCATTATCAGCTTGCCTAAGGAATGGGTGCAAAACTTAGGTTTAAAGCGCGGCAGCGAAATCGCTTTCAACCTACAATCTAACTCTTCGCTAATGCTAACTCCTAGGAAAATTCTCGAAAAATTCAGCGAAGAAGGTAGCAAACTTAAAGAATACTATATCAGCATTGATCTTGAAGGAAACCTGCAGTCTACACTGAGGCTTTTGCAGGCACTCTATGCCATCAGCGCTGACATTATGCGTATCCGCTTCAGCGGAAAAGGAGACGTTTTCAAATACAAAACCGAAATCAAGAACTTCGCCAAAGAAACATTGCTCGGTTCTGAAATTATCGATGAAACAGCTGATGAGTTGACTCTTCAGATTCTGGTAAAGCATTCAGAGTTTCCTATCGAGAAAGCGGTCCGCCGCATGGTCATCGTGGCGCTCGCTGCACATCGCGATGTCATTTTAGCGTTGAAGGGCGGAAGCAAGGAGCTCTATCAGAACATAATTAACGCCCAGCATGACTCGAACAGGCTAGGCCTCTACATCATTCGCCAGTTGAAGTTTGGTTTAGAGCATAACATGTACCGTGAACTCGGTTTCAAAAGGCCCAAGGAATTCCTGCTATACCGCGTCATCGTGAACGACATCAAAGACATCGAGGAGAACGCCATAAACATCATGAACAACCTCGTTACTGTTCAGAAACTTGAGGAAGACCAAACACTCTTCATCAAAGAATCGATCGATGAAGAAATTTGCTCCAAACTGCTCAACCTATACAACCTATCCGACCAGCTATTTGAGGATGCCACGAAAGCCATGTTCAAACGGGATTACAATGATGCTGAAGCCCTTATCCCGAAGCGCCAGAGTTATGTGAAACTTGAAAACGAGCTCATTAGATTTATGAGCAGCAAAAAAATGGATCCCAACATAAGCGCAATCCTGCGGCTTGTGTTGGATAGTTGCAGACGCATACTTGACTACGGGCAGGATGTGGCAGAGTTAACGCTGAACAGAACAGTAGAAGAATTCTGCGCTTCATTTGCAGTCAAATGACGAACAATAATGTCCTATCCGAGATATATCCTCCAGTAACATTCCGATGGCTTCTCGGTGACTGGTGAGTTGTTCTATGCTTCTTATCAGATTTTACAGATGTTAATTATCTCAGATTCGTAAATGTTTTTTCAAATTCTCAGTTGCCGGGATTTCGATTTCTTTCAATCCGAGCAAGGTCATCTAGGGTTGGTTGCTTTGGAGAACGCAGGAAAAAGTATTAATAGCATCAGCTAAGTAAAACTCAGATATAAGATTAAAGCAAAAAGTGCAGAGGAATTTACATGTCATTTGGAATAGTTGGAACAGATGTGATGGAACGTATCAATTGGGTGCGTCTAAGGGAAGAGAAGAAAAACAAGGCGCTCAAGAGCATGAAAGAGGCAGGCTTGGGAGCAATATTAATGATGTACGAGGAAAATGTACGTTACGCAACCTCCACGCATGGACCTGACTGGACGAAAACTATACCGGGACTTAGATGCGCGCTCCTCCTTGAAGATGGTGAAGCCATCGTTTATGAACAAGGTGACAACAGGTATCAAATAATTCGCCACTGTCCTTGGCTGAAGAAGGAAAACGTACGGTACGCCTATACTTGGACGAAAGGTGCAGCTGGACCAGCCAATGAGCATCAAGCTATGAGACTCCTCAGCAGTGTGAAACAATACATGAAAGATCACGGTGTTGCAGACATGCCACTGGGCGTTGATTTTGTTGACATAAACATGTTGAACGTCTTAACTGATTTGAACATAAAATGGACTGACGGCTTGAAACCGATGCTCGAAGCAAGAGCAATCAAGACTAATGACGAGGTGGAAGCATTGCGAATTGCCGCCACGATCGCAGACAGTGCTCATTACGAATGTTCCCGCATTCTCAGACCCGGCATAAAAGAAAATGAAGTCATTGGTGACCTTATGAAATACATCGTTGATATACCTGGAGTAGAGCATATCGAGAATCTTATCTGCGTCTCCGGTCCAAACTCATGGCCTAACTGGCGAACTTACACTGACCGATTCATTAGATATGGAGACCTAGTTCTAGTTGATATCGTGTTAGTATGGAATGGCTATTACACCTGCGTTTACAGGACTTACTGTGTAGGTGGCCAGCCGACTCCTGAACAGAAGGCAGCTTACCAACAGTCTTATGACTGGCTATACAACGCTATAAAAATCATCAAACCAGGAATCACTACTAAAGATATCGCGTCAAAATGGCCATCAGCAAAAGAGGTATGGGGTTACGAGGAAGAAGATGAAGCAGCCGCAAACCTATGGGGTCACGGCCTGGGGTTGTCTCACTATGACCTGCCAGTTATATCGAGAATATTCTCTCTCGATTATCCATATCCGATAAAAACCAACATGGTTTTCGCGGCTGAGACTCAACAAGGCAAGATGTTCGAATGGGGAACCAGAATCGAAGAAGAGATACTCGTCACGGAAACAGGTCACGAGATTATGACTAAGTGCCCATCTGAAGAAATTACCTCTGTAGGATAGAAACATATTCTATCTCTCTCCCTTTTTCAAAGGCAATGTTTCTTTAACAAATTAAGGTAATTCATAAGAAAGAATAGAAGGAATTTAAATGAATAATGCACATGCCACCAAAGTTCTTATAATCGGAGGTATGCCACTGGTTGAGGAAGAAAAAAATTTACTTTCGAAATACGCTGTCGTGAAAGTCACTAAAAGCACATCTGAAAACGATTTGGTCAAAGAAGTTTCCGACGCGGACATACTTATGGTTGTTTATGCCAAAATTACAAAGCAAATTATTGATTCTGCAAGGAATTTGAAAGGAATCGTGAGATACGGTATCGGAGTGGACAACGTCGATCTCAAGAGTGCAACAGAAAGAGGAATTCCAGTTGCGAATGTTCCAGATTATTCGATAAAAACGGTTGCAGACCATGCCTTTGCTCTGTTGTTGTCCCTGAACAGAAAGGTGGTAATTGCAGACAACGCAGTCAAAACAGGAAACTGGGGGGCTTGGACATCGCCATCGACAAAGCTAAGAGGATTGGATATGGAAGGAAAAATTCTCGGGCTGATTGGCGTTGGTAAAATAGGGAGTGCCATGGCGGCGAGAGCTAAAGGTTTTGGTATGATCGTCATTGCATATGATCCATATCTGACTGAGAATACCGCAAAGACGATCGGTGTGGAATTAGTAAGCTTGGATAGTGTGTTGAGGAATTCTAATTTCATTTCGATTCATGCACCCTTAACGCCTGAGACCCGAGGAATGATAGGAGAACAGCAACTGCAGATGATGAAGAAGACGGCTTACTTGGTAAATACGTCACGAGGACAAATAATCAACGAAATGGCCCTCTGTAAGGCTCTTGAGAAAGGGTGGATTGCTGGTGCCGGAATAGATGTTTATGAGAAGGAACCGCCAGATTACGATAACCGGCTTTTTAAATTTGAAAATGTTGTGCTGACGCCTCACATTGCTTATTACACAAAAGAAGCCATAGAGCGTCTTGAAATGTCAGCTGCAAAAGAAGCAATCCGTATGCTCAAAGGTGAACTACCACAGAATTTGGTAAACAAAGAGCTACTTTCACAGATAAAAAATGGAAAATAGATTTGTGAATTAACCAGCTAAGAGTTAACCATCTAGACTATTCAGCGACTTAATACTCATGGAGTTAAAGGTTTGATCGCATCTAAAAGTATTCGGTCGGCCATCAAACCAAAGAGGTATAATAAAGGAAAATCTAAGGCAAATCAAACTAAAATGAGTAGAGGTAATCAAGTTAGCACAATTATTCAAGAAATGAATATGTAAATTTCGGTTTCCAAAGCTGCGAATATTTTCGCATTTCATGCTTCTGTCATGAAATAAGCCCTATGCGCGCCAGCCCGTTGCTAAATTATTGAAATTGACATTTTCTTGCTTTATCAATTTGTATTTGAGCCA
>PKYH01000003.1 GCA_003133625.1 Candidatus Bathyarchaeota archaeon | reverse complement strand
GAGTAAGAAACGTAAATGCTGTAAATGCTCTCGCTCAATAGTATTTATGCATTTATGCTTTTTGCTCGATGCAAAATAAAATTGAAAGGAGAAAAAAGAAAGATGCACCATAATAATGCTTTTATGAAGAAAAAAACTAGTTTAACCATGACCATTTTGCTTCTTCTAATAACTTCTATGATGCTAGCTGTGATACCTGCAAAAACTGAAGCTCAAGTGACACAGACAGGAGCACCTAAACTTACGCCATGGCAAAATACAGTGCCGCCAGGCGTTACTGTAAACACGACTGTTACACCGCTTGCATTTATGAGCGTTACGCCTACCCCCGTTGGTATTGGTCAAACTCTATTGGTCAATTTATGGCTGGATCCACCAATTAATACTAATAGATTCTATTCCGGATACACTGTTACGATAACAAAGCCAAACGGAAACAATGAGACGATTGGTCCATTAAACTCTTTCCAAGGAGACTCTACAACATGGTTTACTTACACTCCTGACCAAGTAGGCACGTGGAAATTTCAATTTAGCTTTCTCGGCGACTATTTCCCAGCAGGTTGGTATTTCAATGGAGCAGTCTACGCTAGCCAATCGCAAATACCACCATACACGCCAAGTATGTTCGTTTACCCAACGTACATTGAATCATCTTATTATCAGCCTGCACAAAGCCCTGTAACAACAATTACAGTTCAGCAAGAGCCAGTCGCTGGATGGCCAGCAGCATCCTTGCCGACTGATTATTGGACACGCCCAATACCCATAAATGATAGAGAATGGTGGCTCATAGGCGGACAGTATCCATTCGATGGACAAGGCGGTGGCCAAGGTTGGCCCGCTAACACTAACACATATGCAAGCAACTACAAATTCACTCCGTACGTCCAAGGACCAACTACAGCACACATAGCATGGTTAAGAGAAGGTGCTTTGGGCGGTGTGGTCGGTGGGCAATATGGTGACCGGTCAGTCGGTCCGGGTGAGAGCGCCTATTCTGGAACCCCGAGCATAATATTCCAGGGCAGAGGTTATCAAACCATTAGCAAGCCAGAGCCGACGACAGTGAATGGGACAACTGTACTAGAGACAACAAACGTTTGGCAATGCTACGACATTCGAACGGGACAGGTTTACTGGGAACAAACAGGCATTACCCAACCACCCACACTGGTCACTTATAATACGGCAGCTCCATCAGAACCTGGCGCTGGACAAACTGGCATGGGCACAGGAACATTTTCCCTATTGTACGTCAGCGGTTCAAGACTACTAAAATACGACCCATTCTCTGGCGCTGTACAAATGAATATTTCACTTCCATTTGCTTCCAGTACTGTCTATGCTGATCCAAACGTACTGAGTATCCAGAATCTTCCTGGCGGCAAATATCAATTAGTAAACTGGACTATGCCCCTCTCTGCCGCAATGGGCGGTTCTGCGAGCGCAATAACGATAAACAGCAACGTTTCTTATCCCTTCAGCAGCTTGGGTACATGTGACTTCGAATCGATGGTAGCTGTTCAAACTGCCGCTATTAATCAACCTGGCATGGCCCAGATATTTGGTGAAATCGTTATGGGTACCAGCTTAACAACAGGGCAACTGTTATGGAATGTCACAACTGATGGCATTTTCTTCCCAAGTACTAATGTCGCAGATCATGGAAAATTTGCCGTTCGTTTAATAGGTGGCTCCTGGGATTGCTTTGATCTTCAAACGGGTAAACTGTTGTGGAAAAGTCCAATGGCAGGGGCAGCTGGCGGAGAAACGTATCCATTCGGAGACTTTGGAGCCTATACCATAGCTTCTTACGGTGGTTTATTCTATGATTTCTCCTACGCTGGCTTTTATGCATATGACTGGAATACAGGCAAGATCGTATGGCACTACGTCACTCCAGCAATGCCTTTCGAAGTAGGATGGTATCCCTCGATGTCGTTATTCAGTAATGCACCCACAATTGCTGATGGGATTCTATACTACGGAAACGGTGAGCACTCGCCAACTGAACCTCTTGCTCGTGGTTGGAGACTCTGGGCACTTAATGCCACAAGTGGCGAAGAAATATGGAACATAGAGGGCGGTGGATCGGCAGGAGCTATCGCTGACGGATACTTGACCTACGAAAACAAATACGACGGATACATGTACGTGTTTGGCAAAGGACCTAGCGCTACAACAGTCTCAGCACCGCAAACCCAGATCTCTACCGGACAAAATGTCGTTATCTCTGGGACCGTACTTGACCAATCTCCCGGAATCGTTCCATCAGCAACATCTCAAAGTGGATCAACAATTCCATTTAAGAACAATCGCGGCATTACAAACGTTGCTTGCGTTTCTGCCAATTCCATGTCTACATACATGGAGTACCTGTACGATCAACTACCTATAGACGGAACGTACCATAACGTTACCGTGACTGGTGTACCAGTATCCATAGACGCTGTTGACCCGAATAATAACTATGTCCATATTGGAACTGTTACAAGTGACTCAACGGGCGCGTTTGCTTTCACTTGGGCCCCGACCATTCCAGGTCAATATAGGATAATTGCAACCTTCGCAGGCGATGACTCGTATGGTAGCTCTTCTGGAAACACGTATGCAACCGTGACTCAGGCAACGGTAACACCAATCCCAGCTACACCTCTTCCGCAATCTGTCGCTGACATGTACTTTGTTCCTTCCGTCATTGCCATAATTGTCGTAATAATCATCGGCTTTGCTGTACTAGCAATCTTAACGCTAAGAAAACGGCCATAAAAACGCCAACACAAAAATCCACTTTCCCCTTTTTTAGTCTTAAAAAGCAATGGAGAAGAGATAAGGGCTGAGAAGGCTCTGGTTGAATTCACGAAAGTTAGTAGTCATAGTCAAGAATTCGCATCCGTGTTTTAAAAAAGAATTTGCTGCCAGTCGACACCAGCCGTTTGGCAAAACTTCGGACTATGTCGCGTGCCTTGAAAATGCGGATCTTGCAAAAATGGCAAAATTGATAAAGCTTGTTGGGATGCTGTTGCAGACGAAAGTTTACCTGTTTTGGGGTAAACCTGAAGGGGCGGTGTGACGATGACATTCGCAAGGACTAAGCCAGCATAATCTCTAAAAGTTTCAGGGTTTCTTTTGCCTCTCCATTCCCCACGAGA
>PKYH01000153.1:9494-30105 GCA_003133625.1 Candidatus Bathyarchaeota archaeon | reverse complement strand
TATGCTAAAAAGCCCTAGTTCACTTATGTCTTACGTTATCTTGACCTAAATTTGCCGAAGAAAAACTTTCGACCGTAAGCACAACTTTCGGGATATAGCTAAAATACAAATACCAAATAGAATATGTACGAAAGACGTTAATATCGATTTACAAGGACGCCGTAAATTGGTTAAAAATGAAAATCTCAAGTTCGTTTGCTTGTTAAATTCTTTCGTTTACCTTAGTGGTGGGGATATCAGGTTCATTGAGATTTTTAAGAGGATAAAACAAAGCATTACTGTAATAACTCCAATAACGGGCGAAAATTTTTGTCGCAAGAAAAGATTAGTCGCTATGTATTATCAGACTACTAGTGAAACATATCCAAGACATATTGTTTTTACGTATATTATCCGCATTTTTAAGGCTTTATCGTTATCTAAGGATAAGATTTATCGAGCTGATATTGTCTATGGCACATCTGATTGCTTGCCTGATGTTATACCTTGTTTTATTAGCAAAAAGAGCAATCAAAATCTGAAATGGGTGCAAGTTATACATCATGTTGTCCCCATTAGAAAAATAGATACAAAAATACATTCTCCCATTCATAATTTGATTTCTTTTTGGTCTCAGAGAATAAGCTTTTTCTTAGTAAAGAAATATTCCGATTTAATAATCACAATTAACCCTGCAGTAAAAAAAGAATTGCAAATGATGGGGTTCGATGCTAATCGAATTAGAGTAAATTCAAACGGAATAGACCTAAAATATATTGAAAAAATTATGCCGGATAAAGAGGCGTCTTACGATGCCATTTTCCTTGGAAGGCTTCATCTATCAAAAGGACTTTTTGACTTAATAGCAATCTGGGAAATCGTTTCCAAAAAAAGACCGGCAAAACTGGGGATAATTGGATCCGGTGATGAGAAAATTCTTCATAAACTTAAAAAAGAAATAGAAAAACGAGGATTAACAGGTAATATAGATTTACTGGGTTATGTTGAATCAAATAAAGCTTATAGCATAATAAAATCAAGCAAGCTTTTTGTTTTTCCAAGTCATGAAGAAGGATTTGGCATTGCAATCTTGGAAGCTATGGCTTGTAAACTACCCGTGGTGGCCTATGACTTACCATTATATCGAGGTATTTACGGAGAAAATATCTCAAAGGTTCAATTAGGTAACTATAATCAGTTTGCTGACACAATTATCTATTTACTTGCAAATGACAAATTAAGAGAAACATTTGGAATCAAAGGTTTAACATTCGCTAAAAAATACGATTGGGACAAAATTTCACAACGCGAAATGGCTCTATTTGAGGGCTTATGAAAATAAAGCGAGATGGAAACGGAGAAAACTGACGATGTCTTGCTTGTTTAATTTAATCAAAGCCAATTTATCTTTTAAAATTCGAGATTTTTTTGTGGTTTTTCTCTCGTATGTTATCATAACAATCTTTTTTTTATTTAAGGTACTCAATAGTCCGGGGGATGCGGCTCAAGGAGATTGGTTTATACCGATCACCAATGTTGCTGCGCAAAATGATTTTCGCTCTCTTTTGTATGTTTGGTCTCATAATGGGTTTGGGGGGTTAAGCATCGGGCGCTATGGCTTTCCCTTTTTTCCTTTATTGAATGCTACACTTGCTCCTTTAGGTTTGGTCGGGGGGGCAGAAATAAAAGTACTGTCGGTTTCTCTAGTGGTTCTAGCTGGAATAACTGCCTACCTGCTTGCCAGATCATTGGGTCTTGGATTTTTGTCCTCTTTCTTGTCAGGTCTGTTTTATATGACTACAGCCATAGTGTTTGATTGGCTTATTTTTGGGTGGATTTTTTACTTAATTGCTTATGATTTAATGCCGCTGATGCTTTTGATAACCAAGAAGTTTGTAGATACGAAAGACTTTAGGTATGCTCTAATTAATGGGCTCATCTTAGCGGTTGCAACAACAGAGCCTTCTTTTATTTTAGTTTATCCATTGTTCGGTCTCATATTTTTTATTTTCCAATCAAAAATTGACGCAAAATTGATTTTACGAGGGCTCATATTCACGGCAATCTCATTATCGGTTTGGTTTTTAACTGCCCTAAGTTTCTTTACGTCATATAACAATTCAAATGTTCCGTCTTTTTATCAAGGTAACTATTTTAGTGGAATGGTTTTCGAAAATCAAAACCTTTCTTACATGATAAATCCTATTAGGCTATGGGGTAGTACCTTCAATTTTCAGTTTGAAACCTATTTCCCTCGGGAATTAATTTTTATTTCATTTTTGCCTGTTATTTTATTAGCTTTAGGACTGCTGCTGAAAAGTCGCGACAAGCGAGTTCTTTTTTGCTCAGTTGCTTACCTCTTTGTGTTTGTACCTTATCTAATCACTATTAATTTGAATTTTTTTGTTTTTAGTGTGCCGTTCGGCTCTATTTTTGAGGCAACAAGCGTCTTCTTAGTGCCTGCAAGTGTAGGATTAGCGTTGTTAGTGGGGTATTCGAATGAAGGTATTCATAGTTTAGTTAACAGAATTACAAAGTCCATATCCAAGCGCCAAGTTATTCGGTTTTTTTCTTTTTTTGTAATTTTCCTTCTTATTGTATCAGCTAGTATTCCTTGGTGGACAGGGCAAATTTCAGGTGAACCTATTCGAGGTATTCCAATAAAACTAAACCTATACGAAATTCCTTTATCTTACAAGCAATGGACCGAAGCAGTACATGCAGAAGATGAGTACTTTGTACTTTATATTCCATTAAATCCCAACGTTCAAATACAGAGTACCTATTTCTCGGGAGAATACGAAGGCGTTAATGAGGCGATTTTTACGCAAATTAATAATTTACCGTATATTTCAGCACCCAGAACTTCGGCTCTTATTCAAGAACTGCTTGCCAGTAATAACTCTCAATTTGCCGAACGGTGGGGAGCGCTTAGCATCAAATATATTGTCGTCTATACAAATGCACAAAATTCGTCCATTACACAAGGCGCGGTAAATCATCTGTCTGAACAGAATGGTATGATAAGAAGCGCCAACTTTTCTGATGTTATGGTTTTCCAGAATAATTACGCAAAACCAGTTGTATATACTGACAGCTCCAACGCTACATTGAAAATCGTTTATCAAGATCCAACATTATACAAGATTGTTGCAAATGCAACTTATCCATATAAAATAGTTCTCAATCAGGTATATTCAGATGGGTGGATAGCATCGATCAATGGGAGCACTGTATCAAGTGAGCTTCACACAAACGATAGCAATGGGTTCAATGAATGGCAAATCAACGTTACGGGAATGACAACTATTGAATTATCCTATGGGCCGCAGGCAACCTATGTTGTAAGCATGGCTATTTCCGTAGCGGTGATTATCATAATCGTTCTTTATCTTTTTATTTCCATGTTAAAACGAAGCAAGAAGCATTGATTCTTTCATATTTGTCGTTTCACCATTCCTAATAATTGCCCCGATTAGGAAATATATTACAGACACAATCTGGTCTAGTAAATGGAAAAATTGAGTCAAGAACAATTACAAGACTTTTTAGAGAACCAAAAAACTGTTCTATTTAGCCCTTCTTCAAAGCTTACGTTCGGCTTCCACCCTACAACCTTTTCTAGTTTGCTTGTGTCTGGGCAGCGTCTTTTCGGGTCATTCTTCGGCAACGGATTAAGCTCTGGTGGATTTGCACTGTGGGATTCTTTTATTTTTCTTAGAGCCAGTTCTATAAGGCTAACTAGCAAATTCTGGGGACCAATCCGTCAAAGCCGCAGTCAAAACTCATAATCTGCTTAATCCCACTCATCTCAACGAGTGCTATTGAGGTACAATCTGTAAAGCTTAAGGGCTTATCTTTAAAAACCCTAAATTTTCCCCATGCCTTTTTAAAAGCATCTTCCCCAACCCATACCTTCGTGATTCTCGGGGACTCAATTATGTACCTTCCCAAGTCTAATGCCAAATCATGCCTCTTCGTTCTCACCAAAGCAGTAGTTATCGCCTCATCCACCACATAGTCTGAAGTAAATATCCGACCAAAATCGCCCTTTAAAGCCCGCTCAACAAGGTCTTTGCTTCTTAAGTGAAACTCGTCATCCGCATTATGCATAGCCACAAAAATCCCAGTATCAACAAAAACCGCCATGCCATTCAGCAACCGTACACGAATTCATCTATCCTCTTCGAAGAATCTTTTACTCCCCAATGCTTCGGATTTTTAAGCGCTTTCCACGCCGGATCCTCCTCAAGAACAGGCAACTCCCTGAGCTTCTTAATGATCTCTTCCTCATTTTCAAGCGCATAATCAATCATTAGACCTATGGCTTCTTGCAGAGTTACCTTCACACCTTCCTGAAGCATAATGGAGGCTAAAAAACGGTCCACTTTTGCCTTTTTCTCCTCCTCGATTTTTACAGTAACAGTCACAAACTACACCAATAAACAAAGTAGAAAAAGACACTTTAATACTTTACCACCATATTCAACATTTCCACGAAACAATCAAAGAAAGATAACATACAACTCCCCGCCAAAAAGCAAAACACGACACCCAAAATTTGCGTTTCCGCTTTTTCTCAAATGCCCTGAATGTTTAAGGTGCTAAGTGCTATATGCTTTCTATTTCTTGTGGTAAGTGCGCTCGAAAACTGTAACGGGAATAGGGACTCTGCATAGTTAGGGTCAGGCGGTTTATGCGTATTTTTCCGTTTTTCCTGCTCTATGTATGAGCTGCGTTTTTTTGACACGAACCACTTTATTGTTCTCTCGAGTCCTTCTTCAAAGCCCACGGTTGGCTTCCACCCTGTCAAAGAATTTTAAAATTGAAGTTTGAGAAAAAAAATAATTAGATAAGAAACATAAATTCAACATGTGATAAAAAATGCCTAGCGAATAAGGTCTCTGCTGGTTAAGGTTTTTACGCCTGCGTTTTCAGCTGCTTTAGCAAGTTTCTTATCATCTGTGACTAAGGTTTTCTTGGATTTGCACGCTTCAGCAACATACGCGGAATCATAATAAGTAATGTTAAATTTGCATGCCTTATCCAAGATTATGGTGCCTTCATCTTCATTGTCCAACCCAACTACGTCCATTGCTTGAAGAATTGCATACATTGCCCTTAGCAGTTTTTCTGCTTCTTCCTGACTTATGTGTTTGAGCAAAGAACACTCTCTCCACAAAGCGTTGCCCAACTCATAATAAGCCAACGATATGGTGGAGCCCTCCAGAAGCTTATTTGGAGCTTCGCCTCCGAGTTCTCTAACAAGCGTAAAGATGCTACTGGCATCAAAAAGCAACGGACGCTTCATTAACGGTTCTCCCTGCTCGCCCGCACAGCTTCAACGATCTCTTCAGCTGGAACTTTTTGAAGAATTTTACTTGCCTCTTCAGCTAGATTCCTAAGCCTTTCTCTCTCTAAACGTTCCACTTCCCTTTGCAAAGCTTCCCGCGTCAATTCACTCACGTTTACACCCAGCTTGGTGAGCTTCTTTTTAAGTTCAGCAGGAATTTTAGCCGTAACAGTAACCTGATTACCCATTTGGTATTACCAAAATGATAATACCTATTCTATTATAAAAACATAGCAGCACCAAACACAAACTTATCTAGCTGCTAACCAAAGTTACTTATCCTACGTTAAGTGCCGACTACTTCTTTTGCGAAAACCACCCAATCGTTCTCTTAAGCCCTTCATTCAAGACAGTGCTTTTTCACATTTTTCCCCATTGAGAATCTATGGTTTCAAGCAAATACGGCTGCAAGCTAGCATATGCTCTTAAAATTAAATAGTTGAAATGTAAGTATCCTACTTATGATTCAACTATTCGTCAACAGACAGCAAGAACTCCATTTTCTTGAAGAACACTACTAAATCACACAAAAAATAGTGATGTTAGGGCTTTTGCGAAAACCACGTTACCGTTCTCTTTAGCCCTTCTTCGAAGCTCACGGTTGGTTTCCACCCTACAAGCCGCTCCAACTTGTTTGTGTCTGGGCAGCGTCTTTTGGGATCGTCTTTGGGCAGTGGGTGAAATTCTATGGTTGATTTGCATTTTGTTGTTTCTTTGACTTTCTTGGCCAACTCAAGTATGCTTACTTCCTGGGTGTTGCCTACGTTTACAACTTCTCCCTTCGCTTTCGAGTTTGTCGTCAACAACATTAACCCTGTTACCGTGTCTGTTATGTAACAGAATGACCGCGTCTGCTTTCCATCGCCGTAAACGGTTATGGGTTGATTAGTTGTCGCCTGCAAAATAAAACGCGACATAGCCCTGCCATACAATCCGTCCTCTCGCAAACGCGGACCATAGGAATTGAAGATTCTCGGAACTCTAACATCCAACCCATATTGCTTACCATAAGCCATAAGCAAAGCCTCAGCAAAACGCTTTCCTTCATCATAACACGACCTAGGCCCAACGGGGTTAACTTTTCCCCAGTAACTCTCAGGCGTAGGTACAATCTCCGCATCGCCATAAACCTCCGACGTAGACGCAAACAACAGCGTTGAATCATTTTTCCTTGCCAATTCAGCCATTTTCTCAGTGCCAACCGCACTAGTCTGCAGCGTTTCAATTGGGTGAACCTGATACTCATCTGGAGACGCATGCCCAGCCATATGAAGAATAAAATCAAATTTAACCTTACTTTCGAACATGCAGACGTCGGATTTTACAAGCTTAAACCTAGGGTTTTTGGTTAAGTGGTCAATGTTTTTAATTCTTCCTGTGGACAAGTCATCCACAGCTGTCACGTCAGCGCCAAAATCTACTAGCGCATCGCAAAGCCAGCTGCCAATAAACCCTGCGCCGCCCGTGACGAGCGCTTTTTTTTCTGCGAAAGCATCTCCTTTAACAGCGTTCTTTGTCTTTTCAAGGTCTTCGCTGATTATGTTGTCCATCATAGGTTTGGCCTCTTGCAAAATTGTTGATATGACAGTTCTAAGGCTTCCCAGTACCTTTCAGGGCTGCCAATATCCAAATGCGCATGGCTCTTATCCAATTTTACAGCGTACACCTTTAAGCCCCAGTCAACAAGCTTCTGGATAGCATCGGTTAACTGGATTTCCCCGTTCTTCCCAGGCTCTGTTTCTTCTAAGGCTTTGAAAATAATGGGGTGAAAAACGTACATAGCCATGATCGCCCAGTTTGTCTTGGGCTTTTCAGGCTTCTCAACTACCGATTTTACTTTTATTATTCCCGGTTCTACCTCGTCCCCTTCAACAATTCCATACTGCTTTGGATTCTCAATTTCCAGCACAAGAAATGCCGCATCCGCATTAAACCGCTCAAAAGCCTCAAGCAGCTTCTTTATGTAATCCATGTCTCTCGATATTATGCAGCTATCTCCAGCATGAACCAAGCAACTCTCATTCTGCACAAAGGGCTGAGCCATCAAAACTGCGTTTCCAAACCCCTTCGGCTCAGGCTGATTAACGTACATGGTGGTTGATGTATCGAGTTTTTGATAAAAATCCTCTAGATCTATTGCTTGACCGTTTTTACCCATGCCTTCAAGATTTCTGACACAGTTAGCATCTGGAGTAAAATGGTCTTCTATGCCCCGTTTGCCTCTGCCAACAACATAACAGAACTCGCGAAGTCCTGCATCGTATAGCTGCTCAAAAACCACTTGTACCACGGGTTTCACTGCCATGTCGCCATGCACTGTTTTAGAGAAAATTGGAAGCATCTCTTTAGGCTGCTCTTTAGTAGCTGGAAACAAGCGCGTTCCCAAACCTGCAGCAGGAATTATAACCTTGCGAATCATCAAACGTCCTCTTGCCTTCCTGTTCTTATATTAACCCATATATATTTAATATAATAACTTAATCCAAATTAACATTTAATTCGAGGTTTACCTTTGAAAAAACAACCAAAAATATCCGTTATAGGAGCTGGCTACGTAGGCCTATGCACAGCAGTGGGTTCTCAAGCAAAGGCTACCGCGTCGTCACCTCAGATGTGGATGCTGAGAAAGCAACCAAAATCAATCAGGGTATACCCCCATTCCATGAGCATGGTCTCCAAGAAAAGCTCAAGGACAGTGTACAAAAAGGCAATCTGAAATGCTTAGTTAACCAAACAGAAAAAGCACAAACGCGTTCCCAAACCTGCAGCCGGAACAACAACTTTACGAATTATCAAAATTTTTTCTCACCTTTCCACCATAACTAATTTATACTCAATGAAGATTGAAAACGAATCATTACACTAAATTGAGGAATCAAACTCATGGAAAAACCTANNCATATCTGTTTTAGGCATAGGCTACGTAGGCTTGTGCACCGCCGTTGGATTTGCCAGCAAAGGCTACAACGTCATCGCTTCGACTCATGACGCCGAAAAAGCAGCCAAAATAAATCAAGGAATCCCACCATTTCACGAACCCAACCTTCAAAATCTGCTTGAAAAAACCGTCCAAAACGGCTATCTAAAATGTTTAATTGATCAAACAGAAAAAGCCGTCCTCGAAACAGACCTAACCTTTAACGCCGTGGGAACCCCCAGCAGACCAGACGGCAGCATAGACCTACAATTCATAGAAACATCATCACGCGACATGGGAAAGGCGCTCCACAAAAAAAGTACATACCACGTGGTAGTAATAAAAAGCACCGTTGTCCCAGGAACAACACAAGATCTGGTCAAACCAATCCTTGAAAAAGAATCAAAAAAGAAATGTGGTCCAGACTTTGGTTTATGCATGAGCCCAGAATTCCTACGCCAAGGCTCCGCCTTCGAAGACACAATGCACACCGACCGCATAGTCATAGGCGAATACGACAAGAAATCTGGTGACACCTTAGAAAACCTTTACAAAGACTTCTACGCCAAAAATGCGCCCCCAACAATCAGAACCACACTCTCAACAGCCGAACTGATCAAGTACGCCAGCAACTCCTTACTCGCCACAAAAATCAGCTTCATCAACACCATCGCCAACATATGCGAAAAAATCCCCGGCGCAGACGTAAAAACTGTAGCCACCGCCATGGGACTAGACAAAAGAATCGGCCCACTATTCCTAAACGCTGGACTAGGCTACGGCGGTTCATGTTTTCCCAAAGACGTAAAAGCCCTCATGGCATACTCAAAAAACCTCGGCTACCCACTAAAACTACTAGACGCCGTCGAAGACGTAAACAAAACTCAACCCCTAAAAGCAATCCAATTCTGCAAAGAACAACTCGGCAACCTAGAAGGTAAACGCATAGCAATTCTAGGCTTAGCATTCAAAGCAGACACAGATGACATGAGAGAAGCTCGAGTCATACCTATAATAAACCAGCTCTTAGAAGAAGGTGCAAACGTAACCGCTTACGACCCAGTCGCTATACCCGTTGCAAAAACGGTCTTCCAAAACAAAATCCAATACGCCACTTCAGCAATAGATTGCCTCAAAAACGCCGACTGCGCCATACTCATAACCGAATGGGAAGAATTTAAGAAACTTACACCCGAAGATTTCACAATGCGCATGAAGCAACCTGTACTGATTGACGGAAGAAGGATCTATGATCCCAAAATTTTCAGCAGAAAAATGAAATTCGTTGCTATAGGGTTAGGGCAGTAGACCAATTAGAGCTCTCACAATTGACATTTTAAATTGAGTAATGAAAACGCATAATCAAATTCCACCATCCAAAAGGTAGGCATGACGACCAACTTTACGCCTTAGCGCTGGCGTGTAATGCTAGCAACAAAACTGAACCAGAACCGTTCGTAGCAGTAATTCCAAGATGAAAACCGGAAAAAATTTCAAAAAAAATCTGATACGTATTTTCCTATGACGATGGAATAATAAAAAAAGTAACAATGAAAGTTCAGGAAACCATAGATTTGCTAGAATTAGCTGTTAAAAAAATCGGTGGCGTCCTCCAAGCCAAGTAGAACAGCTTTATTAGCTAGTATAACTTAACAGGGGAAGCTAAGTGGTGAATATTTTTGTCTCAAACAGTATATGGAAGAATAGTTAATTACAGAATAGGCTTAAAAGCACAAGCATCAAGAGAATGCTTAATTGAATTTGAAACGATTGATTCCGCATCTTTGGCAGGCAGACTCGTAGGGCAAAAGGTAATGTGGAAAAAAGGTAACAATAAGTTTGTTGGAAAAATTATGGGTGCACATGGCAGAAACGGTATGGTTCGAGTAAAATTCACGCATGGAGTTCCAGGCCAAGCGATAGGTACGATAGTTGAATTGTTGAGTTAGTTTTTGTTTCAAAAACATTAATTCTTTTTCTTCCTAAATGATGCGATTTCAATAAAAGCAACTTATTATTAAGCCAATATTTTTACTGGATAGATTTACTTAATGACAAAAGTTGCTTAAGATCGTTTTTCATAAGGATTATCCAGCCGTGTTCAAAGTGAAAAGCTGAATTATCGCTAAGTGCCCTTACTCTGCAAAAGCTACCTTTAAGATGCCCCTTGCAATCAGATTTACTCAAGGGAATTTTACCGCACTTTACTTTGCACTGCTCATTTACGCAATTAGCTATTGCCAGATAGAGGTTTTCTGTATCAAACGGAGGCATATATTCGTCTGAAACTTGCTGGATGTTTTCTTGCCTCATTTCTTGAACTGCAGCAGTAGTGAATCTTTTACTGATAAGAATGCCACTGTTGTAATTTTCATGTCTCATCACTTTAATCATATTCTTGACTTCATCTATACCAACAAATCCAGCCTTGCCCTGTGGCTCTATTGAGCGCAAAAGTATTTTCTCATTTGACGCATTCGAGGCTGTTACATCAGTACAGTCTGAGTACCTTTCTGTTTTTGTGCATTTATAATTGCGAATAGCCATTATAAATTCAGTTTTATCTTCAACACTCATTTTAATCACCTTGAGAATGCAGAGGTAGACAAGTCTATCTCAAAGCCATCAGACCTTGGGCGGTCTAAAAACTTCAATTCATTCTGAATTATAATATATGTCTATACTTAATATGTCCTTCTACGATATAAGAAAACCAGCTGAGGGCTATTTTGATAATTCCCCAAAATCTTCGCCTTCATAGACAAAGTCTTCTAACCTGATTTTTCCATCTTCAACTACAACTTTAAAGTCAGCTTCACAAATTGGACAAGCCACTATCTCGCCATCTTTAAGGCCATCCCGTTTGAAAGTATTTCCACATTCTGAACATTTTAGAATAATATTTTTGACCTCTCTTTCCTTACATTTTAAGGTAATTGTGATCTCTAAGCCAATCCGACTGGTTTTTTCGGTAACGCCAAAAAATGTCTCCTCGAGTGTCCGCTTGAAAATCCCACGGCGACACCAAAACAATGTCTCCCTCTCTTACCCATACACGCCTTTTTAGTTTGCCCCTAACTCTGCATAATCGTTCTTTGCCATCTTGGCATTTAACCATAATTCTTTCTGCACCAAGCATCTTAACGGCCATACCTAATACGTCATTTGAGCAAGGTAAGACCATATTTTCGAGGTTGCCCTCATTTGTAATTTTTCTTTTACCCATTTTTTAGCCCTCGTTTGGCTTGCGCCAATTTATGATCAGAATAGTTTTGAGAAAAAGCAAAAGCGTTTTAGTCGATCTAACTCTTCCTCTAAAGAATTCTAACCGTTGAAGCATTAAGGATGCGCCGACTATATTAGTATTAGCTGCCAAGAAATTGTTTTTTTCCATGCTTTTCTCGTATTTTCTAGTTTTAGTTTATTTATGAACCGATTATTCAAGCAAAGCCTTGAAATTTCTTTATTTTTCAAAAATATCTTTTTATATCCATGCGTTTATAAGTGTGCAAATACAATCGTAGTTGAAGAGTTTCTTTTATCCTCCTGGGATAATCCTTTCTGAATAACTGATTCTTTTCAAAAAAATAATCTAACGTTAGAGGTAATGAAAATGTGTATGCTAAGAGCAGGTTTAGTTAAAAATTGTCGCAGATGCAAGTCTTCTGTACGACTAAATTGTACATTAAAAAAGAAAGTAAAACAAAAAACCTTTACAGATAATAAGAAAAAAGGCGAAAAAGCTTAGTGCGTAAGGGTTTGTCCGAGCTTATGATTCTTTGTTTATAAAAGATTAAACAAACGAGGTGAAAAAATGTCTCAAAGAAACGTTTACGAAGCAAAATGCACAATATGCAATCAAATCGCAATTGTGCCCTTCAAGCCTACTCCAGGCAAGCCAGTTTACTGCAAAACATGCTTTGCCAAACGCTTAACCAATCAACCCATAAGGACAAATACAAGCAATAATTTTGAGCCAAAACAGGCGTGGGCAAGGCGAAGAAAATAGTCGCAACATTTATTCCTCAAATTATAAGCCTAAGGGATGCAGAATGAGAAAAAATGAAGTTAATTAAAGGCTGGAAAAGGATAAGTAATCAAGGCGGCTATGTCAACGAAAATACAGGGCAAACTCTAATTGTTTCAAAAAAAGAATTCAGCGAAAACTACCATGTATTACTGTTCGCTGGAGAGCAAACCAATAAAGAAGAAAGTAAAAAAATCTCACCTGAATTCTCCGCCAAGGCTAAAGCTGAAGCCTTCGCCACGAACTGGATGGAAAAGCACCAAAACGGAATGAATTAATCAATCACTTTGGTTTTGCCAAATGTTAAGGGAACATTGGTTCCAGCAGTATGGGCTTGCTTTAAGTTTAAAAAACTAAGCGCTAATTTGCGCATTTATTTTTCTTTGCCTTTTTCTTAGCAGCATTTGTTTACTGAGCTTGTAATTCGGTTTTATTCTGTAAATTTTTCCGTGAGTGTTTTTGTAGAACTTTTTTCCTTTAGCTTTTAGTTTCATTTTTCTCTTCAAGCATTATTTCCCTCCTTGGCTTTACAACGGATTTGGTGTGCCATTACAATGGGACGTGACTATTTGAGTATGCCTATAAATCATAGGATTGTAACGAGCGCTTAAACAAACTTATCGCTAATTCTATTGCATTAAAACCAAAAGCGATAAACGCCACCTCGCCGACAACAGTTAACTTACAAGTTAACAGCGATTGGGAAAGGAAACATGACTAAGGCTGCAGAGATGGCGAGGGTTTCAGCTAAAGGCGGCTTTCACCTCTTATGGGGCTTAGTTGCTTCTACGGTTATCTCAGCTGTAGGTACAATAATTATCGCTGGGCTTCTAGGCCCGGATAACTATGGTTTATATTTAATTGCTCTTGCTGCGCCAAACCTAATTTCCACATTTCGGGACTGGGGAATCAGCACGGCTATGATAAAATACTCTGCCGAATATAACAGTGAAAACAATGTTGCTAAAATAAGAAGTGTTTTTGTTTCAGGCTTATTGTTCGAGATTGTTTTAGGTTTATCGCTTTCCATTCTCTCTTTCGTTCTCTCTGGCTTTTTAGCTATGAACGTTAACCGCCCCGCAATAGCTCCATTGATCCGAATCGCTTCCTTTTTCATCTTGACCGGTGCGCTGGTTAATGCGGCATCTGCGGCTTTCACGGGTATGGAGACGATGCACCTCAACAGTGTCATGCTAATAATTCAATCGTTAATCAAAACTATTCTGATAGTCGCACTTGTAGTCTTAGGTTTAGGCCCTCTTGGAGCAGTTACAGGTTTTACAGTTGCCGTCCTATTTGCAGGGTTAACTGGTGTGCTCCTGATGTGGACCATGTACAAATCCTTGCCTAAACCAACCAACAGCAAACTAGAAATTATGGCAACTACTAAAACCATGTTCAAGTATGGTTTACCACTTTCAATAGGCACTATTCTTACAGGATTTTTAACTCAATTCTACNNGCGTAGCCTTAAATTTCGTGGTTTTGATCACCTTCTTTGCTACTCCCGTAACAACCATGCTGTTTCCCGCATTCTCTAAGTTGGATTCTCAGAAAGACAGGGAGTTTCTAAAGAATATTTTCCAGTATTCTGTGAAGTATGCTGCGCTTGTTGTAGTGCCGGTTACAGCTATGGTTATTGCTCTAGCGCAACCTGCTATTGGCACTATATTCCAAGATAGGTATGCTCAAGCACCATTGTTTTTGGCTTTACTGTCAATAACTTATCTTTATACTGCTTTTGGAAGTTTGAGTGCGGGCAACTTGATAAACGGCCAGGGTTATACAACATTTAACATGAAAGTAGCTATTCTCACAGTCGTGATTGGTTTTCCTGAGAGTTTCGTGTTGATTTCTCAGTTTGGTGTCCTAGGTTTAATTGTTACTTCGTTAACGGTCAGTCTTCCGGGTTTACTCATAAGTTTACGTTTTATTGAAAAGCACTTTGGAGTATCGGTGGATTGGGTCTCTTCTGCCAAGATTCTGTTTTCGTCAGCAGTAGCCGCCATATTAACATATGTTCTTATTTCTCAACTGGCTTTTTCAAGTCCGATAGAATTAGTCATCGGCGTAATTGTTTTCGTGGTTGTTTTCATTGTTGCAGCGCTGGTCACTCGAACCGTTAACAGGGCTGACGTAAGTAATCTTCGGGAAATTATTAATGTGCTCGGTCCTCTTCGTAAACCGTTGCATTTTCTGCTAAATCTCATCGAGAAATTGATGACAATCCTTCACGCATAGATTATAAATTAAATGAAAGATAAACCGCGGTTAGGATTTAACATAAACTTATTTAAGTGATAATAGCAAGTCATAATAAAAACGGTATGTAATAAATTAGGGATTGACATGAAAGCACTTGTTCTTAGCGGCGGTAAAGGAACTAGACTTAGGCCTTTAACTTTCACCTGCGCTAAACAGCTTATTCCAGTAGCTAACAAGCCCATATTGGGATATGTTCTTGACCAGGTAGCGGCAACAAGCATAAAAAAGGTGGGCATCATTACTGCGCCAGAGACTGGGCAGTTTGTTAAGGACTATGTTAATGACGGCTCAAGCTGGAATCTTAATGTTACCTATATTCCTCAGGAGCCGCTTGGTTTGGCACATGCAGTTAAGACTGCTAAACGTTTTCTGGGTCAGGATTCCTTTGTCATGTGTTTAGGTGATAACGTTACTGGTCAAAGTTTGAACTTGTTTGTCAAGAAATTTAAAGGTGGGCATCTTGATGCGCTTATTATTCTCAAGGAAGTTGAGAACCCGTCGAGTTTTGGTATAGCTCAGCTTGATGAAAAGGGCAATATTATCAAGTTGGTGGAGAAGCCTAAAACGCCAATGGGGAATCTAGCCATTATTGGCACTTACCTCTTTTCCAACAAAGTCCATCAAGCTATAGAAAGGATAAAGCCGTCTTGGCGGGGAGAATTGGAAATTACCGACGCAATCCAAGAAATGATTAACATGGGATTTTCAGTTAAAGCCGAAATCCTGAACTCTTGGTGGCTTGACACAGGCAAAAAAGATGATATTTTATCGGCTAACGCGAAAATACTGGATGCGTATGTTCAGCGTGACGTTAAGGGAACAGTAACAAACAGTACTATAGACGGCAGGGTTAAGGTGGAACCGGAAGCAAAAATAGTAAATAGTATAGTCAGGGGGCCATGCGCAATTGGAAAGAACGTGTTGATTGAAAACTCTTTCATTGGACCGTACACAAGCGTTGGAGACGGTTCTATAATTTTTAATTCTAACCTTGAATATTGTGTTATACAAGAAAACGTTACCATTAAAGATGTGGAACGGTTAGAAGACAGTTTAATTGGCAAAAATGCGAAGGTGACAAGAAACCAAAGGAACAGAACCATCAAGTTGCATGTGGGTGATTACTCGGAAGTGGAAGTGTAACCCGAGAACATGACAACTATTATAAATATTTTTAGAAAATATGTTAGGAATAAGACAAGGAATAATCATGTTAAAAGGAATAAGAATTAAATCAATAGATCGGTTTCCAGACGAGAGAGGCTTCTTTACTGAAGTTATGCGTAAAGATTGGAAAGACTTATTTGCAGACGACACAATTGCACAAGCAAATCTTTCATTAACATATCCTAACATTATTCGCGCGTGGCATAGGCACCTTAAAGGACAAACGGACTATTTTTTGGCCCTAAAAGGATTAATAAAAATTTGCGCGTTCGATGAGAAAACAGAGGAAATTAACGAGATTATCTCAAGCGCCTTAGACCTGCAAGTAGTACGTATTCCTGGTCATTATTGGCACGGCTTTAAAGTACTCGGTAATGAACCGGCTATGCTGTTGTACTTCACCACTAACCTATATGACCCAGCTAATCCGGATGAAGAGCGCAGACCTTGGAATGACCCGACACTTATCCCTAAAATTATCAACAGCAAAAAGGATGATGCACGTGTTGGTAAACCTTGGGATTGGAATTATCCGCCCCACAAGTGATGAACTATGAAAGTGTTAGTTACTGGCGGTTTAGGCTTTATCGGGAGCAACTTTTGCAGGTACATGCTTGCGCATTATCCTGATTACGAATTGATAAATGTAGACAAAATAGGCATAGGCGCTAACCCAGTTAACCTTCATGACATTGAAAATGACAAGAGGTATACTTTCATTAAAGGTGACATTTGCAATCCGCAGCTTTTGAACAGGCTAATCCATCAAGTGGATGCTGTTGTGAATATTGCGGCGGAGACTCATGTGGACAGGAGCATAGCTGATCCCTACGTGTTTTTGCAGAACAACACTGTTGGCACCTTCACGATTTTAGAGGCCATGCGCAAGCATAATCATAAGGCTAGGCTTTTGCATGTGTCTACTGACGAGGTTTACGGCGAAGCGCTTGAAGGGTCGTTTACGGAGAATAATCCGTCTAATCCGTCTAATCCTTACTCAGCTTCTAAAGCGGCTGCTGACATGTTTGTGTTGTCTTACCATAAAACTTATGGTTTGAACGTGTCCATCACACGTTGCACGAACAATTTTGGTCCTTATCAACTACCGGAGAAGCTGATTCCTAAAACCGTTATCCGTGCGCTAAGGGACCTTCCGATACCGATTTACGGGTCTGGGCAAAACATTCGCGATTGGATTTACGTTCAAGACCACTGCGAAGCAATTGCAACGGTTCTTGAAAAAGGAAATGCTGGAGAAATATACAATGTTTCAGCTGGAAATGAAGTTCCTAACATTGAGATTGCGAAAAAAATTATTGCTTTGTTGCATAAGCCTGAGAGTTTGATTACTTTTGTGGAAGACCGTCCAGGGCATGACACAAGATACAGTTTGGATTCTTCAAAAATAAGATCCATGCTGGGTTGGCAGCCAAAATTTAGTTTCGAGGAATCTTTGGAGTCGACTGTTCGGTGGTATCTAGAAAATGAGCATTGGTGGACGCCGTTTGCCACGGAAGTGATTCTTCATCCGACGCCTTGGAAGTTAGGTGGTCTTCATTGAAACTTTTGATCACTGGCGCCAGTGGTCTTTACGGTTCAAAACTAGCGGAAATTGCCGTTGCAAGAAATTTTGAGGTTTATTCATGTGATGTTCAGGAGTTGCCGGTTTGTGGTAACTTCGTTAAATTTGACGTTTCAAATAAGGAGTTGGTTAATGAGGCGTTTAAGCGAGTTAAGCCTGACGTTGTAGTTCATGCTGCTACTTTAACTGATGTGGATAAGTGTGAGTTGAATAAGGGGCTTGCTTGGAAAATAAATGTTGAAGGCACAAAAAACATCGCGGAAGCAGCCAAGAGTACGGGCTCATTCCTGATTTATATTTCAACAGATTACGTTTTCAACGGTGAAAAGGGTAGATACAAGGAGTCGGATAAGCCTGACCCGATTAATTATTACGGGTTAACCAAACTTAACGCTGAAGAACTAGTAAAAACCCAAGCAGAATACTTTATTGCAAGGCCAAGCGTTATTTACGGTTCAACTCCTGCCGCTGGAAAAGTCAATTTTGCTCTCTGGTTAATCGATACGCTTGGTAAAGGTGAACATGTTAAGATTGTTACTGACCAGTGGAACACGCCTACGTTGAACACAAATTTGGCTGAGATGACCTTGGAAGCTGTTGAACGCAGGTTAACAGGAACGTTTCATCTTTGTGGCGCCACTCGCGTCAGCAGGTACCAGTTTGCTGAATTAATCGCTGAGACTTTTGCCTTGGATAAGAGCCTGATTGACCCTGCTTTGTCTTCACAGTTTAAGTGGCCTGCAAAACGGCCTATGGATTCTTCGCTTGATACTTCAAAGGCTCAGCAAGTATTGCGGAATAAGCCGCTTGAGATTGATGAAGCGTTGAAAAGGTTGAAAGTTGAGCTTTCAAAGAAAAGAAGTTAACTTAGACGCAAGTCTTATGTGTAAGTCTAGTATTTTTTTGGGTTGTTTGGGAAATTGATGAAACCGACCAGTGTTAAGCAAATAGCAAAACAGCGGATTCAGATATTGTTTGAGCAGGCAAAGCAGGTTCGCAAGACTAATCCCCAATTAGCCATGCAGTACATTAAGTCTGCTAGGAGAATTGCTATGGCTGCAAAAATTCGTTTGCCAGTTGAGTTAAAGCGTGAAACCTGCAAAAACTGCAATGCGCTGCTTGTGCAGGGTTATAATTGTCGCATTAGGATAAAGCAGAAAAGGGAGCCTCATGTTGTAATAACATGTTTAAACTGCGGCAACCAGACTCGTATATTGTTAAAGAAGAAAAAGGAGCAAAAGAAACTTGAGCAAAATAACTACTCGAATGAAGCGTCATGTTAGGCACGTGTTGAAAGATGAGAATCCTACCATTTGGGTTGGCAAGGATGGCTTGACTCCTCAATTGATAGGTGAGATTGAGAAGCAGTTACAGAGGAACAAAATGGTTAAGGTCAGGATTTTGCCTGCCGCCTTGCAGGGGGATAATACGGCTCAGTCGATAGCAGCTAAGGCTGCTGAGCAAACTGGTGCTGCTTTGGTTGAGGTTAGAGGTCACGTGTTTATTCTTTTTAGGAAGCGTAAAGCAGTAGAGCCCCCAAAATAAAATCGCCTGCCTTCGGCTTTAGCAACCATTTTTGCACTTTAATTTTCAAAATATGTTTGAAGTTTGTAGGGATAGGGCTAGATGAAACCTAGTGTGCCTACGCAGTTAGCGTCTTAAAACAAGGGCTATTAGCTTATTTTAGTGAATCACAAGTAGTCTTTGATATGTAATACTTCGAAGTGCCCTTTTGCCATTTCGTATAGTTTGTTGTCGGCTGTGATAAGTCGGCTTTTGACTTTTTGAGTTAGAAAAAGGTATGATGCATCATAAATTGTCAAGTTTAATTTGCATGCTATCTTTAGTGTTTGAGATAGCTGGTCCCAATCTAACTCATAAAGTTCTATTTGCATATCGTTTAAGGCTTTCAAGGATATCTGGGCATCTTCATCGGAAATTCTTCTTAGTTTTACAGCTCTCCAAAGAGCATTAGCGATCTCTTGTGATATGAAAGAAGGTGCACATAATTCAGCAGTTCCTGAGACATGGTCTTCCATTAATTTAACTGCGTTTTCTTGATGCGGTTCACCTGGCAGGACCCATTTTGCGACTATGCTAGCATCCACAACGTAGCGAGCCGTGTTTATCTCTCCCTGTCCTCTCTAATCCAGGATATCAGCTCATCGGTAGGTACAGGTTTAGCTCGCATCCGAACTTCATCAAGCTTAACAGAAGCGGCTTTTAATCTCTGCGCATCTATCTTTTTTTTGATGCTTTCCCTGATATACTCGCTCCAGTTGATGTTGATCTGCTTCATTTTCTTCTTTAATTCACTCGGAACCTTAACCGTAATAACATCAATCTGCCCCATATGAATCAAAAAGATATACATTATGTATATACCTATAAGCATTACTGTTCAAGAAAAACGTAATTAGCTGTATCTTGCTCTTTATATAAGCTAATTAAAAAAGAGTACTAGAGTTTACTAGTTGTTCAGAGAATATTTATATTAGGCTTCATTGTTTTACTGCAAGGAAAAACAAAGGATAGAGCATCTTGACGACTCCTCATGACGTTCCAGCTTCAAAATTCATTGATCGGTTAGCTAGATATCTTAGGGAAAATGTTGATGAAGTTCAGCCTCTTCCTTGGGCAAGTTTTGCTAAAACAGGCAATCATGTAGAAAAGCAGCCGCAGAATCCGAATTGGTGGTATACTCGAAGTGCATCCATACTTCGCAAAGTTTACGTTCATGGTCCAATCGGATTGGAGAAACTGCGTGCTGATTATGGCGGAAGAAAGAATAATGGTGTTAAACCTTCACATGCAACAAAAGCTGGTGGAAGCAGCATCCGCAAGATTATGCAGCAACTTGAGACTGCTGGATTAATTCAAACCACAAAACCTCACGGAAGAATAATGACTCCTAAAGGTCGCAAGCTTCTTCAGGAAGTTGCTGGAGACTTGCATAAGGAAATAGTTAAAACTATCCCAGAGCTCAAGAAGTATCAAGGCGAATAGCGACAATGTCGGATGAAGAGCTTGAGCAGATCCGCAAAAGAAAACTATTGTCGATGCAGCAAAGAGTAAGTGACGAGCAAAGACAAACTCAAGCAGAAACGCAACTGGATGCTCAAAAACAGGCGTTTCTAAGCAAAATATTGACGCCTGAAGCTCGGCAAAGGCTAAATAACCTGAAGATGGTTAAGCCTGAATTCGCAGAGCAAATAGAACTGCAGCTGATTGAGATGGCGCAAATTGGCAAGTTGCCTATTCCATTGTCAGATGCTCAGCTCAAGCAAATATTGATTCAGCTTCAATCACGGAAGCGAGAAC
>PKYH01000153.1:0-9481 GCA_003133625.1 Candidatus Bathyarchaeota archaeon | reverse complement strand
TGGGTAATTGCCCGAACTGATGGTAAAGTTAGAAATAACCCTAAGCAAAGACGAAACTGGAGAACCAGGAAAATAAAGGCATAGGAGAAGTAGAAGCTACATGGTTAAAGAAGACAAAGAAGAACAGCAGAAAACTGAAGAAGCAGAAGAATTACCAGACCTTAACGAAGACGAAAATGCTAAGGGAGAAGAAGCGGCAAAAGAGGAAGCTCCAGCTGAAGAGCAGCCAGCAGAAGAAGAGGAAGCCAAACCACGCAAGAAAAAGAAAGAGGAAGAAGAGATTGTTGAAGAACGAACCTACACGATTCCTCTGCAGAAAGCACTGGTTAGGCCACCAAAGAAGCGTGCTCCACGAGCAATCCAAATGATTAAAGCTTTCATAACAAAACACATGAAACTTGAAGTTAAAGTGTCCGAAGAAGAGGAAGAAGAAGAGTTACCCCAACTTATCATAAGCCAAGAAGTTAACGAGAAAATCTGGAGCAGAGGAATTGAAAAGCCTCCTCGCAAGATTCGGGTTCGCGCAGCTAAAGACAAAGACGGCAACGTAACCGTTTACTTAGCTGAAGCTCAATAATTATTTCTTTAATTTTTTATTTTCTTTCATTCTATTGCTCGTAAGAGAGACTATACCTACTTTTGATAGTCAAGTTGGAAAAGGCACCACATTCATAGTAAAAATACCAATAGGCCAAGCAGGAAAGTAATTTTTAATTGTTAAAACAGACCACAATCTAAAAAAAGGAGTATGCGTGAAACTTCGCCATTAATGTTCATCATCAGGAGAAATTAATTCTTGACCGTTTACTTATCCAGTATAGTTGGAAGCGCAAGCATAGGCGTATACTCGTTAGCCAATGAGAGCATAGTGGTTATCCCAAGAATGGTTCCCAAGGAAAAAGCTCAAGAGTTCGCCGATTGGCTAAAAGTTAAACTTATCTACACCTCAATCAGCGGCTCAGTCCTTGCAGGTGCATTAGCATGCGCAAATTCAAACGGGATGCTGCTTCCAAACTCCGTCCGAGAGGAAGAATTAACACAAATAAAATCAGCCTTTGAAGGCAACATTACCATTATGGAAACAAAAAAGACAGCTTATGGTAACCTAGTCTTAGCTAACGACAAGGGAGCAGTGGTTGACCCACGATTCAAACAGAATGAAATTAAACAAATCTCCGAAACCCTAGGAGTTGAAGCAGTACCAACAGAAATCGCAGGGTTACCCTATGTTGGCGCCTTAGCTGTGGCAACAAACAAAGGCTTACTAGTTCACCCTTTGCTAAAAGATGAAGAAAGAAAAATCCTTGAAAACGTTTTCAAGGTTCCAGTTGATGTGGGCACAGTTAACTGTGGAATCCCCTATGTTGGAACTGGCTTACTAGCTAATTCGCATGCTGCTGTGGCTGGTTCTATGACAACTGGACCCGAGATGTTTATTATTGGGAGTGCGCTGGATGTGGTGCAGGAAGAAGAAAAATGAAGGTTTTCAAAGTAACTGGCGAGATCAATAAGCCAAAGCTAAAAACTCCTTTTGTAAGAGAATTATTAGCTTACAAGAGTGAGCATGCAGTGGAGAAGGTTTATGCTGAAATAGGTAGCAAACACCGCGTAAAAAGATGCCACATTAAAATAGCCAATGTTAAAGAAATTTCTGCGGAAGAAATTGAGAATCCCATTTTAAAGAAAATTGTGACTGGAGAATAAGCACTTGGCAGAAAGAGGTAAAACAGAGGAAGAACTTCGTAGACTTAGCATGGAAATGCGTTATCTAGAGCAAACTGCAGAAACCTTGCAACAAAGAATCAGCATGGTGAACGCAGCTATTACAGACTTAGCTTATGCTAACATGACGTTGGATGGAATTGAAAAGGAAAAAGAAAACGCTGAACTTTTAGTTCAAATCGGCGGTAGTGCTTACGTAAAAGTTAAACTTGCCGACTCAAACAAGGTAATTGTTGGAATGGGCGCAGGAGTATCTGTTGAAAAGACCTTGCAGGAAGCAAAAACCACCCTCAAAGAACGGTTGGATGAACTGGAAAAAACCATGAACTCAGCTCAGCAACAGTTTACCCAAGTGGCTGAAAGAATAAACACGGGCAGAAACAGACTTGAAACCCTGCTTGCCACAGCAAGAGAAGGGAAACCTTGAAGCAATGTTTGAGAAGCTCAAGTCAGGTTTTAAAGGCTTAGTAAACAAAGTTACAATAACAGAGCTTAAAGCAGAAAATTTAAACCCTATTTTATCAGATTTCAAAATGAGCCTTGCAGAAAACGATGTGGCTTTTCCCGTAGCAGACAAAATCTGTGATGAACTTGAAAAGCGCCTAGTTGGCGTTCAAGTTAAGCGCTTGGAAGACAGAAAAAAAATGGTTGAGGAAAACCTCCGACAAGTTCTCTTGGAAGTTATGGTTACTAACAAAAGAATTGATTTGCTCAAGTTGGCAGATGAGAAACGCAAGAAGAAGGAGCCATTTGTTTTAATGTTTGTCGGCATTAACGGCACAGGAAAAACCACTACAATCGCTAAGGTTGCACAGTTTTTCGGGGATAAAGGCTATTCAGTGGTGCTTGCTGGCGCTGACACTTACCGTGCGGGCTCGATTGAGCAGTTAGATGAGCATGGAAAGCGTTTAGGCATTCGTGTCATTAAGAGCAATTATGGTGGTGACCCTGCAGCGGTAGCTTTTGACGCTGTCAGCCACGCTAAAGCGCATGGAATCAACGTTGTCTTAATCGATACTGCTGGTAGAATGCAGACGAATCAGAACTTAATGAATGAGCTTGTTAAAATTAAGCGTGTTGTTGGTCCTGACTTGACTGTTTTAACCGTTGATTCGCTGATTGGTAATGACGCGGTTATGCAAGCGGAGGAATTCAATAAGGCTGTTGGCATTGATGCTACGATTTTGACGAAGGTGGATGCTGACGTGAAGGGTGGTTCCGCGTTAAGCGTAACATACGTGACTCAGAAGCCGATTTTGTTTATTGGGGTGGGGCAAACATATAAGGATTTGGAATTGTTTGATCCTGAAAAATTCGTCACCATGGTATTAAGATAAACTATGGCTCTTCTACGTCCACTAGTTCAAAGCGTATTTTGCTTGGGTAAATCCAATACGCCTTGATGAAGTCTTCAATGCTTTGGTCCACATCTAAGGCTTCGAAAAAATTGATGAAGTCCTTGTCTACGCCTTTTAGGTTTTTTGATGTGTAAACTTTCAAGTCAGTCAAATATTCTTTCTCAGCAATTAGCTCTTGCATTGAAATCGTGTCTGGCACTTCAAGTGCAAATGTCAAGTTGGTTAAAACGTCTAATACAGCAACCTTGTGCACGCTTTCATTTTTAGTTTTAACAACAATCAACCGTTTGTCAAGAATCCTAAAATTCCAGTCGCTTTCCATATCTAAAGGAGCCGACATAAACTTTTCACGATACAAACTAAACATTTCCAGCTTTAAAAACTTGGAGGGTATAACCGCAATTTAGACGGTAGTTCTCTTAGAATGCGCCTACCCGTCAGGCGAAGGGCTACCCTCTTTTTGCTGCTTAAACGACCAAGCAAATAGTGCCTAATCGGTTTTTGTTTTGTCTTTTTTCCATTTTGAGGGGTCACGTAAGTTCTGTATTGGTGAATCATCCGTGTAACCCAAGGATGCTTGGCTCTTTGTTTGTATTTCTTCTCTGATTCCTTTGCGTGGCTTTCTTTGGTGCTGAGTTCTACGCTTCCTTCTAGTTTCCTTATTGTTTTGCCTAGTCTGCGTTGACCTCTTGTGACCATACGTTTTGCTCCTTTCGCAATAACTGCTAATTAAACATCAAAGTTAAAAAACCCTTCCAGCTACTAGCTACTAGAGATAGGCGAGGATTTTTATGAAAATGGAAACCAAAACAATAAAGCAAAAAGCGATCATTCCAGCCTCTCCAAAAGAAGTTTACGAGGCTTATGTCGACGCGAAAAAACACAGCAAATTCACAGGCAGCAAAGCCACAGGCAAACCAGTGGTCGGCGGCAAATTCACAGCTTGGGACGGGTACATTTTTGGGAAAACCTTAGAGCTTGAAGAGGGAAAACGCGTAGTTCAAGAGTGGACGACGACGGAGTGGCCGAAAGGTTATCCTCCATCCAAGCTGGAACTGACTTTCAGCGAGGTCCCTGAAGGAACAGAAATTTTGATGGTTCACTCGAATGTTCCAAAAGAGCAGGCGGATGAGATTGCTGAGGGCTGGAATGAATTTTATTGGAATCCGCTAAAAGAGTATTTTAGCAATCAATCGAAAGCTTAGAATTGGGACATGGAGCTGAGGTGGGAATTGAATCTTCACCAAGCTTCCGTTATCGCTAATTCTCGCTTTCTCCCTAACTGCTTTCATTTTTTTGGAAAATTATTTTGTAAATTAGTTTCATAAACTTGTCTCGCATTGCGTTCTGGCAGTTGCTTGTAAGAACCCCTGTGAGATAGGGGTTCTGGAGTTTGGGGTCAAGCTACTACCTTTTAAGAAAAATTCACGGAATTTTTCAACGTAAAAACGCTTTAGTGCGCGCTATGTCGCAAGGTTTTTAAAGAAAACAAGCTTACATAGAGAGTAGATAAGTGGAAGCGGTGGGATTTGAACCCACGTCTTAGGCTTAGCGGGCCTGTGATTTGTCCGTGCTAACCTACGCCTCCACTTATATCCTCTTTGTGCAAGAACAGTTTTAAGCGTTTGCACTAGAAAAAAACATTCAACACTACCCCAAGCGTGAACATAGCGCGCGAACGTAGTGAGCGCGCCTTTGCTTGTTAACACTATATCGAAACTTCATTTTTTGTTTCTCCATTTGTATCTGCAAAGACTATGGTTTTAAGATAGATAAGAAAAGATTTTTAATTTTTATTTTTTACTATTAAATATTGACTGTTTTTTGTGGTATATCAAACTATCTCAAAAGCCAATCAATAATATGGTGTACACCCGCACAACCCCTTTTTTTACTGCTTCACCTTGAATTCTTGCTGCCACCAAAATTACTTATTCGCTCATTTAATTTTCGACATATTATTGCAGGCGAAATCTGCTTTAAATTGAGTTGAAGCTGTGAGTGCATAGGTGCGTCCGAACATTTGTGTGGAGAGAGAAGTTAGGATGGTGACGTTTTGGCTGTGATGGATAGCAAGTGTTCCTGCGGGGAAAACGCCAATGTTTTCGAGGAGGGCAAGCAGTTCTGTGGCAACTGCTACTTGAAGAAGAAGGGCAGGCGCTAACAATCACCCGAATAACTGGGTTTGTTAAAAACGATTTGAATGGACCGGGGGGATTTGAACCCCTTCACCAGCGGAGACGTCACCCGCGGTTTTTTTTCTGATCGGGCAAGGTGGTCTAATGAAAGGGAAGGATTCTTTCAATATTCCGTCTCTCGGAACAAATCTAATATCCCTGCCGTGACTATTGGATATTTGCGTGGGCATGCAACTCCGAGATTAACAACGCTTCTTTGGCTTTGCGTGAGGCGTAAGGAAGGAACTGTACCCTGAGCTTCGGCAAGACGAGAGGAGTATAGTATCAACCCCCAAACCGCATCTAAGACCAGGCAAGTTGCGTTAGAATCCTCGTTTGCCTAACCCACGCAATCTTCTTTTCTTAGATTGCAGCAGGAAATCGAAACCTCCAACCAAAATAGGCGGTATGTTCACTATAATACCTGTTGATTATGGCAAATATGTACAAGACTCCGATTGAATTTTCGGATTTCAAGTTGATCTCCTATAATGTAATTTTAGGAAATAGAATTAAGAGCTCAGAAAAACAAGCTCAATCTGTCTTATTCCATATCTCTATAAATTAAGTTATAATGAGAAAATTGTGATTATCGTCGGGGGATTTGAACCCCTGCCAGAGTGGAGATTATCACCCGCAAATCCCATTTCTTTCTAAAATGCAAACCTACCAAGACGCCATAAACGCGCTCCTGAACGATTCAGTAATGCTTCCGCCGGAGTTGCTGACTCAAACTCAGAATTTCATCGAAGAAAACAAGCAGTTGGGCTTCACCACCAAAGAAGAATTTGTGCGCGACGCCATACGCTTCCGGCTAACCTGGCTCAAAGGCGACAACGAATGCCTAGAGATCCCGCGCGAACAATACGAAAAACTCGACGAAGCCTTAAAGGAGATGGGCACTCCCTTCCATAACGCTGACCACTTCATAAACAACCAGATAAACGAGATCCTGGAAAAATACGCGGAATACAAAAAGAGCAAAAGATAACTTTTCCCCAAGCCCGCGCGGGCGAGTTAAATAATTGGTGTAAAATGGTTATAATTCTTATTTTCTGATTTGGAGGCAGATTTGAGGTTCGCAATTTTTTCTTGTTTCTTTGCAGTAACCGCCCTTCTCAAACCTGCAAACATGCCTCAAGCGACTAAAAGGAATGGCCACTAACTCCACAGTTGAGTCTTCAAGTGCTGCAGCAACCTGCTTTGTGGTCCTGGATGTGACGTGATAGGCAAATCTGGGTCTTCCGAAACCGTTTGCAGCAGCTTTTTCCCTAACAACAAAGCCCTTAGCCACTAACCCCTTGAGATGCTGCTGCAGAGTGTTATGGGTAAAACCTACTTCGTCCAGAAGCACAGTGAAGCCTCTGGGTTTGCCGTCTTTGAGCGTAGCTAAAACGCGTTCGTCAAAGAAGTCCATTACAGGCTCAAATAAGCAAAAACGAACTTATAACCATTTTTAACTATTTATTTAATTCCCCCGCGCGCTACTCTTCGCCCAACGAGTTGTCCTGCTTGGGCTGCGGAATTTATGTTGGTAAATTGAACTAGGCATTCGTTGGATATTTGTGCTCTTATGTCTATGCGTAGTTGATTATCTCTTCCAAGAATTCGTTGAGACAAAACTTTCACCGTTGTACGGTTTCAAAAGTCGTAACTGGCTTTTAAACATGCGTTATTTGGGAGCTGTAAAGTTGTCGGTTGCTAATTTTTTCTGTCAAAAATCGGTTGTTGATGAAATTACTACGAGTATTAAGGGGGTACGGAGGTGAATGTTGGAAAAATGCTATACCACCGAACGCATACCAAATATCTTCGGAGAAAACGCGGCTAGACGAATGCGTAGTTCCAGATAGAAATCTGTAGAGCATAATTTTTTATACACGAAACCGCCTATAGGCACCTAAACAAATGGAGACCAGAAATTACGACGTTAATACTTGGAGCAAAATGCAAAGATGGCGTTGTCCTCGTTGGAGATAGATATGTAAAGTCAGACTTTGGAGCTAATTACAGAGAGAAGATCAAGAAATGTGGAGACATTAATTGGGCTGTATTTGGCGCCGCAGGAGTAGGACCTCTATTTGAGGAATTTCTATCATTGTTACCCGCCATCGTTTCAAAAAGTTTTAGTTGGGTTAATTATCAGAAGCAACATTTGGTTAGTCAACACGCAAGAGCTTTCCCAGATAATCCCAAAGCAACATTACCCCCAATGCCTGAGTACACATATGATAATTTTAAGCAAGATTGTGTTAGGTTATTGACACAAATGAAAAAACGGTATTCTGTCGCTTTCCAACATGAAGATTTTATCCTGCAAATTCTACTAGGAATGAAGGAAGGGGAAAACGCAAAATTGTATTATCTCGATTCTAAAAATTGTCTTCCCGTTCCTGTTCCCGAAGCTGTTTTGATAGGGCAAAGTCAATTAGGCGAATGGTTGCGAAAAGGTTGGAATCCAAATATGACTATGCAACAAACTGCCAAACTCGGAATATTGGCTGTCAAATACATTGAAAAAGAAGAAATAAGCAAGGAAATCGGTGTCGGCAATTATTTCCCGCAAGTATGGTATATTGCTGATGGTAACAATATTCAGCCTAGAGAAATCTTAGATGCAGAACTTCAGACGTTAGTGTCAAACGCAGATGAGAAATGTAAGAGTCTTCAAAGGAACGTACATTCACTTTTTAGGACGTAAGACTATTGTTCCTTCCTCTACTACTGCAATTAATTCAGTTCCTTCCTTCCAGCCTACTTCCCCAATCTGTTTAGGTGGAATCGTTACAACATATTTGGGGTATTCTTTGTCATCTACTTTTCTTGATAGTTGTTTTTGGAGCTTCACATTTAGGTGCCTATTCTATTATGAGAGTTTCTGATATATAAGTTTTAGGTACCGAAAGACATAAATATATTAGGTACCTAATTTATTTTAGGTAGCGCACGAGCGCGCTTTGGAGGCTTCTTGCGAGATATGAAGAATAGAAAATTGACGTTCTCTCACTGGAGTAGAGATAATATTATTACTGATGTCTCTACGGTTGCTTCTAGAAATGCAGAGGAAACGTGTCAGTCGAATTTTAAGCGTGTTGCCGGACGCTTGTCTACAGTTAAGTGTGAGTGCGGTGCGGAAATCTTGTTGCTGCCTGATGTAAGGGCTATGGGTCACGCTATAGAGGTTCATGTAGCCCTGCATATGCAGAAGTTGAAAGCCCCTGCGGGTGCAGCTGCAGAAGCTGAACGCGTTCGAGACGCCTTTATCGCGCAGGTTTTTAGCATTGCAAGCAAATTGGAAAACGATGGATCTCATGAGTGAGGGTCGAATTAAAGCTGAAGCGCAACGAGGAGAGGGTTGAGAGATGCCTGGAGTAAAAAGTTAAGGTTGAAAGTGTTGACATATTTCTATTTTTTTCATATAGTCTTAAATAAGAATTGAGTTAACAGATATGATTGCCCAAGAGCGTGGATTATAAGTGGGGAAATGAGAAGTGCAGGGTACCCCTTCGACGCAAGTTATCATAGCTGCGTTGAACGAGGAAGAAGGCATCGGCCTCACCATATCCGAGCTAAACAAAACATTAAAGAATCCTCGGATTTTGGTTGTTGACGGCAGAAGCACTGATCGAACCGTCGAGATAGCCAAGAATATGGGCACCAGCGTTGTTTGCCAGGATGGTTTAGGTAAGGGTGATGCGTTAGCGAAGGCGATTGCTCAGTCGGATTTAACTGTTGATTACGTGGTCATTACAGATGCAGATTATACGTACCCCGCTGAACACGTTCCTGAGATGATTCGGATACTTGAGGAGAATCCTGATGTGGGCATGGTCTGCGGTAACCGGTTCAGTGGTTATTTAGACCTGAAGGGGTTGAATTACGTTTTTTACCTTGGTAATCGGTTCATAGCTTTTACTCAAAACTTTCTAAACGGCGTCTCGTTAGCTGATCCGTTGACAGGGTTGCGTGTACTGCGTGCGGAAATTCTTAGAAGCTGGAAAGTGAAATCCAAAGGCTTTGACGTTGAGGTAGANNATGGCGCCGAAATTTTGAAGCGCATAATATTAGAAACAACGTCGCGCTAATGCAGCCAACGCTATAGGTTAGCGGTTCAAGGCGATAAGGTGATGTGTCCAGACGGCACAGCCCACTTAATAGATGCAGCAAGCCAAACAGTAAACTAAAGCCTTTTCCACAAGTGCATTTTTTGCAATAAATAACCCA
>PKYH01000147.1 GCA_003133625.1 Candidatus Bathyarchaeota archaeon | reverse complement strand
ACCGTCATATTTCAGCATGCAAACAGCTCAAAGGCGAAATATTGTGCCTATAACCTAATAAAAGCTTCGTTCCAAGCCAAAAACCTAATTAAAACTAAGGTCTATTGCACATTATTTATTAGCTATGACGATTTTGAATAGAACTTGGGAGACGCTATTGAAATCACTGCCATCTTTGCCTGATGATGTAAAGAGAGCCTTAATAGTAACCCATGACGTTGACTGGCCATTGAATGGCCCTGGAGCGTCGCATGTTTTGGCTCGGAGAGAAAGGTTTCCTCCAGAGGTAATAAACAAAGTTATTGATGAAGGCTTTAACCCCTATTATGGGATACCGAAGATTATGGAGATTGAGGAAAAGTTTGGTATTCAGTCTACTTTCTTCTTTAGGCCAAAATATGATGACGGCGGTGAAGTAGGTCAATACGATAAAATTATGCGAACTCTTATATCTCGTGGATGGGAAATCGGCTTGCATACCAATAATACAGCCACTCTTGAAGAGGTCAACTTAGAAAAGAGGCTGCTGGAGAGGGTTGCTGGAAAACCGGTTTATGGCTCAAGAGTTCACTACTTGAAAGTCTCGGAGAACACTTTTTCCAACCTTGCACAATCAGGAATAAAATACGACTCTTCACTCACATTCGATAAAGAGCGGATTGATCCCAGAAACACAGGTTATTTAGCCAATAACGGCTTAATTGTTTTCCCGATAACATTCATGGACGCATACCTCTTCACATACATGGGCCTTACTGAAGAAACAATTATTCCATTTATGGTTAAAATGATAGAGAAATTCTTTGCTTCAGGCATTCAAATTATGACGTTACTCTGGCATGATAATTCGATTATGATGAAAGGCGGTAGATGCTATTCAGAGTTAATCAAGCAACTGACCGCCAATTCTAATATAACGTTTTTAAAAGGAATCGAAGCCTTTGAACTAGTTCAAAAACAACGAACCTCTTAATTATGGTGGGTGAGCAAGAATGACAAACATATTAGTAACTGGATCTGGTGGAACGGGCGGAATAAACTTTATACGAGCATTAAGACTGTCGGAAAAACAGCAAAACAAAAAATTATTCATAATATGCACTGATCACAACCCTCACTTTCTAAATTTTTCCGAAGCAGATGTTAGACTTGTTTCGCCTAGGCATGACGACGCCAGTTTTGTACCCCTGCTTATCAAATTAGTTGAGAAATACAACATTGAGTTTTTGCACCCTCATCCCAGTAGCGAAGCACGAGTTGTCTCGGAAAATTTAGCGTCTTTTAAGAAAACAAAGGTTAAGACATATTTGCCTAAACCAACATCAATAATGCCTGACAAACTGGAAATCCACGATGCCTTGGCGAAAAAACATGTACGCGTACCAAAAACAGTTGAAATAACCTCTTTTGAGGGTATCGATAGGGCATTTTCAGAAATCGGCAAGCCTCTTTGGATAAGAGCCAAACGTGGTGCTGGTGGAAGACTAGGTTTAAAAGTTGAAACTCCAGAGGAGGCTAAGCATTGGGTAGAACTTAACAGGCTTCAGCATAGAGCGGGCATCGCCGACTTTATAATTCAGGAATATTTGCCAGGAAGAGATTTGGCTTTTGACTCATTATGGTTCAAAGGGCGCATTGTAACTTCTTATTGCAGAGAAAGGCTCGAATATTTTCTTAAGCGCATTTCGCTTTCCGGAATTACTGGTACACCGACTATAGCGAGAACTTTGGTTGACGAGAAAGTTAGTCGAATCGGAGTGGAAGCCGTGAAAGCGTTAGATTCTGAGCCGCACGGGTTCTTCTCAACAGACATTAAAGAAGACGCGTCAGGTAACTGTGTAGTTACTGAGGTTGATGGTAAATGGCACACAACAGCGCCGTTGTGGGGTTACGCTTTCGCCAAGGCGCTGAATAAGCCAGAGTTGAACATAACCTACCAATACCTCAGACTGGCTTTGAACGGCGACATAGATGCTGATTTGCCCAACTACAACCTGTTTCCAGCAGACTATTACTTAATTCGGCAGTTAGATGCTGGCGTAATTCTTGAGCATGATGATGCAACATGGCAAATAATATAGACACAGCGATAAAAGTTAAAGCGGTCGCTCTCGATTTTGATGGAGTAATTACAAATCTAGACATCGACTGGAACGCTGCTATACGCCAAGCTTCCTCAATAGTAGGCCATGACATAAAAAGTCTCATTACATTCTACGAAAACAATTTTGGCACTCCAATTTTCCAAAAAGTAAGCACTGAAATGGAAAAAATAGAACTAGACGCCTTAAGGAAAGCTCAAGCTTCACCTTTCATTGGGGAATTCCTTCAAAAACTTTCCGAAAAACAAGTCGAAGTGTACATAGTGTCTATGCAAAGTTTTAATGTGATCAAAAAATTCCTAGAACAGCATGGACTAACCGGCTACTTTAAAGGCATCATAGCTCGAGAAAAATGTCCCAGCAAAAAAGCCCAAGTTGAATGCATTTCAAAAGAAACAAGGAGTAGCCTTAACCAAATTTTGCTTGTTGACGATTCGAAGAGAAATATAAGTAACTGCAAAGAGCTCGGTCTGGTTTGCTTTTATTTTCAAAGAAAGCAGAGCTCAAAGGAAACCAGAGAAGCATGGAATAAAATCCTTAATTTATTGGGTGCAACTTGAATCTTCAGGAGTGGGCCGAGCCGGACTTGAACCGGCGACCTTTGGCGTGTAAAGCCAACGTCCTAACCAAGCTAGACGACCGGCCCCTGCATTTACGTTTTTCAAGGCTTGATTTAAGATGCTTGATTAAGAGATTGCATTGGTTAATATTAG
>PKYH01000141.1 GCA_003133625.1 Candidatus Bathyarchaeota archaeon | reverse complement strand
TATGAAGACTTAGGCTTCTGCCCTGTAGGCGAAGGCGGAAAGCTGATTGAAAGCGGCGAAACCCGCCTTGGCGGACGCATTCCAGTTAACACGAGCGGCGGCTTAAAAGCCAAAGGTCACCCTGTCGGCGCTACAGGCACAGCGCAAGCCTACGAAATATACCTGCAACTCACTGGGCAAGCAGGAAAACGCCAAGTAAAAGACGCAAAATTAGGCTTAACGCATAACGTTGGCGGCTCAGGAGCTACAGCGGCAGTTCACATTTACAGGAGAGACCAGTAATGAACGCACAAGAACCATTCGCAATTGAGCAGTTCTACAAGTTTCTACGCCAAGAGAAACTTATGGCTGGAAAATGCCTCAAATGCGGAAAAATCCATTTGCCACCAAGACCCTTATGCGACAACTGCTTCTCACAAGAGTTCGAATGGGTCAGTATTTCTGGAAGGGGCAAACTGCTAACTTACACAGTCATCAGCGTTGCACCACAACAATTCCAAGCATTAATACCCTACGCCGTGGGCATCGTGCAACTGGAAAACGGCTTGAAAATCCCCGGAATGATCCAAGGCTTAACGCAAGAGCAACTAAAGATAGGCATGGAGTTAACGTTAGACTTCGGTTCATGCAGTACAACGCAGCAGTGGCCGCAGTGGCAAAGATACTGCTTTAAACCCTTGACACTTTAAGCGAAAAATAACTAAGAGCTAATTCTGCTTTAAGGTCTAAAAAAGTTAGGTGAGTTTCCTACTCAACGATTGGAAAATAAAAGCCCCTTCTTATTCAGGAAGAGAGGGGAAAATGTTCCCATCGCTGAGTAGGTATTCACCTATCAAGCTAATGCTTGCTTGCTTGAATTTAAATTTTAAGCCAACCTGACCAACCAAAACTATTTTTGCTTAATATTATCGTCAAAAGCTTTATTGGCGATTGGATAACTAGGCTTCATTTTAGAAGCTGACTGAGCAGTGAGCGGAAAATCTAAGGTTTATCTTGTTTCTTGTAGCGTTCTAAAAGAGGAAATCGAACAGCTAGTCAAACAGGGAAGCCTTGATGCAGAGTTAGTTTTTGTCAGCAAGTACTTCCATGTAGATTATGAGCTTCTAGAGAAAAACCTGCGTAAAGTTCTAGAACAAACCCTAAAGTGTTTCCACGGCAAAGTAGTGCTAGTTTACGGCGACCTCTGCCTTGGACAAAACAATGAGATGAAGAAGATAGCGGAAGAGTATGGTGTAGTCAAAGTTGACGCTGTAAATTGTATTGACTGCCAACTTGGCGGCAAAGGTAAATTCTTAGAGGCTGACCCTGAGCATAACTTGATGTTTATGGGTCCTGGAATGATAGGATTTTTCAAGCGCATGAAGGAAAAGATGCGGGATGAAGGCGTTGATGAGGCAGCTTTTGCGAATCTTTTCAGCGGCATTAAAGGTATTGTTCTTTTAGACACTTGCGGCAACGCCGATAAATGCAAAGATGAGTTGGAAAAGTCAGGGATTGGCCTTAGAGTTCTTGAAACAAGAAAAATAGGGCTAGAAAACGTTAAGCAAGTACTTTTGGAAGCAATTGAAAAAGCAACCAGCTCTTGAGTGCTTTTAACTAAGCCAATCCATTGCTTGAATTGCCGCGGTACAACCGTAAATATTAAAGAAACATCCGCACAATAATGCACTATCGTGTGTGGATGTGGTTTAATGACGCAAACTGTTACCTCTCAACCTATGAAACGAGTTGAAGATTGGAAGTCTCGATTAATCGACCTGTCAAAAAGAAACAACCTACTATATTTCCATAAAACAAGGCGAGGAAACCTTCCCGTTTCGCAGCCTGACCCGCAAGCAGTCTTCAACGCGCTAGTATTGAAAAAGCGTCGTTTAGAATTCTGGTTGCCTCCAGAAGAAACCAAGACGCCTGAAAAGCCAGAGAAGGCAAAAGGCAAAACTAAAGCTAAAACAGCCAAAGCCAACGCAACAGCCGCCCTGCCTGAAGAACCAAAGCGCCCATCAGCAAATCAACTGGTCTGCGGAAGCTTAACTCGTGCAGACCTTGAAAGAAGCCTCAAAAACTTGCAATGGCGCTCGCTTCTTTACTACCGAGAACGGGGCGTTCGCATTTTTCATGCCGCTTTCGGCACCTTAAACTGGGTAGACTTGGAAACAAAAGAAGGCGTCCAGTCTCCCCTAATTCTTGTACCTTTAGAGTTAACAAGGGATTCTATTCGCCAACCCTATGCAATCGCGGTGCCGCCAGTTGAAGAAGAAGCAGTCTTAAACCCCGCATTACAGGTCAAACTGAAAAACGACTACAAAATTGACCTGCCACCTTTGCCCGACGAATGGGAAAACCAAAACCTAGCAGACTACTTCAACTTGGTTAATCAAGCTATTGCTGAAATGGGCTGGAAAGCAGAGCCGTCAGTTGACCTGGGGCTTTTCTCATTCCAAAAACTAGTCATTTACAAAGACCTGGAAGCAAACGCTGATTTAGTTACACAGCACGCAATAATTCGAGCAATCGCCGGCATCAAAGAAGACAACCTCATTTTAGACGGCTTGCCAGACGAGAAAGACGTTGATAAAATTGAGGCTCCCGCAAAAACCTATCAAGTGCTTGACGCCGACAGCAGCCAACGAGTCTCCATCGAATACGCCCTGCGTGGACAAAGCTTCGTCATGAAGGGTCCACCGGGCACAGGAAAAAGCCAAACCATCGCAAACATAATCGCAGAATGCATCGCCAACGGAAAATCCGTGCTCTTCGTAAGCGACAAAATGGCCGCTCTAGAGGTTGTTTACAAACGACTAAGCGAAGTTGGTTTAGCGCATTTCTGCCTTGAACTTCACAGCAGCAAAGCCAACAAACAGCAAGTCGTAGCTGAACTCAAACGCAGCCTCGACGAAAACCTTGTCCCCCGCAAATTGCCATCAGCTCATGAGTTCGAGAAGATGACTGAGTACCGCGAAGCATTAAACGGTTACGTTACAGCACTGCATGAGAAACGCCCGTACTTGCAGAGAAGCGCCTACGAAGTTTTAAGCTTAATCTCAAGCCTTGAGCGTGTGCCTTTTGTTCCCGTAGGCTTAACTGAACTGGGAACGTTGACTCCTCAGAAAATGCATGAACTTGAAGACCTCGTTTCTCAACTGAGCAAGGTTTGGCAAGTAATAGAAGAACCAGACTTCCCTTGGTTAGGATACCGCGCTGATGCCTACAACCTTGAAATCCGCTCTGAATTGTTAACGACTCTTGAAAAAATAGGCTCAACGCTAAGTGAACTTCAGCTGGAAACTGAAGATTTCTCCGCTAAACTTGGAGTTTTCCCGCCTGAAACGTTTGCGCGGATAAAATGGCTAATTGAAGTAAGCAAGTTCCTCTACGAAAGCCCAAAGCCAGAATCATACTGGCTAACAAACCCAGACATTGACAAACTCGTAAGCGAAGCCAAAACCTACCATGACACCAGCATCTGGATACAGAACACACGCGCCAGCCTGATGGAACGGTACAATCCATCCTTGTTTAACTTGGTTCTCCATAGGTCGGCAGAGATGAAACAGGCACTTGAAGCGCTTAGCAAGATGCTTCCAGCGGTAGGGTTGGAAGAAGGCGAATTTTTGCAAAAACGAGAAAAACTCTTAGCCTTCATAAGAAACACGCAGTTAGCCGCAAAGAAGTGGCGTGAGAATTCTCAAGCGCTCGCTTCACTGCTTGGATTAGATAGTGATGGCTTGACTGTTAAGCAAATAAAAGAATTATCCAGAATGGCACTGTTATGCTTCGCAGTAGACAAGCCGGAGCCGCAGTGGTTTGATTCAGCCTATTTCGAGCAAGTTCAAGAAATAGTATCAAAAGCAAAACGGCTCTACCAAGACCATAACTTACTAAGAAGCAGGTTAGACGCAACTTACAGCGACGGAATTTACGCGCTAGACCTTGATGAACTCATAAGACGATACAGTGGACCATACCAAAGCTTCCTAAAAATATTCACGCCAAGTTATTACAGCGACAAAAAACAAATCGCCAGATTAACCGACGACGGCAAAGTTCCAAAAACCGTACTAAACGACCTGATTGATGCGCGAAAAGTCAAAAAGTTGCATGCTGAGATTGAGGCGTCAGCTGAAACAGTCCACAGTTTGCTTGGTCACTTCTACCGTAAATACAAAACAGACTTCCAAGGCGCAGAAAAAGCCATAGAACTAACAGATGAAATCCGAAAGCTGTCATGGGCAACACAAATCCCTGAAACTCTTCTCAAACTAATTACTAACAGTTCGAATCCTTCGCCCATGATTAAGAATTTAGGCTTAGAACTGCAGGAATCAGTTGACAAGTGGGAGCAGCTTGGCAAAGACTTAGAAACGCTCATACCCGCAAACATGCCTAAATCAGCTGCATCCATCACTCAAACGTCACTGCCACTGCTTGAGGAATGGGCGAACGAAACAGAAAAACAACTAAACCCACTGTGCACACTGACAAAAGACACACTAACAACATGCAAACAAGAGCCCCAAAACTACAAGCAACTCCTAGTCGACCTCAAAAACGCTGAGGACATAAGAAAGAAAGAAGCCGCCATCATAGGCGAAAAAGCTCAACTTCAAGCAAAATTCGGCGCACGCTTCAATGAGTTGGAAACGAACTGGCAAGGCATCCTAACAGTTCTCGAATGGACAAAAAAAGTTCAAGCAGCATTCGCTGACATCCCAGTTCCACAAGCCTTCGCACAAATTGCCGCTCAAGGACCAACCGCTGCACCATCAAGCACAGAACTAAACCAAAAGTACGACGCTTCGTTAAAAGCTCTGGCTGATTTTGAAGCGCGCTTTGAAACAGAAATGAAATACCAAAACCAGAAACTAAAAGATTTAGAAATAAAAGTAATCGGCGAACGAATCAAAGCGCTTCGAGACCGCGTTGATGACCTGCAGGTTTGGATTGACTTCAAAGACATCAAAAACCGCTTTGCCTTAAGAGGCTTAGACCAGTTCTTCAGTCGCTTGGCGGAACAGCGTGTTCCAGCAGCCGACTTGGTTGATGTTTTCCGCAGAGGCGTCTATCAAGAATGGATAAACAACCTCTACAACGAAGACCCGAAGCTCGGCAGGTTCAGAAGGGAAAACCATGAGCAGTTAATCGCTGACTTCAAAAAACTAGACCAAGACCTTATTCGATTGTCATCCAGCATGGTTATTGAAGCGGCAAACAGCAGAAAACCCCAAGACATACTGGTTCAAGCAGCCGATTCAGAAGCTAACATTCTTCTCAAGGAAGCGGCAAAGAAGAGGCGTTTAATGCCGATTCGCACGTTACTGCAAAAGATTCCTAACCTGCTTGTTAAACTAAAGCCTTGTTTGCTGATGAGTCCCATGACGGTAAGCCAGTTCCTTCCCCCTGAAAATAACAAGTTTGACTTAGTCCTGTTCGATGAGGCATCGCAAATTGTCCCTGAAGACGCTATCGGCGCAATTTACCGTGGAAAAACACTGGTTGTTGCAGGAGATAACAAGCAGTTGCCGCCCACATCGTTCTTCCAGAAAAACTTAATCGACGATGTTGACTGGGACGAGTTAAGCGACGAGGACGTTGAAGTCTTCGACAGCATACTGGACGAGTGTTTAGGCATTGGATTGCCAGTTAAAACTTTAAGGTGGCACTACCGCAGCAAACATGAAGAGTTAATTGCGTTCTCAAACCATCGCTTCTACGATGATACACTAATAACTTTCCCAGCAGCAAAAGCTCAACATGACACCCTGGGCGTAAAACTAATCCACGTTCCTGACGGCATCTATGACCGAGGCGGCAAAAGAGACAACCTCAAAGAAGCTGAAAAAGTGGCAGACCTCGTCTTTGAGCACTTCCGCTTATATCCAAAGAAAACCTTAGGCGTTGTAACCTTCAGCATAGCACAAATGGAAGCCGTTGAAGAAGCCATAGACCGCCGATTAAAAGAGCAGCCTGATTTCGAGCCGTTCTTTAAGGAAGACCGATTAGAAGGCTTTTTCGTTAAGAACTTAGAAAACGTTCAAGGCGACGAACGCGACGTTATATTCTTCAGCGTCGGCTACGGGTACGACCAGCAGGGACAAATGACAATGAACTTTGGCCCATTAAACAAGCCTGGCGGCGAAAGACGCTTAAACGTTGCAGTCACACGTGCCCGCGAAAAAGTACTATTGATCACTTCAATTAAGTCTTCTGACATTGACCCTGACACTAAAGCAGTCGGCGTGCAAACTCTACGTTACTATCTTGATTATGCTGAGAGAGGACCTGAAACATTGGAGTCAGTTATGCCAAAAGAAGGCGAGTTCGAGTCAGCTTTAGATGAAGACGTGGCAGCGGAAATAAAAAAGATGGGCTACGAGGTTGTTCCACAAGTAGGCTGCAGCGGTTACAGAATTGACATTGGCGTAGTTGACCCAGTTAACCCTGGATCTTTCCTGTTAGGAGTGGAATGCGATGGCGCCACATACAAATCTAGCAGTAGCGCACGAGACAGAGACAGACTGCGAGAGCAAGTGCTAAGGCAGCTAGGCTGGCGGATTTACCGTATTTGGTCTCCAGCTTGGGTTGCAAGGCGCGACTCTGAAATCCGACGGCTAAAAGAAGCTCTTGAACAAGCTCACAAGTTACAGCTTGAAAAAGACGCTCAAAAACCAATTGTTGATGTTAAAGAGAGTTTGGTACCAAAAACTGACGTTCAAAAAATCCAGTTTGCAGGCATCGAAAAAATCGGCGTACCCTACAAAATTCACCCGCTTAAAGCAACGTTTAATCCTTACATTAAAGTTGCCACAGCCAACTCCACATACGATTCCCGACAAAAAAACGAGTTTCATTTCCCAGAAAACAGAGAAATACAAACAAAACTCCTTGCGGAACTTGTGGAAAAGGAAGGCCCAGTTCACTATGATTATGCAGTTGAACGATTAGCATCCGCATGGGGAATCAAACAGGTAACACCGCAAATAACTCATGCTGTGAAAGAAGCACTCAGCAACTTGCTAAGAGAACAAAAAGTAGTAATCAAAGGCAGTTTCCTTTGGCCGCCTGAACTCAAAGAAACACCAATCCGCGTTCCAGTTCAAGGCATACCTGAATCCAAACGGAAACCTGAGTATATTCCGCCTGAAGAAGTCGAGTCCGCTATGAAACTGGTTGCTCAGTACGCTTTAGGCATAAGTGAGGATTCATTGATTGCTGAGACCGCAAAAGTATTTGGGATAAACCATTCAGGCGAAGGAACCAAAGAAATTTTCTCCGAGATACTGAAGCGGTTGTTAAGGGAAAGACAACTCATCTGCAAAGACGACGTCGTTACCGCTGCTTAACCCTCATTTATTTTCTTTATAAGAACTGGCAAATCAGTTAATGAAGTTATAATGTAGTTTGCGCCATTGCTCATCAACTGCTCCATTGTAGAAAGGCCAGTTGGCAAACCTACTGCGATGGCTTTCAGTTCCTTTGCACTTTGCATGTCCACCGTGCTATCTCCAACTATCACAGCGGCTTTTGGACGCGCGCCTAACGCTTTAAGTGCCAATTCAAACTGTTCCGTATTCGGTTTAACATACTTTACTTTGTTTCGGGGAACCACACTCTGGAAGAAATCTTCAATCTTGAAGCGTTGCAGAATATACTTTGCGGCTTTTTCACTGCTGGTAGTGCATAAACCCATTTTCAAATTCATCCGCTTCAACTCCTTCAGCATTTCATTGGCTCCGGGCAGCAAACTTGTGGTTGAGGCAGCTTCCATCTCATATTTTTCAGCGATAGCCAAGGCTTGACTGCGGATTTCCTCAAATGCTTCAGCAGGTTTGTTGTTTTTGACGAAAATCTCGGCTTTTTTCAGCATTTCAAAAATGCTTTCGTTAACGTTTAGAAGGGATGCGGGGACACTTGTTCTTATTAGGTAACTTCTGACTTCAGCGCGGAGCGTCTTGTAATCTAGGTTGAAGTTGGCAAGTGTTCCGTCTAAATCAAATATTACCGCTTCTACAGGCACGATTGTTAGCTCCGTTTTCTATTTGTGAAATTGGGGTTAACACTTACTCTAACAGAAATATACTTTGCGGTAAACGTTGCTCTTTGGAACGCTTATTGAGTTATAATAACTTTCAAAGGCTTTTCCGATAAAGTATCAACTGTTTGCAGCGCCTTTTCAAATTCGGCAAGCTTAAACCTATGCGTAATAAGCCCTTTTACATCCACAAGTTTTCTAGCGATTAACTCTACAGCCGACGGATACTCAACTGGAGAAATGTAAATTGTGAAAAACAAGGCTTCATCGGCATCCTCCAAGTTCAAGTAGCCCTTTGATTCGCCTACCAGCGCGACTTTGCCCGCTTTTCTAACCAAATAGGGCGTTTGCTCTACTGTGCGAGTGGTTCCTGCAGCTTCAATCACAAAATCTGAGCCTCTCTTCGTTAGCTTTCTAACTGTCTTAACTGCATCTTCTTTCTGCGCGTTAATAACCGAATCAGCACCGTACTTTTGGCTAAGCTCAAGCCTGTAATCCTCAAGGTCAACTGCGATAACTCGGCACCCTTTCAGCTGTGCTATCTGAGTCATGAGTAACCCGATGGGTCCTTGCCCAAGTATGGTTACCCAATCGCCAACGTTAGGCTTCAGGTAATCCAGCACGCGAAGTGCCAAAGCGACTGGTTCCACTATTGCTGCTTCCTCGTCACTGACGTTTGAGGGTATGGGAATTAGGCTTCTGGGCAGCATGGCTTTATTTTCTGCGAAGAAACCGTCTCGTGTAAGCCCGTAAAATTTGCCCCGAACACAATAGGTTGGTAGTCCCCTGAGGCAATAGTAGCAGTGACCGCAATTCACAATGGGCACCATAACAACTCGTTCACCCGTGTCTTCTCGGACTCCCCAAGCGTCATGCCCGATTATCAAGCCTTTTTTCATCCATTTCCACTCGCCCCGGTAAAGGTGCATGTCAGTTCCACAGATGCTTCCAGCCTTGAATTTAACAAGCACTTTTCTGCCCGAAACTTCTGGTTCCGGAACTTCTTCGATTTTGATGTCGTGTGGTCCTCGGTAAACAGCAGCTTTCAAAAAAAGTCAACCTCTGATAATTCAAGCCGCAACGGCGAGGTATTAAGTTTATTGTATGTTGACTTGTGCATTTTGCGTTAGGTTAATAACCCTAATAGCATATGCATGATTTGAATGCCTATGAATTTGGAAGAGTACTCTAAAGAGAAACTTTGGCAGTTGCTTGTTGAGGCTGTTCATGCCTCGGTTATGTACCCGACTCATAAGGCTTACACTCGTGATAGCATATTGCCTCAAAAAGCCGACGTAAAAGCAAATGAGCTTGCGGAAAGGCTGGACATGCCACTCGGCGAAGCGCTGGTGATTCTCAGCGAGCTGGCGGAAGATAGGAAATGCCCTGCTTAGATGGTTGTACTCTGTTGGAGTTTATGTTTTTTGTTGATGGGTATGTTGTTTCAATCGCTTAGTTGCCGATATGCTTATATATGCATAACGTTCCCCTAAAAACAGTGAAAAAAATGAATACAGTAACAAAAATAATAACAGTTCTTTTAATAGTCATAATTGTATCTGGAATAGGCGCTTACGCTGCTTACACTTACATGCAAAGCACACAGAACTCGCAACCATCCCCAACACCAACGCCATCTACATCTCCAAGTCCAACCGCAAGCCCTACACCATCACCTACTCCTTCACCATCTCCAACGCCGACTCCTAGTCCCACAACACTGACAGTTGCAACAACCACGAGTCTACATGACACAGGACTCGAAGACACCCCCGGCACAGGCGACATAAAAGAAGCCTTCCAAACTAAATATCCATGGATAACAGTCAACTTCGTTGCGCTAGGAACAGGCGCCGCAATACAAACCGCGCAGCGAGGCGATGCAGACATGATATTGGTCCATTCCCCATCACAGGAAGTCTCTTTCTTAACAGGCGGATATGGAGTAGACCGCAAAATCATAGCATACAACTTCTTTGTCATCGTTGGACCTGCAAATGACCCTGCAGGCATCAGCGGTATGACTAACGTAAGCCAAGCCTTGATAAAACTCTACACTGCGGCACAAACCAATAGTCAAGTTATATGGGTCACTAGAAACGATGGTTCAGGAACAGCTACGGCAGAGAGTAATCTATGGAAAGCTGCTGGCTACAACTACACTCAACTTACTCAGCAAACTTCATGGTTCAAATCCACCGGTTCAGGCATGGGAGCCTCCCTACTGGTCGCTAACCAACTAAATGGATACATCCTATCAGATACAGGCACCTACCTCGCCTACTACAATCCCGGCAACATACAACTGAAAATCGAGATTCAAGCACAACAAGCCCTACTAAACGTGTACAGCGCAATAATTGACAACCCCCAAAACGCCAACCTGACCAGTATAAACTTTAACGCTGCACTGACATTTGTAAACTATCTAGTTTCCGACGAAGGCCAACAATTAATAGCAAACTATGGGGTATCAACTTATGGGCAGCAACTGTTCAGTTCCTTTGTACCCTTAGTTAGCGGCACTGCGCCTAACGCCACATTGCTCGGTTGGGTTCAAAGTTACGCTTACATCAATTCAACTAATGCCATCAATGCTAATGGAACTGAATGTCCAGCGGCATATCGATACAACGCAGGCAACCTGTACTCGCCATCATACGATGCACTAGCAAACATGAACCTCAGCGCTTCAATAAGCGTTCCAAACTATTACTCTACAGATAGCCAACAACTTATGCTTGCACAACCATCAACGTACAGTCAAAGCAGTGTTAAAATAAACAAAGAATAGTATGGAAAAGCTCAAATAAAATTCCCCTTATTTCTTTTGTGATATGCATGGCTGATATTATCGTTCAAGCCTTTCAGCAAGCAATTAACCTAATCGCAAGCGGTGATCCTGAAGTTTACGCAACAGTTTACAGAACCATCTATGTTGCAGGCTTGGGAACATTATTGTCATGCGTTTGGAGTATTCCAATAGCTGTAGTTTTAGGCTTATACAATTTTAGGGGAAAATGGTTTATCAAAGGCTTCTTTAACGCTTTAATAGGCATACCAACCGTTGCCTTAGGACTGCTCATGTATTTGCTTTTATCTAGACAAGGCGAATTGGGTTCCTTTCACCTGTTGTACACGCTTAATGGCATCGCAATCGGCCAAGCCATACTAGTTACGCCAATCATAGTAAGTTTTACAGCAAACGCTCTTGGCACAGCAGACACTCAACTCAGAGACTTAGCTAAAACCCTTGGTGCATCAGGCTTTAGAACTAATTTAACCCTTATTCGTGAGACAGTGTGGTCCATGGTGCTTTCTGTAACGGCAGGTTTTAACAGAGGTTTTGGCGAGCTTGGCATAGCTACCATCGTAGGCGGAAACTTGCTTGGAGAAACAAGAGTTTTAACTACCGCTATCGCTCTTGAAATAAACTTCGGAAGCTTCGACATCGCTATGGCATACGCAATAATACTTATGGCAATAGTACTCGCTTTAGCGTTAACCATTAGCCTCATAGAGCGAGTGAGGCAAGAGGATGGGTTATGGAACAAAATGCCGTTCTGGAGAGGTTTAGGCGGGAGTTAAAACCGTGAGCGTTCGCCTTCAACTAGTAGATATCAAAAAGAATTACCTTTCTGTTAAAGCGTTAAATTCAGTATCGGTAGAAATGCAAGGCGGCAAAATAATTGTTCTTTTAGGCGTTAACGGCGCAGGCAAAACAACACTCATGCGCATAATGGCTGGCTTAGAAAACGCCGACGCTGGAAAACTGTTATTTAACAATCAAAATATTGATTGTAAAGCTTTACGTCAAGTTTCAACATTGGTTTTCCAGAAAAGTGCAATGTTCAGCATGAACGTCTACGATAACTTGGCGTATGGTCTCAGAATTAGGGGAGTGCCAAAAGCGGAGATTGCAAAAAAAGTCGCGGAGGCCCTACAAGCAGTGAGGCTTTCAGGGTTTGAAAAGCGAAGGGCGAAAAAGACTTCAGGCGGAGAGCAGCAGAGAATCGCTTTAGCGAGAGCATTTTTGCTTGATTCGCAGGTTTTGCTTTTGGATGAGCCGACAGCGAATTTGGATCCGAACAGCGCAAGTATTATTGAAAAGGCAATGGTTAGTAGAAAGAGTGCTCAGCGCATTATAGTGATGGCTACCCATAATCTTAGTCAAGCGAGAAGAATGGCAGATGAAATAGTTCACATCTACAACGGCGAGATAGTAGAAGTCGCTACACCTGAGGATTTCTTTGATAATCCGAAAAGTGAAATATCACGCAAATTCGTTAACGGTGAACTGGAGTTTTAATTGCTTAATTTAAATCGTTGCGTTGATTAGCTTTATATGGTCTTTGCGACATAACCATATCCTAGAATGCTTACTAACAAAAAACATAAGCTCTCATGCAAAGTCTGGATAGAACACAAAGGCAAACCAGTAATAGGCAAAGGCGGAGCCGAAATTCTGGAAGCCATCGGCAAGGAAAATTCGATTTCTAAAGCTGCAGAAACCTTAGGAATGTCCTACCGTTACGTTTGGAATTACCTGCAGGATATTCGAAAGGCGCTGGAAGAGCCAATAGTGGAAACTTATAAAGGTGGAAAATCTGGTGGAGGAGGCGCAAGGTTAACTGATTTAGGCAGAAGTTTACTCGGTGAGTATAAGCAAGTTGAGAGCTACTTAAGCAAGGTCTTATCGGATTCAGGGAGTTTGGAGGTGAAAGGTTTGAAGTTAAGTGCAAGGAACCGTTTTAAAGGAAAAGTAATAGCTGTCGAGAAAGGCGTTATTACAGCCAAAGTTAAGGTTGAGGTAAAAATGCCTGTAACTGTGACGGCAGTTATAACTAAGGAAGCAGTTGAAGATTTAGATATTAAAGTTGGCGATGAAGTGGAAGCAATCGTGAAGTCGACGGAAATCATGATTGCTAAATAATTTTTTTCTATATACGTCCATAACTAGCATTCAAAGGCTTGTTTGTGAACCGGTTTATCCAAGGGGATGCCCTCTTTTTGCTACTTAAACGGCCACGCAAAAAACTACCCCCTCCCCTCAATTTGATAAAGAAATTCATCAACAAAATTGACCTCTGCCGCGTGAATCAATCAGGACTTCGCCTTTCTCCATCTTAAACCGCAATAGCGCAGAAACCGCTCGAAGGTTCATGAAATTATTTTTAATATGTGAATACGAATGAGCAATGCGAGATGAATTAAAGTCATTTCTTTATACATTAACCAATGAAAATCGAGGCTAGTTCGACAAATAGCAACGCAATAACAACCGAGAACTTGCAGGTTAGTTACTGAAATATATTCTTTTACTCTACTACGTACCTGTAAGTAACGTATTCGCCTGCAGTTGAGCTTTTCCTTGTGATTTTCAGTACGTCGCCTGGTTTTGCGCCGATGGCTTTCACTGCTGGGTCGCCTGATTTTATCTGTGGTATCTGGTAGGGCTTAACTTTGTATTGGGCGAGAAGCTGTGTCTTTTCTTTTTCGCTTAGGATTTCGTGGAATGGTACTAGTGCGTGCTCGAAAATGTCGAAAACTGGGAAAGACTTGGGTAGTAGTTCGACTTTTTTCTTTTTGGCGCCAAGTTTAACAGCATGCGTGTAGCGTCCTTCGGTGACTACGATGGCTCTGTCGATGTCTTTTTCTTTCATTACTTTGTACAGCGTGTTCATGGCTGCGATGCCGACGGTTGCTTCGCCTAAGATGCACCAGACGAGTGCTTTCTCTTTGTCTTGCGGGATGTCGATGATGTAGCCGATTTCGCCTTCATATTTTTCTTTTTCGAGTAGTTTGTATTTTCTTAGTTTGATTAAGACTTCTGCTTTGCGTTCTTCGATTGTTTCCAATTTAGTGCTCAAGCATAAACCCTCAACGATAGAATACGCGAAACCATAACAAACTATAACCCTTAAACTTTTCCCTTAAAAGTAACTTGCTTTCAAACAAAATTGCACGCTAAAGTAAGAACTTAGGCTTTTACGAGTTTATAGCCTATTTTTGTTCCCATTCCATAATTGTAAGCTAAGTTGATTAACACTCCCATGGCTTCAAGATAACGCGCTGCTTTTAATGGCCCACAATCCACCGGGTCAAAACCAATGTCACGAGTTAACTGAGCTACAGTTTGTTTAGCTTTCAAATCGTCGCCAGCGATGAAAGCTGTTAATTGTTCGTTGCCGATTTTGCCTATGCTTTGGTTCGGCGCAAACACGGTGTTGAACGCTTTAACTTCGCTTTTCCTCAGAGGCGCAGCCCTCACAAGCCCAACCATACTCTTGGATTTAGCGGTCGCATCTGTGTCTTGCGTAGCCATCTTAGCAATAGGCATAGTGCTGTATGCAAAATACTACAAAATCTAACTAAACTAGCGTAAAACAAGACAGCTCTCAACTCTCATCCTTTTTTTTACCGTTCACGATCCATACTGGGGCTGAAAATTCTATCAACCACAAATCAAAAATTAAATAATTTCATATTAATAGTATTATGAGGCCTAACTCGCAGGGAGAGTCTATGGTTAAAAGTTTAATACCAGCATTCGTGAACGAAATAGAAGAAGCCCGCAAGCATGGCAAATTTATAAAAGTAAAAGACTTCGCCGAAGAGTTCGACGCCAAGTGATTGCTTGTATAGCTTAGAAATTGAAGATATTTTCAATGCATTCAAAAAATTGGCAAAAAACATCTTTATCGATTCAAATTTCTTGTTCTGCGAGCGTTTGAAAAACCTATTGCCAGCAGGGCTTACTTGATATTTTACTCATCATATCTCAAGTGCGCTTGTAAAACCCTAAAATGTTCGGGACAATAGCTATCTGCCATTAATCATAATACTTATTTCAAGGTGAAAAATATGAGTCAAAACCAAATGTTTTGCTATCAATGTGAACAAACAGCCAAAGGTCAAGGCTGCACAGTAGCGGGCGTTTGCGGAAAAACAGCAGACGTTGCAGCGCTTCAAGATTTGCTTGTCTACATGCTTAGAGGTCTTAGCCAACTATCAAATGAGGCAAGAAAAGCTCAAATAAAAGAGGAAAAAATTGACGTGTTCACTTGCGAAGCATTGTTTGCTACTTTGACTAATGTGAACTTTGACCCAGAAGCAATAGCTGCCTACATAAGAAAAACGGCACACCTGCAAGAACAATTACGCGGCAGATTGCGGTCAGTAAAAGGCAAAGTTAACACGACATTCAATTTACAGTTGGAAAACACGACGGCAGGCTTAGTTGCACAGGGAAAACGTTACGGAATAAACTCTGACCCAACAATTGATCCAGACCTCCATTCGCTTCAGTGGCTGTTAACTTACGGGTTAAAAGGAGTAGCCGCCTACACATACCATGCCAGTCTACTCGGAAAGAAAGACGACAAAGTGTTCGATTTTATCCATGAAGGATTAGCGGCTCCACTTGACAAGTCACTTGGCGTTAACGAGTTAGTAGGTTTAGTTTTCAAATGCGGCGAAATCAACATACGCGCAATGGAACTGCTCGATGCAGGAAACACTGAAACCTACGGTCATCCAGCGCCAACGAAAGTGCCTCTTGGCCACAAAAAAGGCAAAGCCATACTCGTTTCAGGTCATGACCTCATCGATTTGGAAGAGATTCTAAAGCAAAGCGAAGGCAAAGGCATCTACGTTTACACTCACGGAGAAATGCTTCCCACCCATGGCTATCCGAAACTGAAGAAGTATCCGCATTTCTACGGTCACTATGGAACAGCATGGTTTAACCAGCAAAAAGAGTTCGCCGCTTTTCCAGGCGCAATTCTAATGACGACCAACTGCATTCAAAAACCAGTAGAAAGCTACAAGGGCAACATTTTCACTTCAGGACCAGTCGGGTATCTAGGCGTGCCACACATAAGCGGCAAAGACTTCTCGCCGGTAATTGCCAAGGCATTGGAGTTGCCCGGTTTTCCAGCAGATACTGAAGGCAAGTACGTTATGGTCGGGTTTGGCAGAAACGCGGTACTGAGCGTGGCAGACAAAGTCATAGAATCTGTGAAGAACGGGCACATTAAGCGCTTCATACTAGTGGGCGGATGCGACGGCGCAAAACCGGGCAGAAGCTACTATACAGAACTCGTTGAAAAAGCACCCAAAAACACAATCATCCTAACCTTAGCTTGTGGCAAGTTCCGCTTCTTCGATAAAGAGCTGGGCACAATCGATGAAATCCCGCGCTTACTGGACATTGGGCAGTGTAATGATGCTTACTCAGCTGTTAAGATAGCTCAAGCATTAGCAGACGCTTTTGGCGTGCAGGTTAACGATTTGCCATTGTCACTCGTGCTGTCGTGGTATGAGCAAAAAGCAGTTGCCATATTGCTATCACTGCTGTACTTAGGCATAAGAGACATCCGCATTGGACCAAGCCTTCCAGCATTCATAACACCGAACATACTCAAGGTGCTCGTTGAAAAATTTAACATAATGCCAATCAAAACAGCAGACGAAGATTTGAAAGCAATAATGAAATAAGCTTTCTCTCTCTTCTCGGCTGCTTTTTTTTTATGATATTTCTAAGCCTGTAATCCATATCTCGGCAAAAATGCTTTTATTAACGCAGCCTGCCTATGAAGAAAGCGAGGAGGACACGAGCGGTTTGCCCAATCCACTGTTAACCAAGAAAAGCAAAGCCGTCTTCTTTACCATACTGGCAGGGATCCTATGGGGCACTTCATTTCCAGTCATCAAAATCGGATTAACGTATATTGACCCGTTTGCATTTGTCTTCTGGCGCTTTTTGGTCGCCTCAATCGCATTGCTGGTTACCATGCTGCTTCTCAGAAAACTCGAGTTCAAAATAGCAGACAAAAAACTGCTCGCCTTTTTGGGAATCGCAAATGGCATAGGCTACTTGCTCCAATATGTCGGCATGAATTATACGACTGCAGCAAAGGCTGCGCTTTTCATAAACCTAAGTGCCATGTGGGTTGCCCTTTTAAGCCCCAAGCTGCTGGGTGAAAGTTTTTCTCGGAAGAAAATTGTGGGTGTTCTGTTTGGTTTGGTTGGTATTGTTTTTGTTAGCACTAACTTGGATTTTTCAACTTTCGGCGCGGGGCAGTTTGTTGGGGACTTTATGCTTATCTGTTCAGGCGTTGCTTGGGCGCTGTTCATGGTTTATAATAAGAAGTTGATTATGAATTCAACTTCGGCGACATTTCAGTCTATGACTTGGGTGCTTGTATTAACACTATTTACAATTGTGCCTTTCACGCTTTTGTCTGGACCCAGGTTTTTTGCTTTGACAGAGTATGCATGGTTGGCTATTCTTTACACGGCAATTGTTTGTTGGGTTCTGCCATACTACTTGTGGCTGGAGGGGCTTAAGCATCTTTCTGCATCTACTTCTACAGTTCTGCTTTTGTCTGAAATAGTGGTTGCCGTCATTCTATCCATCGTGGTGTTGAAAGAGCCTGTTACCGTGTTCTCCACCATAGGAGCCTTCTTCATAGTAATCGCAATAGCGCTCGTCTCGGTGCATTTAAAATAGTTCACTTTTGAAAACTGCTCAAAAATTTCATTTTTTGGAGCATGGCTTAAGCTTAAATATATAAAGCATCGAGATATGAGGGCTGGGAGAAACAAAAACATGGCAAAAATAATCACCATAGGTCTAGTTGTAATAATGCTCATTGTAGGCTTCGCTGTCGGTCTCGTCTCTAGCCCGTTCCTTTTAGCGCAAAACACGTCAACAGAAGACACGGTATGGAACAATATTCAGCAAACAGGAGTCATCCGAGTCGGCACAGACCCAAGTTGGCCACCCTACGAATTGCTCGACAACAGCACCAATAAGATCGTCGGATTCGAAGTTGACCTGACAAACGCCGTCGCGGCTCAATTGAATTTGACCGTGGATTGGCAAAGCGTAAGTTTCGACGCCATCATAACATCTGTCCAGCAGAATAAACTCGACATGGGAGTCAGCGGTTTCTCAGTGACACCAGATAGACTTGCACAAGTTTCATTTACAATGCCTCATAGCACAACAAGAGCTCAAGTTATCATGCTCCAAAGTAAAATCGACTCGCTAGCAATAACCAACATAACCTCACTGCAAGACCTGAAAACTCTCGGCTTAACTGTTGGAACGCAAGATGGAACAACTGAGCAACAGGAACTCCAAGCTGCAGGAGTATCGATAAGGTCATGGAATGACTTCGCCTCAGCGATCCAAGACATGGCAAGCGCCAACCCAAGCGTGCAGGCAGTTTATGCTGAAACACCCATAACAACAGCGTGGATTGCTCAATATCAGACTCAGGGAACAAATATCGGCATTGTCTATGACCATGCATACTATCCATGTGCATTTGTAGTTAGCAAAAACGCCAACACCTTCCTTGACCAGTTCAACGGCGCCATGGCACAAGTCATTCAATCTGGACAACTAGATCAGCTCAGGGCAAAATGGTATGCTTAAACAAACGTGATCCGTATTGGATTTCACGCATACGATAATCTTCCTGTCGGAAGGAGTACCCCTTACTCTTTCCATTTCTATCATTTCTTTCTTAGCCGGCATAGCAATCGGTTTGCCGCTTGCATTCATAAGAGCGTACGAAAACGAAGTTAGTTTTGTTGTGGACGCTTATGAGAAAATCTTCAGAGGCATACCTGAAATCGTTCTGATGCTACTCTTTTTCTTTGGATTAGGCCTATATTTTCCCTTTCCGTTCGGTAACGCCTTCTTTACCGCCGCGTTTGTTCTTGGTTTAAGAAGTGGAGCTAATCAATCACAGATTTTCAGAGGGGCAATTCGAGGTGTTGGAGACGAGCAGATGATTGCCGCCCAATCTATTGGTTGTTCTAAGTGGCAAGCAATATGGCATGTTATGGTTCCTCAAGTTTTGACTTTCTCAACTCCAGGCTTAGGAAGCGAATATGCGCTCTTAATCAAGGACTCGTCCTATGTCTGGGTTATCGGCGGCTTAGCCGAAATCATGACTCGATCTATTTGGCTCAAAAATGTTCCACCTTATGACGTTGTAACGCCATTTGTGTTTGCAGCCCTTTTGTATATTGTACTTACCTTCCCAATTGCCTTATGGCTTGATCGATGGGGCAACAAAAGAAAGAAAAAAATAGGATTGTAAAAAAATGACCGATATTGTGATGGAAGCTAGAAATGTCTACAAAAACTACGGAAAACTTGAAGCAGTAAGAAATGTCTCGATGCAAATCAGAAAGGGCGACATAAAACTGATCTTTGGACCCAGTGGTTCAGGAAAGAGCACATTTCTGCGGTGCATGGCAATGCTAACCATGCCAGATAAAGGCGAAATCTACCTTGGAGAACAATGCCTCACTAAACCTGGCGTAGACCTAAATAAAGCACGGGCGAGAATCGGCTTTGTTTTCCAGCATATTTACCTTTTCAGGCATCTTACCGCCTTGGGGAATGTAGAGTTGGCACTTAGGCAAGTGCTTAAACTGCCCAAAGAAGAAGCCCGAGCACGAGCATTAGCTGCACTAAAGGAAGTGAAAGTAACTGAATGCATGAATAAGTATCCTAACCAAATGTCTGGGGGGCAACAGCAAAGAATAGGCATAGCCCGCGCTATCGCCCGCAACCCCGATATAATATTGCTAGATGAACCGACGTCAGCTTTAGACCCTGAACTTACCGGAGAAGTCATCGATACTCTGCGTGACCTTGCCAAAGAAGGAACAACTATGCTTATCGTTAGTCACGAAATGCCGTTTGCCCGTGAAGTCGCGGAGGAGATGATTTTCTACGATGAAGGATCTATCGTGGAAACTGGAACGCCAGTACACTTCTTTAACGGTCCTCACAGCGAGCGAGCTAAAAAATTCATGACCAGAATAATAAACAGAACCACAAGGGAATAGAGTAATGTTTGAATTCGTCAGCCAATTCGCTCCCTGGATCCTTCAAGGGCTTCTCTTGACAGTGGAGATTACACTGTTCGGCGTCTTTTTGGGATTAGGCATAGGGACATTGCTGGCGATTGGAGACATCTATGGGAACAAAGTTGCCAAGGGAGTTATTGCGGTTTATGTGGAGTTTTTTAGGGGAAGCCCAATATTCGTTCAACTATTTTTAGCCCAATACACTGTGCCTACTATAACGCACATCCCTATAGACCCTTATCTTACGGCTTTTTTGGTTTTTGGGTTAAACAGCGCCGGCTACCAGAAAGGATACGTGAAAGGCGCCATTGAAACCATATTTGAAGATCAAATGGATGCTGGTCTGTCGACGGGAATGTCAAGAGCCCAAACTCTCAGGCACGTCATTCTTCCTCAGGCTTTTAGGATAGTTATTCCCTCATGGACCAATGAATTCTGTTCTCTTACAAAAAGTACAGCTGCATTGGCATACGTGGGATTATTTGACTTGGTCAGTGCAGGTAAATCAATCGCACATATAACATATGTTGTGCTTCCTGTTTGGCTGGTCATCGGGGCAATATATTTGGCTTGGATCACGGGATTCACGAAGCTGATGGATATCATTTATGAGAAAAAGAAGATACCTGGCATAGACCTTCTAATGCAATAAAGCATCTTGCACCTGCTCTTTAAGTGTAATGAATGTTTAAGTTTTTAGTTTTTTGATGAGCCAAGCCATATTTCTGCCAAGGTCATCCATGGTTTTCATTGCTTCCTCGTCTTTTTCAACTTCGCCCTTTTTGTTTCCAATGCCAATGTTCCAGTACGACGAGCCGGGGACAATCATCTGGTTAATCAAGAAGAAGTGGTTTATGGCATCGAAGGTTGTCATCGCACCCGCACGTCTGGCAGTAACAACTGCTGCTCCGACTTTGTACTTTAGCAGGCCAGGTGTGGCTCTAGCTACGAAGCCCGAGCGGTCGATGAGCGCCTTCATTTCAGGCGACATCATGCCAAAATATGTTGGAGAACCCAAGATTATCCCGTCAGCTTCAACCATCTTTTGAATGTAGGCGTTCAC
>PKYH01000072.1 GCA_003133625.1 Candidatus Bathyarchaeota archaeon | reverse complement strand
CAGAAGCCGATATCTCGGCAAGCCTTTCTCACGTTAGCACTTCTGGAAAGTTCAACCTTCTGTAAACAAAAAAGCTGCAAAACAAGCACTCGCCCTACCCACACACTCGGTGTCACAGAAGAGCAAGGTAGCGAAAATGGTCAACATAAAAACCACACTATAACGCCCTGACGCTTTTTAGATTTTAAGGAGGAAAAGAAATGTTCGAATACAAAATAACCTTCACGCTTCGCGCCGCCACAATAATCGTAAAGTTTTTCTGATCCTGCTTTCACAGACAAGTTGAGGACACCTTTAATCCCATAATTGCACCTGACCCAATACCTTAACCAGAAAAACCCAAAACCAAAGAACAAGAGAACCAACTAAACTAATTTTGAACGTTACTACTGGTATAGTCACGATTGAATAGAAAGAAATATCACAAAAACCGTTGAAAGAAGATATATACGGTTTGAGCTTTCAAAAGTTAACTCTTGCATGCCTACCAAAATCAAGTCAACTACCAATGAATGAATTCATTGGCTTGTAGCTGCCATCCACTACGTCCGTAGGCGAAGCTTCACCTGACGCTACATTTGGCTCGTTGACAAAGAGCCTGAGATACTCAGACTTGCCAAGCACCCCGATGTTACGAGAAGCATTCAAATCCGCATTCAAACTGAACCCGCAGTTACCACAGCGAAAACCTAAACCGCTCCTATTCTGTTTATGCACAAAACCGCATTTGGAACACCGTTGAGACGTATATTTTGGATTCACAAGAACAACACGTTTACTTTTTGCCTCTGCCTTATACTGGATGAACCGCTGAAGTTCAGTGTAAGACCAACTGCCCAGTTTCCCGTTGAACTGTTTTCCATTCTTCTTCTTTTTGCTAATTCCAAGTTTCTCCAACGCAAACACGTCAAAAGGCTTATTGACTATAGCTTTAGATATGCAGTGGTTGGTGTTCAACACAAACCGTCTCTCTCGCCCCGACAACACCTGCAACTTGCGGTGAGCAGAACGAGTGCCTACGTGTTGAAGCTTACGTTTCAAAAACTGATACCTGCCTTTTACGTCTCTCAAACGATTAGAACTAAAAAACGTGTTGTCTGAACAAGCGGCAATATTTAGTATTCCACGGTCGATGCCTAAGACTTCCCCAACAGTTTTAATCGCCACATCGGGCAACTTCACTTGAACATTCAAGAATATCTTGTTGCGTCGAATGACTAACTGAGCATTCGTATACTCGCCTTTCCAAGTATCCATGTAGTTGTAATGTTTGAAGGAGAAAGTTAGGCGACCCATGACAGTTGTCAACGAAACATTGTTGGAGTCGGGATAAAACTTGAAGCAGCGATTATCGTATCTGACGGATAGGCGCTTCTTAATTATCTTGGCGAAATCAGTTCGCAGAAGCATTTCTGAGGCTTCGTCTCTTGCAGTTTGAACTAGAGCTGATGGAAGATTGGGAATTTCTCTTCGGACTTGAGGGTATGTCGCTTTGTTTAAAACGTTTTTATTGTAGACTTTATGTTCAAAGCAGTAGTTCAGAACTATTTGACAAGCCTTGTTGAAAGCAATCGCTGTTTGCAGTAGAGATTGCTCAAAGGACAAGGCAACTTTAATAGTTCTAAACGTGTTTAATAGTTAAGAGCTACCTAACTATTAAAGCTAACGCAATTCATCCCATGCCTAAAGGCCATGGGTTTTCTTGCTGCTACTCTGATAAAAACAAGTTTAGCTTGCATTCAATTGGCAGTAGAAGACAAGCAGTCTATAAGCTCAATGCTGTTGTTAGAGCCAATGTTTGGCACACCCTTCGTACGACTGTAACTTGGTTAATTCTGGGCTTCTCGATCTGAAGCATCTAATCCACCTTTGTGGGCAATTCAATTATTTCAAACCTTGAGCCGGGAATTTTGAAAAAAAAAGAAGGTTGCAAGCGTGATTGCATTGGCTTCTGACATGGTTGCTTCTTGCAGTAGTGGCAAATCACCGTCTTAAAGTTTGAATAATAAGAAAATAAGCCCAAAAACGGGCGTTGCTAAATGAGCGTTAATTTTCAGGGTTGGTTATGCGTTGTCAGGTTTTCGTTTTAGGCGTTTGATGGCTATTACTGTGTAGATTAAAATGATTTCGGGGACGGTTATGCCGACGGCAAGCACAGATCCAAATGATATCGCTTGCAACGTTGAAGGTACCACGAATTGTATTTTCACTTGGTGTGTGCTGAATTGCGTTGTGTACCAAACGTAATAGTTATTGGCGTCTTGTGTGTAGCCCTGGTTTAGAGCTTGCTGATCGTCTATGTATATGACTGGGGTTGTTCCGAACTGTATGGCGGTTTTTGGTATAGTCATGTTGCTAAAGCCTGTTGTTGCGTTTGGTCCTGTTATTGTGAAGGACACTGTGGTTGTTGTGGTGGGTTGGTTTGATGTGATTGTAGCGTTGGATATTTGTGAGCTTGTTATGTTTCCGCTGATTGCAATCTCAACTGTTGCGCCACTATCTATTGTCGCTGGCACAGTTGTTGCTAACGGAGTTGGAGTAGGTGATGGCGTTGGTGATGGAGTTGGAGTAGGAGTAGCTGTAGGTTTAGGTGTTGGAGTTGGTGCAGGGGTCGGAGTGGTAGTTGGTGAAGGTGATGGCGTCGGTGTTGGTGCAAATGTTGCCGAGAGGGTATTTGAAGCCTGAACATTAGTGAAGGTATACGAGTTAACAGCGCCAACTGAACTTCCATTCACCGAGACATCAACTATGTAATAATCGGCGCTCGCTGTTATATTGAAAGTTTGACTATCACCATAGTTAATGCTAACAGATCCATTCGGACTGATAGAACCACCAGCACCAGCAGAAGCAGTAATATTGAACGTGTTAATCGCAAAGCTAGCAGTAATCATGTGAGCAGCCTGAACACCGGTGAAGGTGTAAGATGAAACGGCACCCAAAGAAACGTTATCCGCAACGACATCGGCAATGTAGTAGCCAGCGTTCGCTGTTATATTGAAGCTTTGACTGCCGCCATAGTTGACGCTTACACTTCCAGTCGGACTGATAGCGCCACCGGCACCAGCAGAAGCAGAAATAGTAGGATTCACCGTAAACGAGTTACTCGTCCCAGAATGAGTACTATCAGTAGCCGTAATAGTAACGTCTGAACCAGCAGCATTCACCGTAACCGAAGTCGACCCAACACCGCTAACAAAAGCATTCATAGTAGTTGGACTAATCGACCCAGCAGAATACGTCAAAGACGGCGTACCAGTATAGCCTGTAACCGTGTTCCCAGAAGCGTCCTTAACAGTAACCGTAAGAGCGAAAGCAGAACCAGCAGTCTGAGGTGCAACAGCGTTAAAGACAAAGTGATCCAGACCAGCCGGATTAACCGTCAAACCAGTAGTGTAAGCCGTAGAAGCATAGGTTCCATTAACAGTCCAGGAACCAGCAGTCGCAGAAGTGTAAACGTTACTGCTCCAGGAACCGCCAGCACCAGAACTTATGCTCCAACTCGTCAAAGAAGTCACATCCCAAGTATTACCATACGCGTCAGAAGCCGCAGCCGAAAAAGTCTTAGACAACCCAGCCGTAACCGATGAACCAGCAGGAGAAATCACAACATTAACGACCGCAGCAGCATGAGTCACCGTTATGCCAGTCTGAGAACCAGTAATCGAGCCAGTCACTGTATCAGTAGCAGTAACCGAGACGCCAGTGCCAGCCGTCACCAACGTAATACTATTAGTGAACGTGTGAATGCCAAGATCCCCAGATAGGAACTTGTAATCACTTGGCAAACTAACACCAGACCCAGAATCCGAAGAGCTAAAATGAACTCTACCCGTATAGCTCGTAGTCGTGTTCCCATACGCATCCTTAGCAGTAACCGTCACAGAGAAAGCAAAACCAGCAACCTGAGAAGCCCCACTTGAAACCACAAAACGAGCAGCAACACCCGAAACAACCGTAAAAGAGTTACTGGTCCCAGAATGAGTACTATCAGTAGCCGTAATAGTAACTCCTGAACCCGCACCAGTCGCCGTAACTGTACCAGTCCAAACACCACTCGAGAAAGCGCCAGTGATAGTTGGACTAATAGTTCCAGTTGAAACACTCAAAGTCGGCTTACCAGTGTAGCTCGTAACCGTGTTGCCGTTTGAAGCCTTAGCCGTAATCGTTACACTGAAAGCAGAACCAGCAGTCTGAGGACTACTAATAGTATTAAAGACGAAGTGGTCAAGAGCGGCCGGATTAACAGTAAGCGTGTTGCTTGTTCCAGATTTGCTGCCGCCACTGGTTGAGATTGAAATGCCTGTTCCTGCTTGAGAGAATGTTACCTTACCAGTCCAAACTCCTGCTACGAACGCGGTTGTGCTTGTTGGACTAATCGTTCCTGAAGACACCGTTAAAGTGTTATTTCCTGTATAGCTCGTAACAGTGTTGCCGTTTGAAGCCTTAGCCGTAATCGTTATGCTGAAAGCAGAACCCGCAGTTTGTGGACTGCTAATAGCGCTGAAGACAAATTGAGACAGCTTGTCTGTTTGGGCTCTGGCTGGCATACTCGCGAGTGCGCAGATTGATAACGAAATTAGGAATACGATTATTAGGATTTGTAGTTTCTTCATGTTTTTCCATCTAATGTTTCTTGTTGACTTATTTTTTTTTTGATCCGCTTAGAAGTTGAGTCTGAGCGGAAGCCGTTAACTTAACTAATGCAGAATCAAGACCAAGAAATAATTTGTCGTCCAAGCAAGACTATGCCCAGTGGTAGAAATCAGCATTAAGTGATTATTCTAAGTCGAAATTTGAATTTATTTCTTTGTGGCTGTGCGGACACACCAACAGTCAAGGCTCTTTAAGATCTCAGAAAAAGCAAACGTTAACAATCTAGCAGGGGCAAATTGCCTTATTTTCAGTTATGCAGGCACCTGCAACGCTTGTTGTTGCATAACTCCACACACATGAGTTTATTATCGAAGTCAAAGTATATTACAAGCGCGCCTCGAATCTTATTCGGGGTCCAAGAAAACTTTGTTTGGTTTTGAGTGTGATTTTTTCTATGGTTTTTGGTGGCGTTGAGGCCTGGGGCTGTTGTATTAGGCTGATTAGTTGTTTTGCGGTTTCGGGTTTTTGTTTTTTTACGGTTTCAATTATGAGGTCGTTGATTTTGTCTTTTGCGGGGTGGCCAGGTTTTTTGTACTTTGATTGGCCGTCCGTGTTTTGTGTTTAGGAGCTGGTGATTATGTTGATTATTCTGATGGCAACTGTTACTAAGAATAGTAGGCCTGTGGTTAGGGCTGTGTTTCGAAGTTTTTTCTTGTTTATGGTGAGGTTTGTTAGGCCGTAGTAGGGCGACGCGGGTTCCGCCTGTGAACGTTTACGTTTGGTTGGTCAATGGTTAGATTTTTAGCCAGTGGAAGAGGGAGGTTTTTTTAGGTATTTGACTTTTCCATGCGAGAGCGGGGTTGTCTATGGCGAATATATGGCATGTTGATTCGTCGGTTAAGGCGCCTTTGAAAACTATGCTGAGGTCTTGCACGTAAAAAGCCATAACTGCTACTGCTATGACTGAGAATTTTATGGCTACTGCTAACCTGTGTTGGCTTAATGTTGAAGCCATCTTTTCTGCAGTCGGAATTTTGGGTTGCATGCAGCCACACGCTAGATTGGTTAAACTTATGTTAAGCTCTGATTAAGGTTTAATTTGTTTTTAAGCCATATTGCAGTTTCAAGAATAAGGCGGAATAAGGAGTGGAGCGAACTATTCTCTGCGGTTTTCTATATGAGTTTACGTGCTCTATTTTAGCGGGGTTCTTTTTATTTCTTTGACTTGATCAAAGTCTTCATCGTCGCTTATGATTATTGTTGCTTTTCTGCTAAGTGCCGAGGCAACGTGGATTGAGTCGCGTGGGCTTAGTTTATATTTGTCCATAAGTGATTGGGCTTGGACTATTATCCCTTCATCTACATTAATGAATTCTAGGTTGGGAAAACCGAGTAGTTTTTGTCCTTGAGCTATTCCATCGGTTCTGCCTAACAGTTTGGTTGCTACCCAAACTACTTCATCCCATGTCAAGGTAGATGTCGCTGCGGATAGTTCTTTGTTTTCTATCTTTTGAAGTATTTCTTTTGCCGTCCTTGCTTTTGGCTCCAAGTCCGGCGAATATAATGCTGAGTACAAAAATACGTTAGAGTCAACGTATTGCATGCCTTTGGGCTACCTCTTGATCTATTATTTCTTTGATGTTGACAAGTTTTTTCAGTTTTGGAGCATGCGTCGCGGTGTAGTATTCTGTGTAGCTGCCCTCGATTTTTGGTTTGCTTATGACTATTTCGTCGCCTCGGAGTTCTAAAATCACTTCAACTCCGGGTTTCAGACCCATCGCATCCCTTAATTGTTTAGGAATAACTACTTGACCTTTTTGTCCAACATTTTTTCGTGGCACTTTGGACACCTGTTAGTGACTTTATTCAACTTGAATTTATACTTTCCCACCAAACAGTGCCACTGGATTCTGCTTCATCAACTGACACTGGACATTTTCTCTTTGCTGAAAAGTTGGATAAGGCAGCTCCGCAAAAACCACACTTAAAAGCATACTGGGTACAAAAAACTGGTCAAGAACATACCTAGAGACGATGAGAAGTTAACCAGCCTACGCCATTTGCAAATTTGAAAGATAGAATCTACTTTTCCCCAGAGAAACCGTCAAATTTCATAAGCTCCCATTGGACTAAGTTCTATACTGAATTTTCTTCCCGACTTCAGCAAAAAGTTTTGCTTATTTGCGTAGTTTATTGAAGACTGAACATTCTAAGCATTGTTTTGTTGTGCAAATCTCTTCTGTAAATGGGCAGCTGTGAAATATTTTTGGAAGATAATTGTTCAATGCCTTATTCTCTACTGACTCAAAATCTAGCTCAGCGTTGTTTAGAAGTGTCCGTATTTCGTCTGTAGTTTTCTGTGTCATTTTAATTTAACTCCTACCTGTTTTGATTTGCATCCTTCTCCTTTTTCCCCTCAAAAGCAGTATGGAAGCCTCTCCTTCTCCCGTACTCGTTTTCTCCTAAAACAAGACAAACCGCAAAAAAGCATATAAGGCATATTTCCAAAAATGTAACATATCAAAATCACATAACTAAGGCTTAAACCTAAATTATCTTTCAAAGCGTCATTACGCGCCTAGTCACGATTAACCTAGTAAATGTTACAGAAATTGTCGGCGACGAAAGCGTGTTTTGGGCTGCGCCTTGATTCTTGAGGTTGGAAAAACTTAGTTGGCGTGATTGTTAGTTTTTTAGCTGGGTGGTGAGGGGTTTTTTAGTGTATATGGTTTTTCCATGCGAGGGCGGGTTAAGTAGGTTTGCAGGAAAGTTGCAATTTGGGGGGAGTGGGATGAATTGGAAGTGGTTGGTTTGGGTTTGGATTTGTTAAAGCTTGAAGCATTAGGCTTTTTTTGTGGTAGGGTGTGCAAGTGTTTGGTAACAATTTGAATTTTGAGTGTGAGCAAAAACGTGTTTTTTTATGGTTTTTTTAGCTTTCGTTTATTTTTTTGACATATGGTTTTGGGTCTCTAACTCCGCTTTTATTCATACTGGGGCAGGTTCTTTTAGCGATTGGTCTTTTATGTGTGGATTGAGAAATTCCTTTGATATAACATCTACCTTGAGCCCAAGTTTTCTTCTGAGGTAGCTTTTTAAGGCATTTACCGTTGAATGATCATAGCTTTTTGTTGAATATGTAATTAGGAGGTCGATGTCACTTTTCTCTGAGGCCTTGTTTCTCGCATGAGAGCCGCTTTAGGGTAATGGATATATCTTCTCTTCCTTAACCATTTCAGCAGTATATTTCAAGACAGCCATTATGTCTTCTCGCTCTAACTGGGGATATTCATTCTGTATCTGCTCAATTGTCCAATCGTTAGCAAGAAGATCCAAAATAAACTCAACCGAGAGCCGAGTGCCTCTAATCACGGGCTTTCCAACTAGGACTTTTGGGTCAACCACAATTCTTTCTCGCCAATCTCGGAGCATATTTTCTGTCACCAACCTTTTCTTTTTTAGGATGGCGGATGGTTAAGAGTTATTAGGGTGTATTCATTAAGTTTTCTGAGGGATTTATTTGACTGAGGCGGGCTTAGAAAAAGTCTATACAGAAATGAAACGTGTTAGGATAGAACTTAAGTCCATAGAGAGAACACTTGAAAGTCTCGCAGAGTCTCTGATACCACAGGAAAAAGCAAGTCCAGAGGAAATGAAGGAGCTTGAATCTCTTAGGCGTGAGGCGGAGTGTGGAGACTGCATTCCTTTGGAAGAAGTGCTAAAGAAGCACGGAGTAAAGAAGTGTGCCTAACTACCGCATCCTTTTTCATCGCAAGGCAGACAAGTTTTTAGATAATTTAGATGAAAAAGCAAAACGCAGACTGCTTGAAAGTATTCTATGTTTAGAGAATTTTCCAGAATTTGATACCAACCCCGATATCGTTAAGATGGAAGGACAGAAAGACTTCTATAGATTGCGAACAGGAAGATTTAGAACCATGTTTGCCGTCGACAAAACCACCAAAACAATTATTGTTCTGAAAATCGCTCAAAGAGAAGCAGCCTACGAGTAAAAGAAAAATCAAATTTAGTTGCTGATTTAGAAAACGGAAAATTTTGAGTCCTATTCTTAAAGTTGGAAAAATTAGCAGGCGGTTT
>PKYH01000117.1 GCA_003133625.1 Candidatus Bathyarchaeota archaeon | reverse complement strand
GACGTTTATGACGCAGTGCATAAACTTCATGAAATATTGGAGGAGCAAAACCTCATATTCTACGAATAGCGCGCTGGCTTGTCCCGAAAATGGTTAAAAATGGTCATAATTCCATTTTTTGCTCTCTGTACTAGCGCGCGTAGAAGCTTCCATGGCAACCTTGCCAACTTTAAAATGCAAAAGGTACGACTGCACTTTCTCGTTGTCCATTCTCGTTTGGTTGATTATTTTTCCTTCAGGATTCAAAATAGTCGCATAAGTGCTATCCTTATGCACATCCAACCCACAAACAACGGGGCTCATAGTACGGCGTGAGCGCAGCCTACCTTTAATACTTCCCATACCATCAGTCTGGAACGGGTTCAAATCCCCATCGGCTTATGCTGTGACCGAAAAGGCTTCGCTACTCCCAAAAAACCGAAGTTCGATGATATGGACTCGAACCCAAAGCGGTCTGAGTCGAGTAGAGACTAGCACCGTTTTAAGGTATAGAACCGATTGGACCCAGGATGTGCATTTCAGGTTCCGGGCTTTTCCACACCGATTGGTAAGCAAATAGTTTTATTCATGGTTCTAATCGTCAATTCTACTATCACAATTATGGAGGTGAACGTTTGGCAAAATGCAAGACATGCGGGACAGAAGCCGCTTCTCCGAAAAAGAAATGGGTGATGGCTGGCAGAGCGGACAAATCTGGAAAGAAGACCCAGATAGAAATCGGACTTTTTGACTGCACTAAATGCAAGAAAACCTTCCGCGAAACCCTGAGCAAAAAGAAAGTCTGAACGGCACGCAGCCGACAACTTTTCCACGAACTGTTCTCTTTTTTCCAAGCTAAAATCGAGAAAGGAAAACCGACCATGTTTTTACTCGTTTTTCCTTTCCACCGCTAAAATGCTTCATACTACGTACATCATAGCCTTAGAATGTACGTAGTGTTCTTTTTTTCCTGTTTTCCATAACATAGTTGAAGAAAACTGTGACGGCGCCTTCTTTGTTTCCTGCCAGAAGCTTTTCTTCAATCTTGTGCTTATCTACGCTCTTCTTTTTCTTCCGGCGCTTCTACTTCTCTTTTAATTTGGGAATTAGCTTACTTGCCCATTCCATTTTAGTAGAGTAAGCTTCACGCAATTTTGGAGAAGTAATTGGTTTCCATTCTTTAGCCATTGCAAGCATTCGACTTTTGGATCTACTAATCTTGCTATTTCGTTTTGGCTTTTTCCTCACCGGTTTATAATGTTCAGGGTTCATATTCGATCTCCGCTAGTTCAAGCTTAGATACCTAACATATAGGTTTTGTCACCTTTTTGGTTTAGGGTGCTACTGCCAAAGGGTTAGTAAACTGTTTCCGTGAACNNCCACCTAACGCGTCTGCCTGTTGCTAAATCGTCTCTTTTGTGTCAATTTCTACTTAGGCAATGGCTGGGCGCCTCCAAAGACGAAAGAGAATTCGGTTAGAAAACGCCTTAATGTTTATTTAGTGCCCATTTCGCGAGGTTTTCCTACTCTCGCGTAAGCTTTATTTCAATTGTTGAAACCATCCGTGATCTGGTTTCGCCCTCTCTTGGCGGCATCTCCTCTGTTCCTATCGCGATTTTGCTTACTTTCAGGTCTTTCAGGAAGCGATTTCTCGTTATTTCAGCTGCGTCAACAGCTGTAGTTATCGCTTGTCCTCTGGCCTTCAAGGTTATTTCCTTAGCATTGCTTGCCGATAGGCCCGTAATAATCGCTAGAACATAGTCCATAGGCATTTTACTTCCAACGAAAACAATTCCCGATTTTTCCGACATTTTCCATCACCGTTTCATCATTGTTTATTATTTGTAACGTTGCTTTGTACTTCTCATCCTTCAACAAGAGAACGCTACTGCCCTATAGTGCGCAAGCTTCCTTATAAAGCGATTAGACACCAAGCATCATGAGGCTGTTTTAGTGTGGCTCCCTTATCCTAGCGCGCAACTACTATGAGATAAACTTTGTAATCTTCAGTTTCAATTTACTTGTTCAGCCTTAAATATGCAATTGTGTATATTACAATTGTAATAAATAGAAGTTTCATAACCAGTGATTCAAAGGGTATCAATTCTCTATTCTATTACAAATGTTACAATGTGCATAGGAAGGTATTTGAAATGGAAGCAGTTGCAATGACTTTTCTTGGAATTCAAGAGCGAATTTGGACTAAACTTACGGCGGCAGGAGCCACTTCAATAGAAAGAGCCGTGACAGTTCAAGAGGCTCACTTAGATATGCAGGAACAAAACTGGTTGAACTATATTGCTGGCGGTTTGTTCGCTAGGGTGAAAAAGACACAAGACAAGCGATACTACACCGCAGATCACAGCTAAATGAAGGCTCGCCCAATCTAGAGTTGGCATTAATTCACGCTTAGCGCACGCAATCATTGAAAGAGGAGAGAAAATAGCTTGGAAGAACCGCGGGAACTGGAAGAGTTTCCAGATGAAGAATGGGATGAGGATGAAGAGGAGTGGGATGATATAGGAGAGATAGCTTCGGCGAATCAAGAAAAGCGCGGTTCTAATTCACAAAGCGTATATACTGATAGTTGTAATTTATGCAGAAAGGTTTCGATATGAGACGGTCCAAGCTTGAAATGTATGTGGATATCCTTAAGGTTCTTGCGCAGCGTGGTCCGCTGAAGCTAACTCACATAATGTACAAGGCTAACGTGAACTGCAAAGTGCTGAAGGAATACTTAGACTTTCTAGTCGGTCACGGCTTGGTTGAAGAAAGAATTGTGGGGAAGCGAAGAGTGGTTTACGCAACTACTCAGCGCGGCGTAACGGTTCTGAAATACTTCAGAGAACTGGAACAAGTGCTTCCTATAGTGGAAGAAGCCAGAAACGGCATGTTTGTTCCTTTTTGACTTCCGCCTAAATTAAGCGTACAAAGCGCGCGCGTCTATCTAATTGGATAAAAACCGAATTTTTCCCATTTGCAGCATTAATTTGTCGATTTGCTCTTAGCAAATTATATTTGGCTCGCTCGCTTTGGACAAGGTGTTGTTAAGAACGGTAAGAACCATCGACGAGTGTGATCCCTTGGAAGAAAAACCCAATGTTCTAATCGTCGGAGCGGGCGCAATCGGTTTAAGCGTAGCAGGTTGGATTTTTCCTCACAATGAAAACTTGCATCTTCTAGCACGAGGCGAAAGCGTTGCTGCGATTAGAAGCCACGGGTTACGGCTTTATCAAATAGGTCAAGAAGCCACAACTGTTCCAATACCGGTGAAAGTAATTGAATCATTAGACGAGATTCCGCCTCCAGACATTATAATCATTACCGTGAAAAACTATGACCTCGACCGAACAGCTCAGACGCTCCAGCACCAACTCGGAAATTATCAGCCAATCGTTGCGACCCTTCAGAACGGCGTAGACAACCAGCAGATACTGCCCAAGTATTTTTCCAGAGCAATATACGGCGTCGTTTGCTACAACGCATGGCGAGATGGTGTCGGGAAAGCCGCGTATGTAAGACGAGGATACCTAATTATTGGGACTCTAAGAAATGACCTGCGACCTGAACTTCAAAGCGTTGAAGACGTCTTCAATTCCGGATTAGAATGTTCTATCACCGATCGTTTACAGGATGCAGCTCACTGCAAATTAGCAATTAATCTCATAAACGCATTGATGGCGCTAGTGGGGTTTCGAAAACGGTCCATTGAGTCTGAAAAGATTCTTGTGCACATGACAACTAGATTGCTATGGGAAGGAATTCAGGTGCTGCAAGCGGCAGGTTTTAAGGAGCATGAGCTTGGTAGCCTGCCTTCTTGGAGTGATATTCGAATAGCTGTTAATATCCCAGAATCACCTGTAAATCCCCTTTACGACTTTATCGTCAACAGGGTCGGACCGACTAGCATGACACAGGACGTGTTCAGTGGAAAGACAACCACAGAACTGGAATCATTGAACGGGCATATGCTTGAGTTAGCCCGCAGGGTAGGGGTTCCGATGCCGATTAACCAAGCTATCTATGAGATCGCTAAGGAACGTTTCTGCTCCGGCTTCAAACCCATCGAAGAAATTGACCTTTGGGAAATGCTAAACAATAGAATTCTCGACCGGTCGTGCGCTGCCTTGTCCCGAAATTAATTAATGCAGTTGGGGTCCCCGGAAAAGCTTAATTTCGTTATACCAATAGCGCTCGACAGGCACCCTTCTCACATAATAGCTCGTTAGCTGCAATGATTATCCTAAGAAGACCAACAGCACGGAAAATGAACGCAGTTCGCATTAACAGCTGGAGATTCAATTAACTTCTATTTTCCCCAGAATGATTACAAATTTGATTCTGAAGGGTCCTTTTCTTTTTCTTCAACTTGCTTCTTGTTTAAGCGAATTATGAGTTTGTGGTTTTTCTTGACAAGAGCTACATCTTCTTTTTCTATATTGTCTGCAACTACTTCTCCGTTGTATTTCATACGGCTGGTATAGCCTAGTTCTTTTAGTTCGTTTATGAGGAGTTCGCGTAGTTTTCTTAGTTGTTCGCTTGATGTTTGTGGGTCTCTGGTGAAGCAGAAAGTAATCGTTTTTTTGTCAGGGTCATAGTTTGCTCGCGTGCCTTTGCCAAGTTTTTCTACGTGACCCCATATTGTTTTGTCGCTGGAATCTCTCATGTTTTCACCTTGCTATTTCTCTCTTTTAAAGGAGCCATGTCCGCCTGCCTTAGTGATGTTTGTGACTACGCTTTGGCTTACTTCTTCGAGAAGCTCTTCGGCACGTTTCCAGTTATCAGCTGAGACTTCTATGCTGTATCTGGGAGCGGCGATAACGCAAAATTCGATTTTAGCGTCTTTAGCTTTTTGTGCTTTCTTGGCGTCGATGAATGCGTCTTGAATGCATTTTACGCCGTTGGGCTTCATGCAGCGAACTTCAAGGACGCCCCTGACTTTTACCATCTTGATCTTTATCCGCTCTTCTGCAACTTGGGCGAAGGCTCTGGCGATGTCTTCAGGTATGTCGAGTTTGGTTAGGGCTTCTGTACCTTCTTTGAGTACTTTTTCGAAGCCTTCGTATAAACCGACTCTTTCTTCAAGGATGACGCCTGCTTTTTGGTAGACTTCATGTATGGGTAAGCCTACTTTTTCTGCTACTGCACGCAGGAGTACTTCGCCTTTGCGGTCTTTTTTCCAGGCTTTGATTTTTTCAATTCTTTCGCGTTTTGTAACGCGTCTAAGGGATAAGTCGATGTGGCCTTTTTCAAGGTCTACTCGGAGAACTTTTAGGACCATTTTTTGTTTTTCGCGAACGAAGTCGTGGACGTTTCTTATTCTGGCGCTGGCGATTTCGGAGATATGAAGGAAGCCTCGTTTGTTGTATTCGTCTAGGTTAGCGTAGGCTCCGTAATCCATCACATTCTCTATGGTGGCGATTATGAGGTCACCAGATTCAGGCCATTCAGGTTTATGTTCAGACATTATACATCTACTCTAACTTCTTTACAAGGATTTTACTGCTACAATTGCGACAAAATTTCGATGAATAGAACTTATATTCTTGAAGAAATAAGGGTATCTGCTCGAAAAGGATGGTTGAAAGGAAATAAACTATTCTATTCCTTCTTATCCAATTTGACTATGTAAATTTCTTTGTTGCGGACTCTGAGCGCTGCATTGAATTTTCTGTCTGGTTTCTTGTTGTATGACTTAACTCTGAATGAGAATGGCGCGTACAATGATCTTACCGTTTTACCCTCAACCTCAACCTTAAACATCTTCTCAGGACTCTCAATAATGTGTTTGAAAACCGCATCATACTCGGGAATCTTGGCGAGTTTTCTTCCTTCAGGTATTTCCTTCACTGGAGTTGCTTTTGCTACTATTTGCTTATTCTTACTTTTTTCTAGCTTAGACACATGTACTCACACTAAATACATTGTCAATTATACTATAAAAGACTAGCAGTAACATTAGTACAAATAACAATGGTTAAGTCAACATAATAGTAAATAATAGAAGCTAGAACAAAGCCTAAAAGGGAAAAGTAAGCGACTGATTTTTGACTGTTTAGCTTCAGAAAACACCTTTGGAGCTCGAAAGAAAAAATCGCGCGGTCCTTTTTTGTTGTGTTGTTCAATAAAGGAACACGAGTATTTCCCTGATTTTCTGTTAGAAGGGTAACGTTTTAGAGTGCGTGATGTTTTTGTTTGCTTGTTAGGGGTGGATATATGAGCGTGTCAAGTAGGAAAAAGAAGAATACGGAGCTTGAACATCATAAGAAATTGCAGCGAGAAAAGGATCTAAAAAAGAAACAGATGCGACAGCAACTTCCTGCTAAAGGAAAGAAATAACGGTCTTAAGCGTGAAAGGCGAGAAAACCTCTCTATTTTTACTTTAAAGGTAACTTGGAGAATGGTTGATGTCGTCTTTTGTGCGTGATAAGTCAGGTTTCTAGTTGAAAGAAAAAAGAAGTGCAATTCTGTAGGGAGCAGTTTTTTCTTCTTCTCATTATCGATTGTTTCCATAGCATGGTGATTAGGTATCAGGCCTCTTTTTTGGAAGTTATGCTGTCTGTTTCTTGTTTTAGATATTTTCTCCATTCAAAGATGGCTTTTAGTTCTTCTTTGCGCGCTAACTCCAAAAAATCCAGGAATGCATCTCTTTTCTTCTTCAGCTCATAATCGCTGTTGGCCACGCTCCAGATTTTCTCGAGTGCCAATGCTTTTCCCCAAGGATTAACATGAAAACAAGCCAAAGAAGCAAACAATATCGCCAACGAGGACCCCAAAAACGATTTACTTATAATGGTGCAGGGGGTGGGATTCGAACCCACGAACGCCTACGCGATAGGGTCCTAAGCCCTACTCCGTTGACCTGGCTTGGAGACCCCTGCCGTGGCTTCAGCGTTGAGAATACGTTTAGCTTCCTTTAATATTTATTTACCCCTCAAGTTTTCTCGGTTTCAGCGTATTTCTGCAGGTTTATTCCGTTGAGAAAATTCTGGTTAACCGTAAGCTCTTTATTTCATATCGCATGTTGTTTCAAAGAGAAATGGATTTGCCTCGGTAGCCTAGCCCGGTGGGGCGTTACCTTGGTAAGGTAATGGTCGCGGGTCCAAATCCCGCTCGAGGCTCCACTCAACTTTTGCTGATTAGGTGTTTTTTAGTTTATTCGGCATTAAACCGCTAATGCTTCGACGCCCTTATGACAGAGGCTTGATCAGCAACACGTCATGATTGAAAAGATGATCCTCGAGAATACCTTGCTGTATCTAATTGTCGCGAATTCAGGCAACATTATTCTCGTCGCCAAACATTATAAGGACACTGACTCCAACAGTAAGTGCTTGCCTTGTAAATGCAGTCCCGACACTCGGGATTACTAAAAGGTCTACGCTTACTCACAAAACACTCGCCGATCAACTAATATGCGCGGGATCTGCATATAGGCTTTTTTCAACCGGCAAGCATACTCTCTTTCGAGCTCCGCTTTGCTCTATTGCTTGATTTTTTAAATATCGGAGTTATGTAGTTGAAACTTAAATAGGAGTCATGGTTGTAGCTAGCTCATGGCATTTGAGCTCATTCCCTTTCCAATCTCAATAATCTTTGTTCTCGTTTTCGGATTGGCTGTTATAGCAGTCCTGTGGAAGCTTCGTAGAAGGGGAAAATTCTTCTTAATACTGTCTAATTTAAGTGTTATATTAGGAGTTATAGTGTTTGCGTTACTTTTTTATTCAATAACAGTAAGCATACTGGAAGGACCTCACAGTCCGCCAACGCTCATTCCTCATCCGGCGAATATTACTCAAATTCTTTCTTTGGCTTTTTAGTTTGAAAGAAAAAAATTGGGGACGTTGGTGCAGCGGGCAATTAGGATCAAAAGGTTGATTTGGAAAAACCTTCTTATGCCTTGATTACAAGTATTTTCCAGAAAAGGGAGGGGAAACGCGGTTAACTTCTCGTTTGTGAAACGCGAGACTATTATTTTAGCCGTCTTACTTTTAGTCTCCTTCCTAGTCAGGGTTCTCTTGTTTCCACTGCAAGGGTACCAGAATGACATGGCAACTTTTTCTTACTGGTTTAACACTGCCGCTGAGCATGGCATAAGACCGTTTTACACTGTGGTTTGGCAGAATGTAGGATGGATTGATTATCCACCTTTCAACGTTTATATTTTCTGGGCATTCGGCTCCTTGGCAAAGGCAGCATCGATTAGCACGGTGAATATGGTTAAGTTGGTTCCTAACCTTTTCGATTTAGGCACGGCACTTTTGATTTATGTTTTTGTTAGAAAACAATCAAGCTTTAAACTTGCGCTTGCGGCTACGGCGCTCTACGCTTTTAACCCCGCTGTAATCTACAATGCGGCGGTGTGGGGCCAATTTGACGCAATTTACACCTTCTTCCTTATCCTCTCGCTTATGCTTGCGCTTAAATCTAAACCTAAACTTTCCGCAGCAGCCTTCGCAGTTGGGCTTTTAACGAAGCCGCAAGGAATAGCTTTAGCGCCTCTGGTTGCTTTCTTGATTTACAAGAAAAACGGCTTGAAAAATCTGCTAGTTTCTGTGCTCGTGTTTACTGCGACGATTTTCTTGGTTATTCTTCCTTTTGAATGGAGCAATCCGGTTACTTTCTTGAGTAACATTTACTTTGGAGCCTATAGAGGATACGCGTACACTTCGATTAACGCTTTTAACCTGTGGGGCTTGTATGGCTTATGGGTGCCTGATGGAAACCTCTTCATCTTAGGCTGGGCATTATTCGGGGCTTTTGCTATTTTCACTTTGTACTTCTTGCATAAGCGTTTTAACAATTCAGGCGAGTTGATTGCGATTTTCTCTGCATTCATGTTTTTCTTTGCCTTTTTCATGCTTCCAACTAGGATTCACGAGCGGTACCTGTTTCCAGCCATAAGCGTTTTGGCTTTAATGTTCCCGTTCCTCAAAAGGACACGCCCTCTATACGCGGTTTTGACAGCGACTTTTCTAATCAATCAAGCTTACGTTCTTTACTGGCTTAATGCTTATGCTAATGCTGGTTTGTCCTATAGTCCGAATCTAACGGGCGACCCAGTGGTTCTAGCGGTAAGCGTTATTAATTTATTAATGCTCATCTATGCTTCAATATTAATGTGGGATGAACTGAAAGGACGCGGATGGCTCAAAACTGAACCTGTCAAGTTAAGCCAAAGCCAAGAGAGAGGTGAGCCAAAATGAACATTGGATTGAAAATCAATAAAAAAGACTTGATAACTATTGTTTTACTTTCTGTAGTTTTTTTCTCCATAGCCACATGGAACCTTGGCTTAACCCAATCGCCCACAACCACAGCTCAATTGACTGCTGGCCAAAGCTTCTACCTTGACCTTGGCAGTTCAACCAACGTTAAATCAATGGTTTTTCTGCTAAAGAATGGCGCAGTTAACGCCACAATATCTACGGGTTCGCCCGGCAACTGGCAGAATATCACAACCAACGTTGCTTGGCCTTATTCCGATTCGCAATGGTCTGAGGATTATTACAAGTGGTATGAAGTGTCTGTTGACCAAACCACTCAGTATTTGGAGGTTAACTTTAGCCAAGCAGGCAGCTACAACACAATAATTGCGGAAATTGCGGTTATAGATCAGAATGACCAGCAGGTCACAATTCAATCAATAAACGATCTCGGCAGCGGAAACCCAAACCTGCACAACCTTGTCGATGAACAAAATATGGTTCAGTATCCATCAACTTACATGTCAAACACGTATTTTGACGAAATATACTTCGTAAGAACAGCAGAGCAATACTTACATTTGCAGTTGCCATATGAGTGGACCCACCCGCCGCTTGGGAAACTAATCCAAGCTTCAAGCATCTTAATTTTCGGTTTTGACCCGTTCGGATGGCGAATAATGGGCGTCATTTTCGCCACACTTATGATTCCGCTCATTTACCTGTTAGGCAAAAAGCTGTTCGGTACTTGGATTGGCGGTTTCACAGCAGCGTTCCTGTTAACCTTCGACTTCATGCATTTCACCATGGCCCGAATGGGCACAGCCGACACCTACGTAGTCTTCTTCTCGCTGGCTTCTCAACTGTTCTTTTTGATTTACCTGAAAAACGTTCTTGATAAAGGCTGGAAAACCAGCGTTTTACCTTTATTTTTGGCTATTTTCTTTTTCGCTTTAGGCTTTTCGACTAAGTGGCTTGTTCTTTACGGTTTTGTAGGGCAGTTAGCTATTCTTGCAGCACTCCGATTTAATGAAGTTAGAAAGTTGAAGAGCAATTTATCCGCAAAAGTTTATGCTTTCCTTGACCACCCATATTCCGCAATCGTAGGTTTCCTATTAATTGCTGTTGCAATTTACTTTATAACTTACATTCCAGACATGCTTGCTGGCAGGTCATTTTTGGATGTTTTAGGGCTACAAGGAACAATGTACATTTACCATTCAACTTTGACTGCTACTCATCCTTTCGCATCTCCATGGTACAGTTGGCCTTTCATGTTCGACCCCTTAAATGCCGCAGTGCATGTTCCAGTTTGGCTTGAATCAGCATCATTAACTAACGGTCTCAATTCAACTATTGTTGTGATGGGTAATCCCGCTGTTTGGTGGGTCGGCTTTGCCGCTGTAATCGCATTAACAGTTTTTTATGTACCGAAAATCTTTAGCAAACGGTTTAACCTGAAAAATAACTTGCCCGCCATATTTATCATTGTGTTCTTCTTTTTCCAGTGGCTACCCTACGTGCTAATTTCGCGAGTCGTCTTCATCTACCATTTCTACTCGAACGTGCCGTTTCTCTGCTTAGCTCCAGCGTTTTTAATAAGCAAGTATTGGGGCAACAAATGGGTAAAAATCTCAGCAATAGCTTACTTTGCACTTGTAATAGCATTATTCGTTCTTTTCTATCCAGTTATTTCAGGCGCGCCCACATCAACCTCAACTGTTAACAGTTTAAAGTGGTTCGGAAGCTGGCTGTTCTAAAATGGAGAAGGAAACCGCTTCAAACAACAAAGTGGTGGTTTCAGTAGTTCTTCCAGCTTACAATGAAGCAGAGAAACTGGAAGGCGCCGTGGAGAAAATAAGCCAAGCCCTAAAAGAGACGGGGTATCGCTATGAAATTATTATCGCTGAAGACGGCAGCACCGACGGCACTGCTGAACGTTCTGAAGAGCTAGCGCAAAAACTCCCATACGTTAGGCACATTCACCGTGAAAAGCGGCTGGGAAGAGGAACCGCACTCAACAATGCGTTTAGGCAGTGCAATGGTGAAGTTTTGGTTTATATGGATTTGGACCTAGCCACAGACCTAAAATCGCTTAAACCGCTCGTTGAAGCCATCACGGTTGAAGGTTACGACTTCTCAACTGGCTCAAGAATGCTACCTAAAAGCAAGGTTGAACGCACCCTCCGCAGAAGCATAAGCTCTAAAACTTACAACTTCCTCGTCCGACACATGCTCGGCTCTAAACTCAGGGATCATCAGTGTGGCTTCAAAGCTTTCAAGAGAGAACCGCTTTTAAGGTTACTTGATGAGGTAGAGGCGACTCATTGGTTTTGGGATACAGAAATAATTGTAAGAGCTTATCGTCATGGCTATAGGATAAAAGAGATTCCAGTTGAGTGGAAAAGCGGTAAGGACACAAAAGTTAACCTCTTTAAAGATTCATGGAACATGTTTTGGCAAATAATGAAGCTCTGGTGGAAACTAAAAATAAAGTAAGGTTTATCTTTTGGCTAAAAGAACAAACGCTCTAGCAACCAATGATAAACCGAAAATCATGATTATCCCAGCCCAAAAGACAAACCACTCGCTCTCTATTGTCATATTAACAAGGTACGTAGTTATTAAGTAGCTTGCCCCAAGCCAGAAAACAATGTTTTCAACAGTTTCAGCTTTCCTTGCGACAGGCGAATGCAGCAAAACCCTAAGCGCTAATACTATGATTTCTAAAAGTCCTATGCCCAGACTAAACTGAAAAGCAGCAATGTAAAGCTCCGTATAAGCAGCGGGATTCGCAGGCGCAGGCAAAGATATACTAGTAGCGCCTGGAACTTGA
>PKYH01000007.1 GCA_003133625.1 Candidatus Bathyarchaeota archaeon | reverse complement strand
GAGGATGTGCGAAGAATTGTCACCGACTACGCCGTGAAACAGGTTTTGCACAATGGTTTTGCCGCGGAAATATCTAATTTAACAAGATTCTATTTGTTATGGAGATGGTCTTATGGTGGTGCAATACTTCAATTTGACGATGCCAGAAAACTGTCCCAAAGTACATTGGTGGATCTGTCTCACGAATGGAGCAAACCTAATGGGGTTATTAGAAAGCAAAAAGAGAATGTTTGTTTGCTAGGTCCCCAGGATCGAAATCTGGAAGAAATAGCATCTTTAGAAAAGAAGGACTTAATTGATGTGTTGCATATGGCGCTTTTGCTATGGCAGAAAGGCGACCGAGAGGCACTGGTTGATCTGCTCTCGGAAACAGGTCTTGGCAACAAAGACTCGTTTTACAGAGTAGCCCAAGCCATCTCGGAAACTCTTCCAAAAGAAAGCCAAGAAAAGAAGCTAATCGAAGGCTTCCTCGCTGGCAAAGAGAGATTAAGTTCTGAAACAAAAAAAATCAATGTGCAAAAGAGGTTACTTGAATGAAAAACACTGGAAAAATACGATCGTTCCATACAATAGCTGTTCCCCACAAAGACGTTCTCGACGGCAACTTAACGATGGATGTTTTCGCTGCTGATTTGTGGGAGGTGCATAAGGGGCGGGCTCCAGCAGACTACCGCGACTCTGAAGCATTCTTTAACCGCACGTACTTAACTCAGGGTCTAAGAGACCTCTTGAGCGTTGTTGAGAAACGAGTCACTGGAAACGGGGGCGATCCGGTAATTCAGCTTCAGACTCCCTTTGGAGGCGGCAAAACTCACGCCCTAATCGCTCTCTACCACAAGTCGAAAGAGTGGCAAGCCAAAAGAGTTGTCATAGTAGGTACCGCCCTTCAACCAGGAGAAACGATCTGGGGAGAAATCGAAAAACAACTCACCGGGAGCATAACCAAGTTCGGCGGCATGGTGTCTCCAGGGCAAGAAGCGTTTAGACAACTGCTTGAAATTAACCAGCCCCTTCTGATCCTAATAGACGAATTGCTCCAATACGTTACCAAAGCAGCCGGAACAAAAGTAGAACAATCAACCCTAGCATCTCAAACAACCGCGTTCATGCAAGAACTCGTAGGAATCCCCGGTACATTGGGAAAAACTTGCCTCATAGTAACCTTGCCATCTAGCATAATAGAGCACTACGATGAAAATGCAGAAATAGCATTCCTAAAACTGCAAAAAGTCTTAGGCAGAGTCGAAAAAGTCTACAGCCCAGTCCAAGACGAAGAAATCACCAAAGTCATAAAACGACGCTTGTTCTCCTCAATAAACGAAGGAGAAGTCAAAAACAACGTATCCGAATTCCTAACATACGCTGAAAACGAAGGCATTCTCCCAGCAGGCGTCGAATTCACCGATTACCGAGACCAATTCCTCGACTCATACCCCTTCATGCCTGAAGTAGTGGATGTTCTCTACAAAAGATGGGGAAGCCTAACCACATTCCAAAGAACAAGAGGCGTCCTGCGACTACTTGCATTAGTTATTCATTCACTCAAGAGCAGCTACAAACCCTACATTTCACTAGCAGACTTTGACTTAGATAACAGCGAAATACGAAGAGAACTCGTAAAACACATAGGCAACGAATACGACAGCGTAATCGCATCCGACATAACAAGCCCCAACTCAGGATCCAAAATAGTCGACAACGAACTAGGCAAAGCCTACCAAGGACTAAAACTAGGCACAAGAGCCTCAACAACCATATTTCTCTACTCGTTCTCAGGCGCACAAGACAAAGGCACCTACCTCTCAGAAATAAAACGCTTAGCAACAACTCTAGATAACCCTTCAAGTGCAGTCGCCGAGGCAGTAGACAGACAAAGAAAACAGCTCTTCTTCCTACAAAGCCAAAACGACAAATACTACTTCTCAAATAAACCCAACCTAAACCGAATTCTGCTAACAAAAATGGAAAACGTAAAAGAACAACAAATAATCGAACTGCAACATACGCTAATAGAACAACAGATCTCGGGAAACAAACTAAAAACCATTCTATACCCCAAAGATTCAAAAGACATCGCCGAAAGCGAAGACCTAAAACTCGTCATATTCAACCAATCCACAAAAGCAAGCAGCCTCCAAGAAAAAATGAAAGAATTCATAGAAAACAAAGGCGAAACCCCCCGCGTCTACAGAAACACAATCCTCTTCTTAACAGCACTAGAGAACCAACGAGAAAACTTTGACCAAATCACCCGAAGAAGAATAGCTTACGAGATGATAATCAAAGACGCTACACTGAACCTTTCTGTTGAAGACCGAAAAAACATAACAGAAACCATGGGAAAGGAAGATACAGCCCTAAAAGGCCAAGTAAAAATGCTATACCGTCTGGTCTACGTTCCAGCTAAAGGCGGCACCTTCAAAGCTGTCAATCTGGGCATCCCAACTTACGGCGACAAAAAAAGCCTAGACGAATCCGTTTATGAACAACTCAGAATCGACGGAGAAATTTCAGAGAAAATTTCGTCAGTCGTGTTGGCCAGCAAATATTTGTGTGAAAGGAACTATGCAAAAACGAGACAGATCTATGAGTCACTGCTTAGAACTCCCGGCGAAGAAAGACCCAACAGCAGAGAAGCAGTAGCATTCGGCATCAGAGAAGGTGTAAAACAAGCAGTCTTCGGACTGGGCGTAATAGTAAATGAAGAGATTAACTGCTTGCACTTTCCAGGAGACTTAGCGCCAGAAGTCACATTCGAAGAAAATGAAGCAATAATCGCCGAAAAAGACTGCAAGATTCTAAAGACAAAACTGGAAACGGACAAACAAAAAGAAAAAACCGAAATAGACGAAACAAAACGGGTCGACTGGGCGCCAAAAGATTCCGTATCAACACTGAGTACTTATCCCCCAACGGCAAGTGAAATCCCTGAAATTCAAATAAACATAGATGTCCCTCGAGGGCAAGTATCGCAAATAATGGGCCTCATGAACTTCCTGCAGCAAAAATACCAAACACTCAGCCTTCAAATAATAGCAACAGACGGAACAATGACGGATGGAGAACTTGCAGATCACGTAAAAGAGACTCTAAAACAACTAGGAATTAACCCTGAAAAGGCAGTCACAACAAGAAAATAGGTGCCAAATTTAGGAGCCATTTATCTTGTTTAACTGGTCTTCGCTGACAATTTTCCATTCGCCACCGTGATCTAAATCTAGAAAGAAAATATCTTTTGGTTTTTTCATAATTTTAAAGGCGCGGTTAGCTGCTTCGAGCAGGCCAGACAAAGTGAATTGGAGTATTTTGTTTTCTTTTGGGTCGAGGTCTTTGCATTCGAAGGTGTATGTGTTTTCTCCACTACTTCTCAGTTTGGGGACTTTGTAGAAGCGCCCGCCGCAACGAAGAATCATGGTGCCCTTAGTTCTGTTTTCCACAGGCACAATTTTAATCTTAACCCCCTTTAAATAGGTCTTTCAAGGGTTCTGTGTAGTTCTCGTCACCTTGCTAATTTTGTTGTCCATGTGAAAAGTCGTCACCTATGGTTTAATTAAGCTCTTGAGGTCGTTTTCTATATTTTTGAGCGAAGAGGCAATCCCATATAATGAAGGAATCATAATTTTTGAGCCTGCTTGTTGTGGTATGTTTACTGGTTGAAAGCGTGTAATTACAGCTATCGCTTTTCCGCTTTGCTGAAGAACCAAAGGACCACCACTATTTCCATAATTCAGGGCTTTATCAATAACATAATTTCTCGGAAAACCTGAGTCTACCCTTACTGGTCCAATGACATCGTAATGTGAAGAAATGACCGCAGATGTTACTCTTGGGCAATCATAATGGAAACCAACTAACATGGCACTCGTTCCTTTGACTTCACATTGTGCCAAAGGATAACCAAAGGAATAAACATCTGTACCTTCTGGAGTAACCTCATATTCTATGTCTAAGTAGTCAAAACTAGTTTTTTCTTTAAATGCCTTTTGTGTTTTTGCCATATCAAAGTTAGCTTTTAGTAAAACCAAATCGTAGGCTGTCCATTCTTTTACCAATTGTAGCCCTGTAATAAACAAAGAAGTAAATAATTCAGGTTTATTCAGCATAATTTTTGAAAAATCAAATAATACATGTCTTGCTGTTATGAAATAACCATCTGAACTTATAAAAAAGCCAGTGCCATTAGCCGTTGGGAAGCCCTGATAAGCTGGATTTGGGTGGGGAACTAAGATACTAAATGTTGCATTTTTTGTTCTTGTTAATGTATTAGGAATCATGCGCTATCAAGTTCCTTTAGTTATTATTGGTTTCACTTGAATAATAAGTTCTCCGCTTTCAACCTTAAGAGTCCACTCTAGCTTATCGTATTCGGTTAGTCCAAATTGCTTAACTATGCTGTAAGGCACGGTTGTTCTCAGAGATTCGCTTTTTGCCTACCTTTGAAATGTGCGATGAGCGTTTCGCCTTTTATTTCGNNAATTGCTTAACTATGCTGTAAGGGGTTCTGTGAAGTCTCTGTCACCAAGACCAAACCAAGCCCAATAAATTTTTTTTGTGAAAAGTCGTCACCTGAGTTTTCTAACCATTTTTTCTGAGTGGTTACTACGTACATTTAGAGGTTTTTCTCGGCTTTGTAATTTTTCGTTTGTTACTGAGTGCATCATGGTAAAGGAGGCGAAAAAAATACCGCATCAAAGAATATTCAACAAAGCCAAAAAAGCAGTTTCAAAACACAAAATAACTTCATCAAAATAAAATTTACCGCTCGCTCAATTCAAACAATTTTCCCATTTTTTTCTATCAGTAAACGGAGAGTGAGTTAATGAAAAAGGAATGTAAAAATAAGAGACGCAAGCGAAATATAGCCAATCTCTTAATGGAAATCGGAAAAACTACAACAGCTATTGGCGGTATTCTATCCATCATAACAGCGCAGTCACCATATGTAATACTTTTCACATTAGGTTTGGCGATAATATTCATAAGTTTGTTTCTGAGAGTCTCTTAGATATTTTTGGCGCTACATTTGGGAGAAGGTCTAAAACAGCAAAAAAGAAAGTTACTGCTTCAAGTGACAAGAGAACAGTGCTTTGCTTATTTTGTTGTATACTCATTGAAGAC
>PKYH01000082.1 GCA_003133625.1 Candidatus Bathyarchaeota archaeon | reverse complement strand
GCTCTTTCAACTTTGTGTCTTCTGCTCGGCTCGTTGTAATCTGTGATGGTTGATTAATGTAGTAATATACTTGCCACTGAACTCACCAGCTCTAATTTTGCTACCAAGCGATGACTCAGATTTAGCGCCGTTTAGGCAGGCTTAGCACATGCGACATTGCAGTTACGCAAGAATAAAGGCGAAAAAACGCCGTTCTTCAGAACAATAAGACTGCTCTTGCACCTCGCGAAACGTGCACTACAGCAAACCAGAAAACGCTGCTCACCAAACAGTCTACTTAAAGGCATACCTCTTCTATGCTTAGTGTTTGGCCTTTACGAGCCAACTGTGGTATAGTAAGTAATATTCGCAGAGTGATAGTCAGTAATATTCCGCTGTCTGTGATGCTTTAAGCTTTTAGTNNCGCCAAAGTTATAACTATTGAGCTGTCTGTTGATTGGTGGTTTTGTGTCCACTTAGCGCCGGACATCCGGGGCCTGCTGCAGTTGTCAGCGTCTTTTGAACGGTTTTTCTGCGGCAGCCAAGAGTGATCCAAGACGTGTTTTCTGGTTGGTTAGCGTCTTTCAAAGGCTAGGCGCAAATGTTCAAACATCTCGTAAAACTTTTGTTCAAACAATCCAGCCAGCAAAAGAAGCCTTGAATATGGAGGAGGCTGTTGGGAATTACACATTTATCCTGCCGTTAACATGACAGGTATTCTGATAGGTTTTTTATAAAGTTGTGAGATTTTTGCAAAATTTTCTCTCGGAAGATAACGATTTATCGTTTAGCCCCTTTCGCCAAGATAACCAATATTCAGGCTTATTTTGCCATAAATTGAGTCTGTAGCTGTTGTTTTTCTCCGAAACGGTAGTGCTGGAAAATCAGTGGATTTTTTTCTAACTGAACAATAATCGAAAAGCCCAATTTATGGCTAAAATGGTAAAAAAGCCTTATTTCAGCCGTTTCATTGGTTGCCTTAGTGCAAGGCATGGCGAATATCGTGGCCTCATATAAGTACTGTCGAAAATCTCCATGCGAAACAAAAGCTTGTTTTTTCGACTTAGCTTCGAGCTTTTGCAACACTTTTTGTGGGGTTTATGAATCTTTGCCGTTTCAGTGCATTTTTTTACCAGTTAAGCTCTTGAGCAGTTAGCGTTTTTCTGAGCCCTGCTTTATGCAGCGACCTAATCTCTGCGGTAAGCGTGTCTGCCTATTTTTGGCGCCGAATATCGTTCAGCGAAAGCTTGCAGCAGAAGTTATTCTAAGCAAAGGTTTCTGCCCTGGAGAATAAGTTTGGGTGATGCTTCTGTATACAGAGCATGACTCAAGCGACTTTTTGCCGTTTCACCGAACTTTTGCTGGCGAATTTTTGTCCCTAAGGGACTTTGTTTTTAGGTTTTTGGGGTCAGCGCTTACTTTTTAAGTGCTTAGTGTGTAGTCTAAACGGGCGAGATTTTGCATCGGTGAATGATGGTTTTTACACTGTCAGTAAATTTAGTGATGCCAGTATTACGTGGAAAATTCAACATCACCAGCACGCTCCAGACGCACCATTTCACTGCAAGGTATACAAAAGCATCAACGTAACCCAATTTCCCAGCGCTTTTGGGCAACAATTTTTATCTCTAAAACCGCATAAAGTAACAAACATTCAAGGGAAAAACAGTTGAGCAAAGAAATCGACAGAATCAAACTTCGTCGCTGGCGCAAAAGAGGCTTCTACAGTGAAACCGTACTGGTTAAGCTCCTGCATAAAAAAGGCTACACCGCCGTCCGCGTTCCAGTAAGCAACCCAAGCCTTAATCCCCTGCCAGACATCATGGCTAGAAAAGGCTCTCACGTTTACGCTTTTGAAGTAAAAAATGCTAGCTACTACGCCTACTTTCCCAAGCAGCAAATCGATAAACTCTTCAGGTTTCTCGACCAGTTTATCCCTGCTGATAACGGGCATAAACATGCCGTCGTCGCAGCTCATCTGGGCAAGCGGTGGCTTTTCAAAGAAATCAGCTGGGTAGATTGGGAGAAAAATAAGCTTCCGGAGAAAGTCAGAATTCTTAAGCGGGACAGGGGAAATCTTAACTTGGATACAAGTTATAGTTAACGTGTAAGGAAATGTACCTCAACCTATATTATTAGTTACAGTTAACGTCTTTCTTAATCGTAAGAGGAAGCGAAAGTGCCAACAAAAGAAGACCTCATGATATATGCGCAAGCCTTAGGAAAAACCTACCAAGTAGGCGACTTAAAAATTGAAGTGCTAAAAGACATAACCCTGTCAATACCAAAAGCAAAATTTATCGTAATTTGCGGTCCTTCAGGCTCAGGCAAAACAACACTGCTCAACATAATCGGCGGAATCGACAAGCCAACAAGTGGGAAAATTTTTGTAGCAGGGCAAGATTTGACTGTTCAAGATGAAGATTTCCTGTCAGATTTCCGATGCAACAATGTGGGCTTTGTTTTTCAATCTTACAATTTGGTTTCAACTTTAACGGTGGCTGAGAATGTTGCGTTTCCAATGGAGTGGACCAGAAAGCCTGAGCAAGAAATAGAAAAACGCGTAACTGAATTGCTGGAAACTTTGGGCTTACAGCACCGAGCGAATCATTTTCCCGCTCAACTTAGCGGTGGCGAGCAACAACGAGTAGCTTTTGCCAGGGCATTAGCGAATGACCCGCAGCTTATCCTTGCGGATGAACCAACAGGCAATTTAGACACAAAAAACGCTCAGAAAATCACTCAAGTTCTTCAGCTATTGAAGGAAAGGGGCAAAACAGTTATTGTTTCAACCCATGAACAGCAAATAAGAGAGTTGGCGGACCAAGTTTTATGCCTAGAAGACGGCAAATTGGCGAGCAAAAATGAGTAAAGCGGCTTTTCCAATCAACGATTTGCGCCGAAGGAAACTTCAAACAAGCTTAATCATCCTCACTTTAACGTTGAGTGTTGCTTCCACGCTGTTTCTTTTGCTATTTAGCAGCCGTTTGGGCTTTGGCATAGCCTCAGCCACTGGCACATTAACTCAAGGCTTAACCGCCATCTTCTCCCAGTTCATACTTTTCATTGGCGTATTGATTTTTGCTGTAGGCGCAGTGTTAACTTCCTTTATTGCTTTTTTGATGATGGCTCAAAGAACACGTGATTTCGGCCTAATTAAGGCGGCTGGGTGCCCAAATAGTCTTGTTGCAGGATACTTTATGACAGAACTGTTAACAACAACCTTTGCCGGATGCATTTTAGGCATCGCTCTTGGCTTTTTGATAGATTACGCCGTCGCTAACGTGGTCTTTTCGGCTTATCAGTTGCCTAATTTTTGGTTTGCACCCTTGGTTTTTGCTGCTTTTTTTGTTCTTTCAGTAGTTTTTGGGCTTCAGCCTATCCTTAAAGCGGCTAGAATGTCACCAGTAAAGGCGCTTTCACCCGTGAACTATTATGGTTTAACCACAACGAACAAGCACAAGCCACTATCAAGGTCTGGCATAACCTGGAGAATTGCTTCCAGGAGCCTGTTTCGTCGGCAATCAGCAAGTGTTCGAATCATCATTTTGCTTTCAATAGTGTTTATTCTGCTTACGGTTTCGGTTGCGGGAGGCATCATTGCCAGCGACACCACTACATCATGGATTCAAAAAACCGTTAATTCAGATACAATTGCCATAGCCCACAACAGCATGGGTAACCAGTATAAACTGCTTTTATCCAAGTTTTCAGGAGCCAAGGAAACAGGCGATTTTAACTATTCCGACCCAAAACTAGCCATTCCAGCAACAGTTATTGAGCAATTGAGTGCTTTGCCGAGCGTAAGTTTGGTTGATTCACGGTTAATTTTAAAGGAGCATGTTGAGGAAGTTGCTAATTTCACCGTTTTCCCTGACACTGAGCAAACCGTGAATGTTGGTGACAGCAGACAAGGAGACGCCATAGTAATCGGTGTTAACCCGCAAAAACTTGCTGGATCATGGTTTGTTCAAGGCCGATTTTTAAGTGAAAACGATGATAATGCAGCTGTTATTGGCGATTCAGTTGCTCACGCCATGTACTCGTCTGACCCTAGCAAGAACATAATATTATCTGATCCTTTGGTTGAAGGCATCGAATTTCAAAACAGTACCTTCGGCATCGTTGGAGTTTGCGTTGATCCTGTAAATAATGGTTTAGTCACCTATGTACCAATTGAAAGATTGGAGAATGTCACCGGTGTCTCTAACCCTAACTTACTGTTAGTTAAGCTAAACAATTCAACTGACCGCTCTGCAGATATTGCACAAATCAAAACGTTAATTCAAGCGGCAGATCCAGATTTGAATGTATTTGAGCTGGATGGTGTTATTGAAAAGGATGCAAATTTTTTAGCTTCAACTTGGCAAACGATAATGCTTCTGCCACTCTTTACTTTGGCATCTGCTGCACTTTGCCTGGTGGGTTACATGATGCTTGCGGTAGATGAGCAGCATCAAGAATTCGCTGTTTTAAGGGCGGTTGGAGCTAAACCGAAAATAGTTATCTTTATTTTGGCAATCCAAAGCATAATTGTGCTGGTTTCCAGCTTTGCGGTCGGAATATCGCTTGGTACTATTATAACTTTGCTTATTTTGATGAAGCAACCGCTCGTTACAAGCGTTACCATCTTGGAGATAACTGGTTGGCTTCTTGCAGCTTTAGCTGGAATGTTCATTTTTAGCCTTTATCCAGCCTTCAGGCTTGCAAAAGCTTCAATTTTAAAAATTATGACTTAAAGAGTTGAAGGTTTTCGGAAAAAACTTGAGCGATTCCGTGTAGGCTGGCAGTTGGTTTAGGAAATCTTGCAGTTGGAATATGGGTACGACTGGAACTTTGTCATAGAACTTGAATGAGCTAGGCATGAGGGATAATACGGAGGGGATAAATTTGGCATTGCTCCATTTTGTACATTCGAGTTTTAGGGAGATGCTTGGCAGCGAATCAACCAGTGCTCTTGTTCGTTCCACCTGTAAATCAACGATTCTCTTCAAAACTGAAGGTGCAATTGCATGTTGCCAATGTTTGCAATCTATGCAAATGACTAAGGGTTTCTTGCAGCCGACTACGTCGATTTCCCATTTGCGAGCTACATGTTTAAATCGCACGTTATTCGCCACCGCGTATCCGTTGTTTTTCAATGCAAAAGCAGCAATTTCTTCAAACTCTTGCCAACAAAGCAAATTACTGATATGCTCTACATCCGCTCCTAAGGATGCTGCTTTAACGGCTAGCTTAAGCCTCATACTGCTGTCAACTTCGACGCTTTCCGATTTCAAATAAACAAGACCTTCGTTTTGCAGTTTTCCCAGCAATTTCCTTGCAGTTGCTGATGGTATCCTGGCATATCTATTAACACTTTCAGTTAAAACAGGGCCTTCTTTTGTTAATTTCAAAAGCGAAATTATCAGATTACGCTCAACACTCATGGCAAGTCCTCAAGTAAATTGACATAAAAAAAGCAAAAAATGGCAAACCGCACCAAAATTTAAGAAAATAAACGGTACATGTTGCATAGAACGGTATACAAAAGCATCAACCAAACGCACTTTTTTAAACATCTCAGACAATATAGCCTCGCCCAAAGTCATTCACAGCTCCCTTATGAAACGTTATTCTCATTTACTCATTGCTGAAACGCTTATGTCATACCTTACTGAAATATCCTTTTCCTTTTCACAAAAGGCATAACAATAAAGCCTTCGCAACTCGTAGCCTCTTAAAGGCTAAAGAGACATGGAGAATTTATCAGGTTAGTATAATTTTTACGAGATATTTAATCACTTTTTTAACTTTTAAATGTAAAAAATGACCGTTCGACTGTTTTTCGCTCAGTAAAAAAGCCTTTACACAACAAACTTGCGCCAATCGGTTGAATAAATAACCTGAGGATTAGCATACTGACCGTAAAAAGAGCTTAAATTAACCTTAGAAGGGGCGAATTTTGAGTGACGCTTTGTTTGTTTCAAGCTTTTATGCGTCTTTTCCTCCGCATAGAATACTAGTTATCATTGCCAATTGCAATTTTTAATCTTTTTTGCTTTTGCATTAGTTATGTATATTTAAGATTCGGTAAGCTTCGAAAAATTTTAAAATTTAACAGCAGACGAAACTAAGGCAAGCAAGTGTTTTAGTTGGTTCCGTTGATGCTTTCGTATACAAAATGCGTAATGTTACAATTAAGAATCTTAGTTAGTCCTTAAAAAACTGGATAAAAACAGAAAAGAGCAGGTGAGAAAAAGGATTACTTCTCTTTCTCTTGAATTTCGCATTGCAGCTTCTTTATTATTTCGTCAGCTCTTAAGGGTTCAATTTTTAGCGTGTATAGTTGGCTGGGCGTGCGAAGTTTTAATTTTACCGTGTCCTTAAGTCTTTTCACAGAGCAATACTTTGCTTTAGCGCTCATAGTTACGAACTTTTCAACATCAGTAATTTCAGACGGCATATGCGTTTCCTCTTATTAGTAGCCTTCATGGATGCAAAGTCGAGTTTTTATCTGTTTTGGTTATAAATTGACGAATCTAAAATTTAAAAAAGATTCAGACATGTAGCTTAAAAGAAAAAGGGTTATGGTGTCCAACCACGCTTCAGCAAGCGCATTTTGCTCAAGCTTTATCTTTTTTTGACCGTATTCCAAGCTTAAGGTTAACTTCAACAGTATATTCCTTGTCAGCTTTTCCAACTGAAAAATTCCAGTCTTTAACTTCCACTTCCATATCCTTGAATTGATTAACAATTGCATCCTTGTATTCCTGAGCAGTTTGACCAATCTTCTGTAACTTTTCTGTTATGTTAACGGATGTTTCAGGCACAATTACACCTCCATAAACAGGTAAACTATACTAAAACATCTGACGGTTAACTGCTTTTAAAAATTTGTGACTGTGCAGCCACAACAGCAAAACGCTTCAGTCTCAGGTAAACCTCAAGCGAACAAGCAAAAGAAGTGCTCCCTATGACCTACTGCTCTCTTTATCATAGTTTGAATTTCTTTGCAAATTATTTGGAGTAAACTTTTGTCAGTAACAATTTTGAAAGTCTGCCGTATGCAGCTTATTTTTTTGATATAGAAGTGGTTGCTTGCTTGTTGATTTAATGGTTTATGCCGTAATACAAAGTTATTGCAAAGAGAATCACGAAGATTACTTCGATTATTGCAACAATCGTAAAAGTTGTCTGGTGGTTTTCGCTTATCTCATCAGTGATTGTGATATTGCCGCTTGTTTCAAGCCCAGGATTGTCCCTTGCAATTATGTAATTGTCTAAGTCATGATCTGCCTGAAGGATTAAAATAACAGGAGGCGCAACTAACGCAACAGCCAGAAACACGCCTGCAAGAGCAAAAACAGCTTTTCTATGCATAAAAATCAAAAATAATATTTCTCTCCCAAAGTAATAAGCATTTAAAAATGTAGCAAGCTATCGTTTTCTTAACCTACACTATTTTTATGAAAATTTACATGTTCTTTGGCATAGTGGTAAAAAACATAACCTCTTATATCGAATGAAATAATAATCTGAAATATTATCGAAGGCAAATGATTATGGAAAGTTTGACTTCACGAAAGTTAGAGTTCGTTTGCAGAAAATGCGGAAGAGTTGTTTCCTGTGAGGAGTATAAGTTAAATCATTATTGCCCAAATCCAGATTGTAAAACCTTATTGAATTTGTGCCCTCTCCCAAAGTACTGGATGTTCCAATTTAACCCAAAAATATACCGATGGTTTGACAGAATCAGAGACACGCAAGAGCCTGAGCAATGGCTAACAAGTCAACATTCAAAATACATTCATAAAGGCGATTTGGTGGCTATTTGGGCTTCTGGCGAAAAAGCGGCCATCAATGCACTTGGACAAATAATTACTGACCCTTCAAAGGCTCAGCTAAAAGTCGACCAAGTAAAGTACTGGATAGATAAAGCAAACATAAGCAAATTTCAAGAAAACAAAAGCGTCTTAGTCAAATACTTAAAAATAATAAAAGAAACGCCCCTCCTTGAAGATGAATGCCAAAATAATCCAACCCTATTAGGGTTACAAGTTTTCATTAACCCTCAAGGAACAAATTTTTCACTTCAATATGAACAATGGCAAAAAATAACAGAATTAATAGAAAAATCAAATCAATAAGACTGGTGGGCTGTACCGGATTTGAACCGGTGATCTTCGCCGCGTGAGGGCGACGTCCTAGCCAGCTAGACTAACGGCCCGCGGGGTGCTGTGGATTGAAACTACGTATTTTCCCTTCATAAAACCTTTCCCCTCCCAAAAACAAACAGTATAGCGGTGCAAGACATGGGGCTAAGAAAAAAGCTGAATTTCGAATTGTCGCCTGATCAAGAAGGATTCCTAATGTTACTGTGCTTTTTAGGCAGCGGCTTAATAGGCTACTTCTTAACCCACTTCATGGGTTTACTGCACTAATTAATAACCAAGAGCACTGATGAACCGCTGTTTTTCAGCAAGAAAACCTACACCCGCCCAATTTACCGAACAATCGAGCTCAGAACATGTAGTGCTGAGTTGGCAAAACAAATGCAAACACTTCTGACAGTTAATGGTTTCAGAGCACGAATACGCGGTGCCGAGAAAGAGGGCTTCCACGTGGCTTTATACGGGATTGAAATGCTGACCAAATGAACAGCCTAGATAGGTTTCTCAAATCCAAAACACGCCAACAAAGTCAAATTCAGAAACCTTTAAAACATTTCACTTCATTCTTGGATGTGTCACTCCCAGCACACGGTGCCGAGGTAGCTCAGCCTGGGAGAGCGCTCGACCCAGTTACTTTTGTGACTGAGGGCGAAGCTGAAGACCGAGTCGTCGCAGGTTCAAACCCTGCCCTCGGCACCACAACATCATTTTGTATAAGCCCTAGACACGGATATGAGCGGTCGGTTGATCAGCATGCTACGTGGATTAATGCGACAAATTTCCTTTGCTCTTGCTCTATTTTACCGATTACTTCAAGCGTAGGCAGGATTACTGCATTGTACTTTTTCAATACTTGGAGAGCTTTGGGAGTTATAGGCAAGGAAGCTTCATGACCCGTTCCAATATACAAAACTTCGAACTTTTCCTGTGACAGAAATTCTAGTTCACGTTCTGAAAGAGGTGTATGACCGTAAATTGATTTCAGGTCTTTGGATTTCTTCTTTTCCCTTTTTGTTATCGTTCCGTTTGAGTGAATTATAATGTCTTTTTCATATTTGACTTCGTTTACCTTCACCCATCCAAATTCTGCTATCATGGACATAGTTTTCATAGGCATACACTAAGTTATTATCGGCGTTCCTATAATTTGCTTTTGTCCTAACAAAAGTTATGCCTGCTAGGCTGATTTTTGTTTCAAAAAATGCCTCACGGATGTTTAAAATCCATATGATTCACCGTTACGTCGCTATTTGGGCTTTGTTTCGCCTTTTGGCATCACTATTCCCTCACTGGGAGTTCCGTAAGTAACAGCTTTTCCTTCCAAAAACAATTTCCCAACGTATGCACATGTAACGGCGTCAAGTTCATGGTCGCTCATCTGGCTGTTCAGCCCTTTTATGCCCAAGTTTTCTAAGCCCGCTTTCAGTTTCTCGAGTCCTTTCTGTTTTCTGGGAATACCAATGACGTCTTGGGCACCTCCAGGATAAACCTCTATTGCGACGCAGTTTTCAGCTTCAAGAACTCTCCTCAAGTTTATGCCTCGCTCGGTTAGTTTTCTCATAGGACCAAGCGTAACGGGAAAAAAACGTATGCCTCTTCTCAGGAGTTCCCTATCGCTTTCTCTTAGGTGGATGCCTGTCCTTTCCTCAATGGAATTTCTTCCCGGAGGCAGACTTAAAGGCGCGTCAATGGCAACCACTCGTGGCTTGCTTTCTCTAATTTTTTTCAGCATTTCCTTGTCTGTGTAAACCAAGGAAGTTTCTGCTTTCATATCTGCAAGTATGCAGAAACCCGTGGGTCTGCTTTCAACGCCTGCCAAATCTAAACCAACTATCGACATTTTTCTTTCAAAATAGAATTACAGCCTATGCTAATAATTCTTCCACAAGATTTCGCTTCTTCAAGCAAGTCCTCGGCACTAAAAATCTTATTTGCGCTAAAATAATGCTAATAACTTAACGCTTACAAGTTAGCCCACCGCAATTTAGCTTCTTAGGGCTTACTTGCTAATGGCAAAAATGATGTTTTTTCAATAATTTTTCCATAAAAGAGCCCTTTTTAGCTATTTTACAGGCAATGGATAGAAAATGTTTTATGTTGATTCATATGATAACATTGAACCACAGGGATAATTATGGCAAAATGCCCAGTTTGTGGAAAAGAAGTCAAAACCGCAAAGAAAACTTGGAAGATGGCTGGCAAACCAGATAAGAAAGGAAAAAGAACACAACTTACCATTGCGCTTTACGAGTGCTGTGACAAGACTTTCCGAGAAGTCTTAGACAAGAAAAAAATCTAAACGCAAGCTTCCCATTTTTCCTTTTTCTATTTTTCTTTTTACCAGTCTTATTGTGACTGCTAAACCGCTACAACAAACGTTTAATTGCCTGACTAACTGCCAATCCCTTAGAGGAAAGAAGAGACGGCTTTTAACAAGAAGAGAGACCGCATTCAAATCGTCGCGGAGATACTTAGTTCATGCAAAAGTCCTCAAACTAAAACCCACATTAGACGGTGAACAAATATTTCGTATGTTGTGCTTCAAAATTGCATTATGCAACTGCTTCTGCGCCAATGGTTAGAGCCTGTGGAAGAGGATTGCGGTCAAAAGAAATTAAAAATAACGAAAAAAGGATTAATCTTTTTGGAAAAATATTTGGACCTGCAAAAAATCATGGAAATAAAAAGTAAGCGCAAGTCAATGGTGCCCGTTCCTGAGGTTCAAACATTAACAGCATAAAAAGGCATCACCGTAATGCATGGATTTGCTATTTAATTAATGTGCAAACAGCATCTCGTCCAACTAAAACAGCCTCAACCCGCTCAGGATACAGCCCATTAACAACAAAACATTCAATCTGCAACTGCAAAAGCAATTTAGGCAAAAACTTGTCAACACTTGTTCGCTTATTCATCATTAAAAGCTCTTTAGCCGATAACCTCTTAATCAATTTAGCATCTGAATGCTTTTTAGGGTCACATGTATAAACCCCGTCAACGTCAGTCACCAACAAAACTTTGGTTATATTCAGTTGACCTGCAATGTAAACGGCGATGGAATCTGAAGTTACATCCCACGAGTTCTGCAACGGGTCCTCGCTAAGCAGCAAATTAGAAGACAAAAAAACTGGCAACTTGCCTAAATCCAAAACTTTTTGCACATTTTCGAGCTGATTTACGGCGCAAGAACACGGCATCAAATCAGACAGCAAGAAACCATATTGGTCCATACCTAAAATTGCCATCCGATGCGAAGCCTTATTGGATAAGTTAAAACGCTTATCTAAATCTCGCACTAAGTCAGCGAATTCGCCGCCTCCAGGCACCACTATTAGCTTATGTTTCGTGGAGATTTCGCTTAATTTTGCGCATAAGGCTCTTAGTTTCTCAGGGTATAACGCTAAGCTGCCGCCAACCTTCACTATTGTGGCATCCATTTGACGATTTCTCCTTCAAGTTTGCTTGCAACCATCAAGGTAACGCCGAATGCAGGAGTAGCCACGGCAGCATCGTTTTGCATTAACGCTCCCAAATCAATTATAGCATCAACGCCAATTTTCTCGGCGGCTTTCCTTGCGATGAAATCTTTGCCTAGGCCCGTAACTACCACTGGAACCTTATTGGAAGTCAGCGCTTGTGTATATGAGTAAACTTTGGTTAAGCCTTCGGCAACCTGCATGACTTGTTTTTCATAAATGTACTTCGATATGTTAACGATTTCTTGTTGAGTCAACATTTCTGTGTCAGCGCAGACTACTCTGGCTAACCGCGCTAAAGCTTCAGGCAAAGTTTTTCCTCGACCATCAGCCGTTTCACAAGTATACTCCTTCTCAGTGATGTTGCCTAATGCTAAGTGGACATCGCCAGATAACGCGAACAATTCCGAAGCAACACCTGCAACTCCATTCTTAACTGGAATAGAATGCACAATTGCAGCAACATTCGTCCTTAAACTTCCAGTGTAAACAAGCTCTCCGCACATGAGCTTATCCAAATCCGTTTTACCTTTAGCTGCAACCTGCCCGTCCACTATAGGAATGATGCTGGCGCTTGTACTTCCAACATCAACCACCACGCAATCTTTAACCCGCTGAGCTACCAACCAGCCTGTTGCAGCCCAATTAGCAGCAGCAACACCAAGCGGCTTCTCTTCAGCGGTGTTGAGTGGCTCTAATTTTGCTTCAGTGTTCAAAACGTAAATAGGCGCATCAGGGAAAGCTTTTCTGACGCATGCTAAAATATGGTGGACACCTTCACGCTTGGTTGTGTAAGCATCAGATAATTCAGCGGTCATGGTTACTCCTAAACCGTCAAGCCTGTTGGCGCCTAACCGCTCTTTAAGCGTTAAAAGGACAATAGTGAGTTTTTCCGGCTCTTTCCAAACTGGT
>PKYH01000167.1 GCA_003133625.1 Candidatus Bathyarchaeota archaeon | reverse complement strand
ACTGCCAAAAGTTGGTGGACCATATGCTTATGCCAAAGGCGCTTGGGGACCATTCGCAGGTTTTATCGTCGGCTGGTCATTGTGGTTGGCAGAATGGATTTCGCTGGCAGTTTTCCCGCTTGCGTTTACCAGGTATCTTATGTTTTTCTTTCCTAATCTTGACTTCTTAACTCAAAGCTTAATAAAAGTTTTGTTTGTAGCTTTTCTTGCAATAACAAACATAGTTGGTGTTAGAGCGGCTGGTAAAGTTAACGACGCATTAACCTTGTTGAAGCTTGCACCGCTGATTTTCTTTGTTATAGCAGGCTTAGGATGGGTCATTTTTAATCCAAGTCAAGCATCAGCCAATTTTTCCCCGTTTGCTCCGTTCGGATTCGCCAGTTTTGGATCAGCGATTGTCTTGATTTTTTGGGCTTACGCTGGATTTGAAATCTCAACCATTCCGGCAGATGAAATTGATGAGCCAAGCAAAACGATTCCTAAGGCAGTTATCTTTGGCATTTTGATTGTAACGGTTTTCTATTTAACGACTAATGTTGTGCTTTTTGGTGTTCGTAACTGGACTCAATTAGCCACTGACACAGCGCCTCTAGCAACAGCCTCAAACGGTATTTTAACTTCAAATGCTGTTTTGGCGCTTGTTGGCGGGGCTTTGGTTGGTGTTGGAGCTTTAATTTCAGTTGCTGGTTCAGATGAGTCAGGAATGATTGGCACGTCAAGGCTTGGCTACGCACTGGCTGCTGATGGCTTGTTTCCGAGGGTTTTCGCTCGAATCCACAAGAAATTCAAAACCCCATACGCATCCGTTATCATTCAAAGTGTAACAGCGCTTGCAGCCTCTATTGTTGGAGGGTTAAGTTTGCTTATTTCTGTTTCAGTGTTTTTTATGGCGATTGCGTATTTAGCGACAAGTGCCTCAGTGTTTCCTTTGCGCAAAAAGAATCCGGTTCCAAATGTTGTTTATGGTAAAAGGAATATGGTAATTCCAGTTCTTGGCATCGTGTTTTCAGCGTATCTGATTACCCAATGCACTTTAACTCAGATTCTCATCGGCGTACTGTTGCTTTTAGTTGGGATTCCAATTTACATAAAGTATTCGCCAAAGAAGGAATTAACTGAAGCGAAACAAGCTTTAATATCTAGCCAGACCATTTTCCGCCAGGTGTATAGGCAGGAACACGTTTTCTTAGCGCATGTTTTACATCATTTGAGGAAATTGTATAGAAGATTGACAGGGAAATCTACGGAAACAGAGGTTCCATAACATTAAATTTCTTCTTTAACACTAGCATTACATGGTGATTTTATGCCGGAAATGAATTTTGAAGGAACTGCAATTTGGAAAGGCGGAACAGAATGCGAACTGTCAGTTAAGGGCAAGCAAATCGTTACTGTTAGTCCACCGCCAATGTTTGGAGGAAAAGAAGGCTACTGCGTACCTGAAGACATTTTCGCCGCTGCGTTAGCCTCATGCATCAACACGCTATATCTTTTAATCGCTAAAAACAGCCAGTTAGGACTTAAAAATTTGGAAACAAAAGCAATTGTCAAAATGAATATCGAAGGCATGGAGAAACTAATTTTCACAAACGTGCACTTCAACATGAACGTTGGCTTGGAATCCGATACTGAGCGAGAACGCAAAAAGGCTAACACTGTCTATCAGATGGCACAGAAGATTTGTCCAATACGGCAATCTTGGGGCGAAGACGTCCCTATAAGCTTTGAACTAAACTTTAAGTAAAGTCTTTGAAATCTAATTCAAAAAAATATATTTTTTTTCAGGTTCCGTTTTTTCTTTTTTAATTTATGAAGATATAATTGGATTATTATTTGTATAAGTAAACAACAGCTAAAAAATAGTGGGAAATACGCATTATCCTTAAATACCGATGCCTTTTTATTTGCAACTCGGTGGCATCACTAAGCATGTACACTCAATTCGCGGTTGAACTCAAAGACGTAACAAAACGCTACAATGAAATAGTAGCAGTAAACAACCTTAACTTAACAATAAGTACAGGCGAAATTTTCGGTCTTCTTGGACCCAACGGTTCAGGAAAATCAACCACTCTCAAAATGCTTCTGGGTTTGGTCCAACCTGACTTCGGAACAGTTAACGTTTTAGGATTAGACGTTCAAAGGCAGCCTGTGGAAGTTAAGCGGCTTGTTGGTTACGTTCCAGAGTCACCGAATATTTACGAGTTTTTAACTGGAATCGAATACCTAGACTTCATAGCTGACATCTATGGTGTGTCAACGGCTGAGAAAAAGCAGCGGATAACCGAGTACCTCAAAGCCATGCAGCTTGAAGGACGCGAAGGAGACATGATAAACAGTTACTCGGATGGCATGAAAAAGAAAATCACTTTAATCTCAGCGTTTCTGCACAAGCCTAAACTCTTTATCCTCGACGAGCCGCTTAACGCTTTAGACCCCAGAAGTGCAAGGATAGTTAAGGATTTTCTGCATGAGCTAAAAGGGCAAGGGGTAACTACGATAATGTCAACACACGTTCTTGAAATTGCCGAGGCATTATGCGACCGAATAGGCATCATGTACCAAGGACAATTATTAGCACTTGGCAACATGGATGAGTTAAGACAAAAAGCCAGCTTACCAAAGTCAGGATTAGAGGATATCTTCTTGAAGTTAACTGGAACTGAAGATTTGAGAGCTGTCGTTGAGGAACTCACGAAATGAATTGGAAGAACGTCCTCTTCCTCATGCGAGTTGAACGCAAATCTGGCAGGCTGCTCAGAGGAATAAAAGCCACGAAATATAGGGAAAACGCTTTCCTTGCTTATTGGCCATATTGGGCAGCAGCAATAATCGGTGTACTGGGCGGTTTACTGGCTAACTATATTACGTCTATTATTTATTCAACCGCAGCAATTCCTAGCCTACCGTCATTAAGTGATGAAACACTCAGCGTTTTCGTTGTATTGCCAACGATTGTTTTAGTTATCAGTTTAGTATTCACCTTGCTGCAGCAAATCCAGCTCAGCGGTATCAAGGCAACAACCCAGGTTATGTATTGGCTGCCGGTAACATGGCAAGAACATACTATGGCGTCCATCTTTGCTAACTTACTCGGGTTACCGATTGGGATTGTTCTAGGCTTAACTTCCGGAATAATCGTTTTTTCAATTTTCAACGGTTTAATTCTTCAGGCACTATTAACTGCACTAGCTTTGTTTGCAGCGGCTTTCATGGCTAGTTCCATAACGGAAATCCTAAGAGTGTTGCAGGTGCGTTTTGTTGGTGCAGTTTACAAGTCAAGTGGCAGAGCAGCGATATGGGTCAGATTCATCGGTTCATTGCTGTTTTTCATCATTTTTTACATCTTATATTTCTATTTAACTTCAGGGTTTACATCATTCCTTCAGAATCTAACGCAAGCTCAGAGCGCTCTTTGGTACATACCTTTCATATGGCTAGCCCTAATCCTCTCGTATATCATCAAAGGGTTGTTTTTGCAAGGCATCCTATTCGTAGGCCTATCAGCATTATTCATTGCAGGCTTGTATTATCTTGCTGTCTTGTTAAACAAGCGGTTTGGGCTTTATGAACCGCCAGCAATAACGATTCAAAAAAGCGGTATCTACACACCGAAAACTGGGCTTCTTGGCAAGCTTGGTTTCTCCAATGTCGAAGCAGCAATAATCCGAAAAGATTTGAGAAGCTTCACTAGACGTCGAGAGTTAATAGGTACTTTTATCGCACCCATTATTATGATTATAATACCGCTCATGCAATCAATAGGTGTAACAAGTGGATCGGCAGCAAGCCAGGCTAACCCAATTTTTACAGGGATAATTTTCCTGTTGCCTGCCGGGTTTATGGCTATGCTGTTAGGAGAGATTTTGATAGGCGAAGAAGGACAAGCGGTATGGAGAATTTACGCTTCTCCAGTTTCACCCAAGAACCTTGTTAAAAGCAAATATTTCTTTGTAACACTCTTTTCAACAATTATTCTACTGATAAGTGGAACAATAGGAACCATATTTTACCACCCCTCCACACAGGACACAATTGCAGCTTTCCTTGAAACTTTCATCGTAGTTTTGGCTGTAGGTTCCATTTCACTTGCAATCGGCTTTAAAGGAGCAGACTTCTCCCAAACACGAAGAGCGAGAATGATACGTCAGGAATGGTCTTTGATAGGTGTAATTGTCTGCGCGGTTGCTGGTGCGGCGGTATTGGCGCCTTTGATCCCGTATCTGATAGCTTCGTTCGCTCCATCTCTTATTCCTGGTTTAACAGCCAGTTCATTTAACCTTGCCATTTCCGTTATCATCAGTGGAGTCATCTCTTTAGCCATCACCGCAGTTTTCTATCGGATAAATATTGGCCTAGCACAGGACCTGTTAAGAAAAGCTGAGGTTTAAAGAGAAAGAGCTTGAGCGATTCAGCCTTGCCTATTTTTACGGCAATGAACAGTCAAATTTAAAAGCATATAGCGAGACAACGTTAACTCGGCTAAGTGATGGCTATGGGTAATGAGGGGAAGGGAACGATATTTAGGCGAAAAGACAATAGATACCTGCTTTATCTGCCTGTTCGCGTGGTGGATGACAGCATGTTTCCATTAAAGTGTAATAGTTCGATGCCTGTTAAAGTGAGTTTTAGCCCTAACGATGGCAAGTTGATTGTGGAGAAGTGGAAAGAAGAAAAAACCTGAGAGACAAAATATGAAATAGGCATTCGGGCAACTATTTATCTAACAGATTAAACATTGTTTTTTTAAGCGATGCTTTATGAAAGAATTATCAATAAAGAGCCCAGCATTTGAACACGGCAAGCTAATTCCTAAAAAATACAGTTGCGACGGGCAAGACATCAATCCGCCTTTAACTATCGAAGGCATACCTAAAGAGGCGAAAACGTTTGTTTTAGCAGTGGATGATCCTGATGCTCCAAGCGGCACGTTTGACCACTGGATTGTCTGGAATATTCCAGCCTCAGCCAGCAAGATAGGTGAGAACACGGTTCCGGGAACAGAGGGAATGAACAGCGCAAGAGAGCAGGGTTATATGGGTCCTTGTCCACCTTCGGGTACGCATAGATACTTCTTTAAGGTTTACGCTTTGGACACAGAGCTTAATTTAGGCGTCAATTCGAGAAAGAAAGATGTTGAAAAAGCCATGCAAGGTCACATTCTAGCAAAGGGCGAATTAATGGGGCTCTACAGTAGGTAAACTTGCATGGCTTTTTCAACATCT
>PKYH01000162.1 GCA_003133625.1 Candidatus Bathyarchaeota archaeon | reverse complement strand
GTTTGGAAGATGTGCTTCTCGAATATGTCCGCAAGACTAATGGCGAGATAGATTTAGGTCGCTGTTCAAGTGAACTGCAAACTTCCAATGAAGAAATTGAGCGTGCCCTTGAAAGTTTGGGAACAAAGGGCAAAATAAAAATTGAGTTAAAATCGCCTGAATAGGAGAAGAACAAAAAATGAGCGCCTCAAATGAACTAGAGAAAGCGGCAACAGCTTACGCCTTAGATGCTGTACGCTTAGATAAGCAAGGGCAAAGAGGCAGAGCTATAACCCTCTATCAAAAAGCAATCGAGAGCCTCTTGCAACTTGTGCAACTTTACCCTGAATATGGCTTGAATAAAGTTTACGTTCAAAGAGCAATTGCTTATCAGGAAAGAATCAAAGCGTTGCAAGGAGCCGTTTCATCCACAGAAATGAATGAAGCAAGCCACAATGATGGTGAAGGTGGAGGAGCAACAATGGGAGGCAACGGAAATGGAAAATCAAACAGTGAAGAACTCGTAGTCACCGAGAAACCCAAAGTAAGCTGGGAGGAAGTCATAGGTTTAGAGACTGCTAAAAAAGCAGTGAAAGAAGCCATTGTCTACCCAGTTCAAAGACCTGACTTGTTTCCGTTAGGCTGGCCACGAGGCATTCTGCTTTTTGGTCCACCTGGCTGCGGTAAAACTTTGCTTGCGGCTGCGGTTGCAACGGAGATTGATGCAAACTTCTACTCTATTGATGCGGCATCGATTATGTCAAAGTGGCTTGGGGAAGCTGAGCAGAATGTTGCTAAATTGTTTGGTTCAGCTCGCAAATCCTCAAACGAGGGTAAACCAGCCATCGTGTTCGTTGACGAATTAGACTCGCTGCTGGGTCAGCATTCCAACGAGGTCGGCGGAGAAATTCGCGTCCGCAACCAGTTCCTAAAGGAAATGGACGGCATTGTTGATAAGGGAAAGAACCTGCATGTTTACGTTATTGGTGCAACGAATAAGCCTTGGGATTTGGATTGGGCGTTTATTCGACGGTTCCAGAAGAGAATTCTTGTGCCCTTAGCGGATCATGCCACTAGATTGAGCATGCTTAAGCTTTACTCGAGCAATCTGCAGATAGACAAGGATGTGGACTTGCACGAGTTAGCTCGGCTTTCTGAGGGTTTCTCAGGAAGCGACATACGTGACGTTTGCCAATCAGCCCAGCTAAAACTTATCGGCGAATTCTTCGAGTCTGGCAAAGCAATGGATAAAGAAGCAAAGCCAAGAGCGTTAACGATGGCTGATTTCCGCCAAATCTTGGAAGAACGCAAACCAAGCGTTTCCTTAGACATGTTGTCGATGTATAACAGATGGTTCGAGGCTTTCAAAGCCTTGTAACATGGAGGGCAAAAAACAAAAACCAAAAACAATGGGTTGGGTGGAAAGGTTTGGAGAAATTATATTTTTGCACGCTCTCCCTTCTCCCCCCTCAAACTATCTCCAAACCCCACAACCCAATAAATTTCTGATTTTTGGTTCCGTTGGTTTTTAGGGTTACTTCATTTCTTCTCTGAAGGTTTCTTCGAGCGTTTTCTTGTTTATGCCTATTTCTTCTGCTAAGCGTTTAACCTGTTTCACGTAGGTTCGGAATAGGCTTTGGAGAATTTCGGCTTTTTCTTTTTCTGAGAGTTCTGTTTCTTCCGCCAGCAACAGCGCAAACCATTTCCCTAGGATTGTTAGTTGGTAGGCTTTTACCCAGATGATTCTTCCTTCTTTCTCGTTTTTCTCCATGCTTTCGTTTAGAACACCCAAGGTGGTTAGGGCTTTTAGGTTTTTGATGATTGTCTTGTTTGAGTAATTTAATTTTTTCACGAGATCTTTTTGATAGATATTTTTTGATATGCCCTGTTTGAGTGAGAATCTTAAAAGGTCAACGCCTGCCTTTGAACCGAATATGGCGCTCAGTATCTTATCTTTTTTCTCCGTTGGCAGAAATACTACATAAGGATGTAACTTTTCAACCATAAGACTCCCTTGTAAACAGCATATCCATACTTTTTACATTTAAGAATTATGCTTTCACAAAGCTTGCTTTTTTTATGCTATGAGGTTTGAAAACTTGATTTTAGCCGTTAAAACCTTGTTTGTCAAGGAATCTTGGGCGAAAGCCCATATTTGGGATTCAGGTCTAATTTTGAAAAACTGTTTTATAGTACAAAGTCGTTTTATTGGGGTTTGTACGGATGAGGGCAAAGTTTCATGCGAAAGAGTATAATTTGTTTGTTTGTTGCGTTGATCTTAGCGTCTTTGGGATTAACTTTAGTTCCAAGCGCATTTAGTCAAACGGAAAACATCAAGATTGTAAGCTACAGCTATTACATTGACAATTTGGGCTATCTTGATGTAGTCGGTGAAGTCCAAAACGTAGGCTCTAACACCGTTGCCTCAGTCATTTTGGCCGGAAGAGTATACTCAACAGACGGAACGGATCAAGCAGATTCTTACACCCAAGCTTGGGTGGCATACCTAACTCCACAGCAGAAAGCGCCCTTTTACATGGACTTTTATCAGCCAAACAACCCCCAAGGTGCCAGCTGGATGTCAGTGGATGTTTCTAATGTTAAATTAGCAGTTGTTCAGGCGAACGCGACAACAAGCTATCAATATCCAGATTTGACAATCACAAGTAACACACATTCTATTGGTACTAAATCAGTTGGTACTGATGCTGATTTGGGTGTATACTGGGTTAATTGCAACGTCCAAAATACAGGCAGTCAAACCGCTCAAAACATCACAGTATTTGGAACCTTCTACAACAGTACGGGAAGTGTAGTGGCCGTAGGATACTCAAACCAAATTGGTAGCCTAGACTCTTCCAGGACAGCATCGTTTAAGCTCGGAGCGTTCGACTTAAACCAGACACTGGTACCTTCAAGTGAAAAAATAGACCACTATTCGCTTCTAATCAACGCCCTAGGACCAATTCTACAAGGAACTGCGCCTCTGGTTACTCCATATCCAAGCTCTGGAAGCTCCACAACTCAAACCGTTACAAGCTCTCCAATAGGTTCTTCATCAAGCTCTTCATCTTCGGGGTCTGTAAACAATCCGATTAATTCTTCGAACCCCGTGTTAATCGCAATTATAGTTGTAATAGCCATACTTGCAGTCGCTGGCACAATACTGGCGTTAAGGAAACGTAAGCCTCAGGAGACAAAAACAGCAAGCCCCAAAACAGCAACCCCAAAAAAAGCAAGCCATAAGCGGCATAGATAAAATTTTACGCCAACATCACAAACAGGGTCAGGCGAAATGTGTCATTGTTTAAATATTTCTTGCGTACACAGGTTTGTTTATGAGCTTTAGACCTCAAACTGGTTCACGCCGAAACGCTGCTCGGCAATACTCAAAGTCCGCGCATGAAAAGAAAGCAAAAGAAAAAAGGCGGTCCGGCGGCAAATACCTGCTAGAAGAAACTCCTGAATTTTCTGCAAAAGAGGTTGTGGAGAAGACCCTAGGTGGCTTAAGCAAGCTTGGTAATCAAGTTTTTGCGCTTTCGCCTTTCAGTCAATATTTTGATGATTGGCTTGTGAATCTGCGGCAAATAATTTCAGAATTCGAGTCCAACTCAGCCATAAATGTAGACGAGCAATTTGTTAAGGAGCGTTCGCAGATTTTTCTTGACGTTGAAGGTGCACTTGCAGAAAAAAGGCTTCAAGAATCAAACCTTACAGGCGATGCAAAAACTCTAGCTGACAACAACCATCTTCTGGTGGAAACCGATAAAGAATACGCTGAAAAAACAAGAGAGCTAAGCTCAAAAAGAAACGCAGAGGTTCAGCGCTTAACACATAAAATCCGCGAATTAGAAGACGATGTAGCAAGCCAGCAAGAAATTAAAATCAGCATTTTCAAGCCAATAGCCCGTAAAAAAGCTGCAGAAAAACTTGCTCAAACACAACAAAACCTGGAGTCCACAAAGAACGAGTTAGAAGTGGCACTGCAGAGCTTCACTGCTGAACAAGAGAAACTTCACGACAGTTATGAGAAGAAGAAACAAGAGATTACGGAGAAAGTGGAAAGTTTACATAAAGAGCTTGAAAGACTCGAAACTGACACATCCATAGACGTAAGGCAAGCAGCATTCAACGCGCTGGCTAATGCTGTAAACGCTCTTCTCCAAAGAACTCCCTTACCGCCTGAGCAACAATAATCAGAACTAACCAGCTAGTCATTCGAACGCTTAACTAACTATGAAAATAAATTTATTTTTTGAGCCCTTGGTCTACGCTTGGTTCTGACCCATTTATCAGAGTCTTTAGCGATTTCACTTCATCCCGCAGTGAGCCAACTTCGCTTTCCAAAGCAGTAGCCTTTGCGTCAGCCATTTTTTTGAGTTCTTCAATTTCAAGTAAAAGGTTTTTCTTTTCAGTTTCTAAATTTTTTATTTTTTCAATTGTGTTTTTGAGGTTGCTCATTTTTGCTTCCCCTTGGCGGCTTATACATTGTCTTTTTTGCACTTAAGACTTTTCTCTGTAAAATTACTTTTTTTCAAAAAATCGCTGTTTTCTAATATTTTTATGGTGAACTGTAAGCGCGGTTGCTCTTGATAGATGCAGTTTTTATATAGGAATTAGCAAATTAAACATACCGTTCAGCTTCCATATTGTTGGATTGTGTCTCGATGAGAAAGACGATATTTAAAAAGCTTGAAGCGCAAGGGCTAATTGCGAATTATAATCGTTTAAGAAAGAATTTACCGCCCAGACTTCCTGATCGAGTGTTTATTTGGGATGAAACATTCAGGGAAGGCATCAAGGCACCAACGGTTTATTTAACTTACGTTGAACAAGTTAGGCTGGCAAAGTTAATGGATGAAGCAGGCGTAGCCATAATTAATGTGGGTTTTCCAGCTATATCCGAAGATGAAAAACGCAACGTTAAACGTATTGTAAACGAAAGTTTCGTTAACGTAAAACTTACGGCCTCAGCTGAACCAACCAAAAACAGTCTAGACGCCTGCTTAGAATGCGGTATAAAAGAAGTAACCATTGAGTCACCCATTAACGGTTTAAATCTGCAATACAAGTTGAAATTAACTAAGGAGCAAGCCTTGCTAAGAATAGTTGAAAGCATAGACTACGCAAAAAAGCATGGAGCAGCCGTAAGCTTCGTGCTCATGGACGGCACAAGAACGCCTCTGGAAGATATCCTGCAAGTTTTTGAAGCCGCAGCCAACGCTGGAGCAATCCGCCTAGCAATAGCTGATACTGTGGGATTCATAAGGCCGCTTTCTATGCGTTATTTAATTTCCCATGTTCGAGATGGTTTGCCTGACTCAGTGAAAAAGAAAGTAGTGCTCTCAATTCACTGCCATAACGATTTCGGCTTGGCATCAGCAAACACCTTAGCAGCTATGGAAGAAGGCGTGTCATACCTGCATACATGCATTGCTGGCTTTGGCGAACGCGCCGGAATAGCTCCATTTGAAGAGGTTGTAACAGCAACAGAACTGCTTTATAATATCGATACTGGAATAGATATGGGAAAAATTTACCGCCTTGCTCAATCAGCTGAAAAAGCCTTCGCCTTACCAATCCAATTCCACAAACCCATAATTGGCGAAAACATTTTCACACATGAAGTAGAAGAAGAAGCGGAGGAAATGATGGCTCACCCCCTGGTTTTCGAGCCCTTCCCACCTGAAATCGTGGGCAGAGAAACAATTATTTTCATAGGCAGAAACACTGGGCAAACCCTTATTCAGAAGCTTTTGGAGAAAGCAGGAATTAGGGCTTCACCACGGCAAATGGATGAGCTTTTCAGGCGCATTAAGGGTCCGCAGGAAAGCTTAGACAAAGGCGAAGCACAAATGACATATTACCAAGTCAAAAGACTCATGAAGGACCTGCTAAAAGGCTACACCATGGACGAGTTCTGGCGGTTAGTTGAACAAGTAACAAGACAAAAGCCTAAATTGCCAAAGGATAACAAAAAACAACCCCAAGAAACAGCTGATAAATTGCTAACTTAACAGTAGTTAAAGTACTGTTTAATTTTTTCTGATTCTTCGTGGCTTAGTTTTCGCGGGTAATTGTAGATGGGTCCGCTTGGTTTTTCATTGTAAAAGGGGCGATTGCAGTCTGGACAGCCTGAAGTAAGAAAGGGCGCGTCGCCTTCAATTATTGAATTTAACTTTTGATTTGCCAGTCCGAAACTTGTTATTTTGCCCTCATTATCAAAAGACATATCCTCAAATCTCGAAGAACCTTTAACCATTAAATACCTAGCAAGCTGCACACGCCTGTATGATTCAAGCGGCGGCGGAGAATTATTTTCCAATGCCGTGCCGCGAATCGATGTGAAAGCGAAAAGAGCTGGCAGAACACTCATATCAACGCATTTTTGAATTATTTGGGCTGCTTCTTTCTCTGTCTCACCTAATCCAACAATTACATGCGTGCTTACATTTCCTCTCCCAAAAACCGCTATTGCTTCACTTAACATGCAGAACTGGTTTTCCCAACTGTAAGAGCCGCCTGCACCTTTACCCTTAACTTTATTGAACAAGGCTTCGGTTGCTGCATCCAATGCTATACCTAACCTGTCAACGCCAGCTTTTGCCAAGAGCTGTATGTTTTCTTTATTGAGGGGTTGGCATGAAACCGAAACAGGAATGGCAGCGTGTTTTTTTATTTCTTTCACGAGCGCTTCAAGATGCACAAAAACGCTTGGGTAATTTAGGGCCTGGATGCAAACGCGCTTGATTTTTCCCTGTTTTGACACGTTGCTAAGCGCTGTTAGGGCGTTTGAGGTTGGAAAGGTTGGCCATGAAACCCTAGACAGCAGTTCCGTGTTGCTTTTGCTTCCTCTAGCTTGGGGGCAGAAACCACAGTTAGCCGTGCATTTGCCCGCCTTGTAAGTCATCAGGTATGCCGTTGTAGGCTCAGCATCTAACTTGCCTTTTAACAGTTCGAGAACTATGGCGGTACCTGTTGAAACGCGAATTAAAGCAGGAAAGTGCCTAACGAAAGACTTATTAGCGTTTTCAACCATTATATTCAATCGACCTTAAATGCCAACTGTAAGAGAACAAGGAACTGGCCGATTTAAAAACGACGGTCAACCCTCAGAATGGGAAATATTCATAGAGAATAACCCAATCGTGAAGGATTGGTTATCAAATAAGCCTAAAGGCACCCGAGAACAGTACGGTAGCATGCTGTATCAATTCTGCAAAGATACAAACATAGCACCTGGCGCTTTTCAATCTATGGATCGTTTAAAAGCCCGTGATGCCGCCTGGAGCTACATTAAACCCTTTGTTGGCAAACAAAACTCTAAGGCGAAAGGCTATTTGGCAGCCTTAAAATGTTTTTACCGCAATAAAGACGGCGAAACCTTACCCTTTGACAGTCGCCGGGGAGGCAAACATTACATTCCAAAAAGAAGGATTAAAGCCTCCATTGAATATGTGCCACATAAGAGCGAAATGTATCTCATTATAGAAGGCGCACACACTGTTCGAGACAAGGCATTACTGCTTTTTCTTTTTCAGTCAGGTGTCCGTGTTAACGCGATTGGACATTTAAAATTCAAGCATGTTAAAAATCAACTTTACCCCGAGCTAAAGATTCCTTTAACGCTTAAAATTACTGACGACATAGACACAAAACTTAGAGGTTATGACTTGCCGTTTTACTATACTTTTCTGCAAGGCGAAGCCGTTGAAACATTAAAAACTTACTGTGACAAATTCCACAAGAACGGAGCGGATAATGATGACGCGCCTTTGTTTTATTCCAAGCTAGGAAACAGTTTGGACCCAAACAGTGTTTGGGAAATCGTTAAAAAATGCACTAAACGCGCTGGTTTAGACCCTTCAACAATATGGACACACACTGTAAGGCGAGCATTCAAAGACGTTATTAGGAAATCAGATTTAGATAACGATTTTAAAGAGGCAATTATGGGTCACAGGTTAGAAGGCAGTCAAGAAAACTATTTTAGCCGTAACAGACCGGAAGATGTAGCAAAAGAGTATATGCACATAAATTTTAGTCGTTCCGTGCCTAAAAGTCGCATGGAACAAGTGGAAAACGAGTTAACCTCAAAAACCTTTGAGATTGAGACTTTAAAGAAGACTTTAACGGAAAACGCTTATAAAAAAGACCTGGAGCTTCAAGAATTGAAAACCAAAATGCAAATTCTTGAGAGAGGCCACAATGAAATGCGCGTTATGATGGCTGAATGGCATAAGAAAAATGCTGAGGACCTAAAGAAGTATGGACTTGAAAAATAAGGATAACGCTGTGATATTCAGAATGAAGCATCTAACTATTAAAGAAAAGAAAAAACTCAGAGAACAAGCGAAAGACTGGGCTCTACTTATTGACTGGAACTCTTGAACTTAACTTTTTCAGTTTAGCCGTTAACGCTTCCATATCTAAGCTAAATTGACTCTTAATCATAACAGCACATCCTCAAGCCTAAAATCCTTATCAAGAACCCTCACCGTGGACCTATCTTCCACCGTAAAAGTCACAGGTTCATACCCGACGATCACGTCTATTTGATTAGCAATTTCCCTTAACTTATCAGCCGTTTCATGCGTACCTGGGAGATAACCAATTTCACAACGATAAAACGCTGAATCCTCTTTAGTTCTCAACGCAACTTTAGGCGCTTTCCTACTCCAACAATTAAACTGAAGTTCACAGCCATATTTCCAACTGTCAGTTATCAAGTCAATAACAAACGTCGCGTCAGGATACACCAACTTTTCCTTATCATTCAAAATAGCCGTCGTTAAATGCGAAGTCGTTTGACAAGAAAACAATTCATAGCTCCGCATACCATTATGAAGTTTAGGCTGGGGAATTTCTGTTTGCATCATTTCTTAAAACTCCACGCATTAGTCCCAGCCAACTTATTCGCGCAAGCAGCACAAACATGATAAGCCTTACCTGTCTTAACGTAAACCCCAACTTCAACCGCTTTACCTTCACATTCACCAATTTCGCAAGTTAAAGCGTTATTATCTTCAGTAACTTCAGCCGTTGCATCTTCAGTAGGCGTTACCTTACGTCGCTCTCTAAGGTTCCTTTCAATCTTAATCTCCCCAATAGTAATAGGGTTCATAGTAAGCTGTGGGTGTACCCCGTTTATTTGCTGTGTTTTATAGGCGCCAACATAGGCAGCCATGATGTACTCTACTGCGCTACAGGTGGAACCCGAAAAAGCCATGCTTGCGTCTTTAAAGGCTAATTTAAGCCCTTTATCCACGCGTATAGTCATGGGTACACGGGGGTTTTTCCATATGCCTAAACCGTGTTTGTGAGGTGGGGTATACCCCGAGCTTACTGTTGTGTCTATGCGTAGTTGTTTTGTTTTGTTGTGTTGGTTTTTATGCGGTTTTTTGTTTGCCTCAATATCTGAGGGTTTTAGGAGGTTGGTTTTAGAAAGTTGGTTTGCTTCGTTTTGATTGGAAAGTTTTATATCTTGTGTAGACATATCTTATTTTGACCCTCCTCAAGGTCACTTTTTTTTGGTGTTTTACAAAAAACTATTTGGGCTTGATTGCTTGGATCATCAGGCAGCCGTTGACTTCCATAGTGACTTCTTTTACAGGTTGTCCGGTTTCTCTTTCGATCAGGGTAAGCCATGATTTTGGGAGTGATACGGCTCTGGATGTTCCGACTTGGATGACTTTTCTTATTATGGGCATTCTGTTTTTTCCTTCTAATTTTATTCGAAAAATATAATAATGAGGAGCGTAATATAGTCCAATCATATAGACTGTCTAAAGGCATAGACCAATAATTAGGAGTGGAAGATGTTGACTGTGACTAAAATTGATATGTGGTTGTATGTATGCGAGCAAGGTAAGATTCGTTATTCTGAGTGGTTTAACAAATTTCCTAATAAAACAACCTTTCATAAATACAAAAAGCAACTGGTAGATGAAGGTAAGGTAAAGTCTAAACGGTCGGGGCATGAGGTTTGGTATTACGTGCCAAAGGCGCATGAGGTGGGGATTAAAAGACTAATTCTACATAGAGAACGGTTGAAAGAATTGGGTAAGGCAGAGCCGCTAAGACCTTATGTTTTTCGGTCTTTAGTTTCCGGGTGGGAAGAATCGCCGCAAGGAAAAGAAACAATAGATGCTTGGCCTGAACCATCTAAAACCGATTTGAAAAACTTTTATGCTTTCCTAAAATCAGATGCTTTTTCAGAAATCCTTACAGGTTCAACCTCTGTGTTGAAGAGTATTAGAGATACGTTTGATTTAATTTTAAAAACGGAACAAGTAGCGGCCTTAAAAGAAAATAGTAGATTTGTTCAAGAGGAAAAACCAAACGGTGTCATAGATTGTAGGGATAAAGAAACTAAAGAGGTAGTATTTTCATATCATCCGAATGATGGAACTGCTTGATTAGTTCTAAGTCGCTGTTTATTGTTTGCATGTTTCTGCCTCGGCTAACTAGCATTCTTGTCTTCTAAGAGCTCATCCAACAACCAACCGAAAACGTTAAGCTATTTATTATTTCCCAGTGTTCGCTAGAGCAGTAGGCTTATAAACGTTTGATGTTAAAGCTTTGTTTGGATGGGCTGGTATGCATAGCAAGGATAATGCGCTGGCACTCGCATGCCATAATTCCTGGGTTCAAGTCCCAGCCAGCCCGTCTATATTAAAACAAAGATAAAGAATGCGAAAAACCCGTTCATTTCTCGCATTTCCCGGGTTCTGTCCCATTCTACATAGCAAGGACTTTTCGCAATGTTCACTATATTAGATTGAATTAATAAATTTTGCGCTGTAGTTATAACTTCTCCCCCTTACTAAAGGGGGCTTCTAACTTGGTTTTTTCAGTTTTGGCTAAATGTTGATACGTCTACTTAGTTGGTCTATTAGTTTAAGGTTAACTATTAGCCTTATGACCTGAAAATGCCTTACAAGAATATGAGCGATCAAGTAGCAGCAAACAAACGTTATCGGCAAAAAAAGAAGGCTGAAGCTGCAGAGTCTAAAAAACTGTTAAGCATAGCTCAATCGCTCCAGCCACAAGAAAAAGAGTTAGAGCATAAGATTTTTGAAACGTTAGCGGAGTCTAAAAAATGAGTATGAAATTCACTGTTGATATGTACGCTGGAAAAACTCCAGAGCAACTAGTCCAAAGCGTCAAAAAATGGACTGAAGCGGTAGTTAACGACGCTAAAGTAAACTGGGAAAACAGCACGATCCAGGTAACTTCAACCCAGCCGCATAAAGCCATTAATACATTAAGCGAAGCTGACTTGACCGCTTATCTTTACAAGAGACAGCAAATTAACCGGGAACGCGCTAAAGCTGAAAAACGGGTTTTAGAGTTTGGCGCTAATCCCCTAGTTTATGATACTGATGAATGTAAAAAGAAACTTTGGCTTCGCATTATGGAGTCAATTTACAAATTTGGACAAGAGTGTCCGACAGAGTTTATTCCTTACTATGCTGCTTTTGAAGCAGCAATGAACCGCGCTTACGTGGACACTAACCAGAACGCAAGACGCAAAAACCGCATATATTACCAAGTTAATGTTGGCAAAGCATTATTCGAAGGCGACCGCTCCGGTTGGCAAGATCACTTATTAAAGCCTAGTTGGGGTAATGGATTTTACCCTGAAAAACTGTTTCCAGAATGGCAGTTTCAAAGCGAAAACCCCCATGTTTTTCTTATGGAGTGCGACTTGATAGATCAACGGGTCGAAGGATTAAGCGACTTAATCAAGGAATATGCTTCTAAAGGCTACACTCCCGAAAACTTATTCTACAAAGTCAAATCCAAATACAGCGACGAGTTAACGTTGTTAGAAGCGTTAAGGGCTTTTCTACATGAAAAACTTGAGATTAATAGACGGCAGAGAACCACACAAATTAAGCATGAAAACTTAGTGAAAAGCATAAGAATAACGGGGTTAGAAAGCGACAAGGAAAGCAAAGAGTTTCAAATGCAAAAGCGAAAAGCTGAAGCCTGGATCCGTCTTAACCTTTTCAGCAACGAAAGCGACAACGACCTGATAGAGTTTTTCCTAAAGCGACCTGACGAATACAGTTATTTCATTAAAGAGCCGCCTAAAATGTGGCATGACGTAACACAAGCTAAAGCTACAGATATAGATATTTTTCAGCGGGAAATAACTAAGTTGGGGTATGACCCGCGAAAAGTCAACACCTACGACGAACTAATCAAGGTCTTAGACGCAAAAGGTTACGACTTTAACGAAATCTTATCTCTATTAGGCGTCACAATCAAAGACCCATTTCTAACCTTATGGAAAGACATGATCACAAGAGTCACGGGCAAAAAGGAACCACTAGCACCGATAAAGCTATTTCAAGCTAAAGTAAGCGACGTTAAAGACGTTAAACCGCTGGATCAGAAAACGTTTGAAACTCCATTACGCACAGACAAAGACCCTTCACACTTGCAGCCGATAGAACCGGAACGCACTACCTTAGTTGTAGAGAACCCGATAACTGCAACAGTCAAAGACGCTAACGACGTTAGAGATTTATCTCAAGCAAACTTTAACAAACCCCTAAACGCGAAAGACGCTCTAACACATGAACAAACATTCAAACCTGAAGAAATCCCGGTTCCCGTTGAAAACCCGATCCCTGAAACAACGAAAGACGCAAGTGCAATAATCAAACTTAATCAAAAAGACTTTGACAAGCCCAGGCTAGACGAGCAAACAGAACAGACCGACGAAGTGCCTGACAAAGGCGAACAGCCACAAGACTTAGGCCGCGTCTCAGGTGGCAAAATAAAAGTAACTGCTAAAGACGTTAACGACGTTAGACCACTGGATTCTAAGGCCTTCACTGAACCCTTACAAGCCGGGAAAGTTACACAGCAACAAACAGGGAAAACAAGCGATAAACCACAAGAAGCAAAAGACTATCCACAGTCAACGATAGACGGCTGGATAGCAACTTACGCTAAAATGGGATTAAACGCCAACCAAATAATAACCCGACTTAGCTCAGGAGAAGACAGCGTAAACTTTGGCGATAACGTGGATTTATGGACAGCTCACGCTCAACAAATTATAGATCAAACTAAAGCAACAGCTCAACCCGTTTCAAATCAACAAACAAAGGAAGGCTCTTAAAAATGAGGGAAGGCTGGGGTTTGTCCACTGTAAAAGGTTCTTGTCAAACCTTCATTCCTATTATTTTCCCCAGCCTTTCCACTAGTAACCAAAAAAGGAGTTAAAAAGAAATGAGTACAAATCCAGATCAAGCCTTACTCTATCAGATCGCAAGTATAGTTAACCAAAACACAGCCAACGAATCAGCCTTAAACAATTACATTAACAAGTTAGCCGCGCAAATTAAAGTTTTGCAGCAACAGTTAGCAACCGTTCAAACAGCGATATCTCAAACACCAACTCCAACCGTGACTGCTCCAGCAACACCGACAGCTCCAGTGAGCGTTTAACTATGCCACGAAAGCAACCTAGCCACATATCAAACAAGCAAATAAGAAAACATGGCTTAAAACCATGAATAACATGATGGGAAAGCATGGTAAACATGGAAAATAATAACGGAGAAAACAACGCGAATACGCAAAACGGCACAGCTAACCCTCTCAATCCCGAAAATCAATTTCCCGAAAGAAAAACAATATTGCTGAAACTGTACAACCGGGCTTTATGGATTGGTTCAAAAATAGACGGCAACAAAACACAGTTAGACTGTAAACTGCACGAAAGGATTAACATGGCAAGGGTTGAATGCCAATTTTACAGCGTTATTATAGACGGGTTAAAAGACGCTGACATAACCGACATGATGCTTGAGATTGAAAATATTAAAAAGGTAATTGGGGAAAAGAAACATGAGTAAACAGCAAGCGAAACTTGAAATTGAAAAGTTAATGAAAAAGGTTTTTCCAGCCTCCATAATTAGTCAGCAAGGAAAAGAAATACTATCACTATGCAAGCAAGCGGAGGAAATGCAGCAAGAACGCATAAACACCCTAATAAATGAAGGCTTCACGGAAGAAATGGCAGAGCATCAAATCTTCTTACATACTTTAGCAAATATTGAATTGTCATGTCACGGTTACATAAATGACCTGGTACACGTCGGCTATTTCAACAGTAGCCCAGACGATTTAAACAAGGTTTTAGCAATCGTTACGGATTCAATCAGGGAGGATTTTAATGAGTAAACAACAAATAAAAAAAGAAGTGTTAGCAATCCGTGAGGAACTTAACTTCAACATTAAAGATAAAACCGTTATTATGAGCATAGACGGCAAAGAGTACAATTCCACCAATTTAGCGGAAGGCATACAGAAACTAATAGAGATAAGTAGAGAGGTTGAAAAGCCATGACTGAAAAGAAAACGGTGTATGTACTCGGTGAAAAACATCCTTTCACCATTTCAGAGATTAACGGTAAACCAAAACTAAGGAGAATAAGAAAATGACAAGCGCAGATGTAACGCGAAGAGAATTAGTCTTAGGCAGTCAAGACTCAATTACAGGTTGGTACGCACCAACCTACAACGAAACCACAATACCCGTTATCATTCGTCCCCGCGGCTCATCATTAACTATCGGTGGCTTCGGCTACTACGCAAAATATCCCGAAACAATATTTATTGCTGATGTGATTTATGAAGGCGACCAAATCGTTGATGCTCAAGGCGCGACGTACCTCATACGTCTTGCAGAACAAGAGTGGGCTTTAAACAATTTTGTGGGTTATGTTTGTGACGCTGAAAGATTGCCAATGCATGTTGACCGCGCCACATCAAGCGGAACATGGCACCTTGACAGCACCGACGTTCTCACAAGCCTTCAATACCTCAACAAACGAGTTTTAGACACCTATTTATCCGCATCTAACCTAAAGAAAGATGGTGGCGCAAGCGCAAGTTACATCACGGAATTCGCTAACCCCGACTACCCCCTCATAAAAGTCTTCCAGACCAAAGCGGTAGACCTAATTTTCAGCATAGGTAGAGGCACAAGCGAGCCGCTTATGACACGCGACAAGAAACCGTACGCATGGAAAGAAACCGTAACAATTCTTCTAAACACCATAAATAAATCGGGAATCACAGGCGCCAATCTTTTAGAACAAGCAGAACAAGAAGTAAGACGCATCTACGAGTCCAATCCTACGGCGACGGGTTACACGGTCAGGCGTATTCAAGCGGGCAAGGAAACCACCCAAAACTTTGCTTCAACCATTCTCTACGGCTTAGAACTCACAATCACGTATTACCGTTTAGACACCAACTACACCGCAACCTATCCAAAACTAAGCTTTAATAACGGCGTTATATTTGACGGCGACGACTTATCAGCTTTCGAAACATGTGCCACATTTAATTTTCTCTCATCTGGCTATATCGACGCAGTTCCTAGTGATATAAATAAACCAGTTACTTGCTCAGGTGCTTATATTGGTCTTTTGCGAAGTTATGATAATTCAGGTCGCAATTGGGTTATAAGCAATCAGACATCTTTCACTATTTCAGGAGGCGATACTTTTACTGTGGACACTGGAACAGGGGTAGGTACAAGAGCAGCGTGGGGTACAGTTAGCATAACTCTGAACAGTATAGAAGATGACTATTATGATTTATATGTAGATGCTACAAGCCGCATGAGCCTAGGTGAAATATTCCTCGTAAATTTAGACGCAGTAAACTTAAGCAGTACTCTTTACCCGAAAATTCGTTATCGCTACGCTGTAGATGGTACAGCTATGGCGGGAATAAAACTTGTCTTCAATGACGCTTCAACGCAGACGATTCTTTCAAACGGAACAGCTACCACACTAGTTGTTGGCACTGCATTAATAAACACCGCGAAAACCATTGAATTCATAGAAATATCTAATTCAGGCGGCGTCGGGCATGTTTTCTGTGATTTTCTTCAGGTTTACGCGGGAGACTTTGTTTTTCCAAACGTGGAAAGTGTAAAACCGTCACCGCCAATTAGAGATGCTTCTTTAGAAGTTCCTGGAATGATAGGTACAACTTTGCAACCTATGGGAGCGCCATCTGCAACAGTAGACATAAAATGTTGTTTATCTATGGGCAACTGGCAGACACCTAACACAAGCTTCGCTATTCCCGGAAGCATTTTCTGGACGATTAGCCAGAATTTGGCGCAGGGACAACTTTGGCATTGGCTTGACTGCGGCGATTTTGCAATGAGAGTTAGATATAAAGGTCAAACACCTGCTTTTAGTTATGAACCTGATTTAGACACGGTTAATCTTACCTTTATAGAGGGGGGGAGTGGCAGCCGTAATACTGAAACGGAAGCCGAGAGATTCAACCTAACATGATAGAGTTTAAGGAGTGAATCTTACGCCCTTTGAATATAAACGTAAAGTCGGTGATTCATGGCGTAAAGTTAGAGTTTTTGAATCATTAGAGGATATGCGAGAATATTATTGCAGTTGGTTCAGCAAAAACTTAGCAGCCGACGATCCTTTTAAAAAAGTCGTGATGGATACCATAGATGACGCAATCGCTGGAAAAATCAAGGCTAAACCTGAAGAAATAATGCGTATAGCTATGGCTAATTATGCGACGTTATATGGAAGTCAAAATGTAACTAAGCGGAAGGTAATCAGAACAAGAAAGATATAGAGGCGGAAAAGCCTAGTCTTTTTAACTTAGAAACCTTAGAGTTTATGGGTATAATCTTGAGTGAAAAGAAAACCGAGAAAACCGTTTACGTGCAAGGTAAACCCTTTATAATTTCAACGTTTAAGGGCAAACCCTACCTTGAGAGGAAAGCGCATATCTATCATTAAAAAAATAACAGCGTTATACTCTTGTGTTCTAGGCCTTGTAGCAGAATTTCGTGTATAAGGCCTATGCGCCTCATTTTGAAGCTTCTAGGCCTTGCAGCCTGCTAGGCCTTCAGTAAAAAAAGAAAAGAGATTAAGGCTTCTTTAGCGGTTTCGCAACCATAAAAACAGGGGCATTAACATTTCTTACCTTTTCATGTTTTCCTTCTTTGACTAGGTGGTGTTTCTCACATTTCCAGAACTCGTTTCTTTCATCTTCGTAAACTTTCTTGGTTTTTCCACCGCATAATTCACATTTAAAACTCATGTTCTAGCGCCTTCTTATTTTTAATATAACATTCGGAACAAACTCGTTTTTCCCCATCAATTTCACCGTTTGGTCTATATGTGTATAATAGGTTAGTTGACTCGTTTGGCTTTGTTATTTTTTTGCATATTTCGCATCTAAGCATTTATTTTCACCTCATCACTTATTTTACGACTCATTTATTTGGGTATTCTGAAATGGCTGCCTTTTCCCGCACTAACATACTCGCCGCCTAGACCGCGCACTGTGGACGCGATTTTAGCAAAGTTTTCTGATCCTAAGAATCGCTGGGGTTTCAAGATAATGCTATCGCCTTTGTCTTCGAAAGTGAGTAGAGATTGAAGGGTCTCGGGGAATGCTACTTTTACGCTGTCAACGGTTATGGCTTTAGCTAGTGGTTGCTCTTTGGCTGTTACGGAGAGAACCACGCCGCATTTAGGACACTTACACTCGGTCATGTTTCAGTCACCTTTTTAACTGTCATGGTGCTGTCGGTCACAACAATCTCTATGGTGTCGCCTTCCGCTATTTTCAGATAGTTAGTTATCTGTTTCGGAATTGTCATTCTTAGGGAGTTGCCGATTTTTACGACTTTTACTTTAAAGGGTATTGGCACTTGCATATCACTTATTCACCTCAGTTATACAAAGGATATACTTAAATATAAGTATATCTATTAGTTATACTTGCGTATATCCTAAAGGTGTTTAAAATGTGGAATCAAAAAACATTATTCAACCAGGTCTTAGAGCTTCCAAAGACCAAGGAAGAATTAGACGCGGTATGCTGCGAAAGCTGCTACACCGCAACCGAACCAGAATGCACGTGCCGGTGTCATGGCGCTTTTCATGGCCTTGCCCGCTTGAACAGTAGAGCAGAAAAAGCTCAGGTTGGAGGTGAACACGCATGACTAAAACAATAGACATAAAGGAAGAGGATTATCTGAAACTGGAGGCAGAGGCAAACAAGCAAAAGAAAACCGTAGATCAATACGTCGAAGAACTAGTGCATAAACTTATGGTTGAAACTGAAGGCTCTTTTTGTGATGTAAAAACCGAAATAGAGTATGAATCTGTAACTGTTAAAGTGCCTAAACTCGTTATGGACTTTTTACGCGCTACACATAAAGACCGTAACTTTACGGAGACTAACACAATAGCGGCCTTAGAATACGCAATAGTTGACCACGTAAGAGCAGAAATGGAAGGAATGCCCGGAATAGAATATATCGACCTTTTCGACCTAAAACCAGTATTCTACAAGGTCTTAGATGATGATCGTTTTAAGCCTGAAGAAACAGAGCAATAGTCTCTCTTTTTTCTTTTCTTTTTAGAATTACCTTACTGTTTAACATGAGTGTTTCATTAGGCATATATCCGTTGAAACGCGAATTTGCTCTGGTAAACTGGTTTGGTTGAGGCATGATTTTTCTGGCAAAGGCTACACCGAAATTAAGGGAAGCATAATGAGAGAACAGTATATTAGATTAGGGTAGGCCTAATCATGTTTTCTGGCCAAGCTTACTATGCGGCTTACAAGCGAGATTAAGAAAAATCCTACGAAGGCAAATTCTACAAAACTGAACATTGCTTGCGTTGGAAAAACCAAGGTTAAAACTATGCCTATGTACAGAGCGCTTCCAATGTATCTGCCCACTGGGTCGTATAGTTTTTTGGCGTAAAGGCTTGAGGCTAGGAATTGAATGAATGATGCGGTTATGAGCAGCAAGAGCCATGTAGGATAGTATCCTTTGGCAGCGAAGAATGTGAATATACCGATTACAAGGGCAAAGTCGGTTGCTGCGTCGTAATAGGCGCCGAACCTTGAGGTCACATTTAATTTTCGGGCCAAGTAGCCATCGAATAAGTCTGTGGCAGCTGAAGAAGCAAATAGGATTAAGCATGAGGTTATGTTTCCCGTGTTGAATAGGTAAAAGAAGAGGGGTAGGACTGCGATTCGCAGTGAACTTATGATGGTGGGGATTAGGCTTAGTTTTTGCATCGGTTGCACTTTTATAGGGTTATTTTGCTTGCTGCTTCTTGAGATTTAAGATTAAATGCCTTCTGTATTAAGCAATATTGGACCTGATAGTTAACGCATGATTTCAAAAGTTAAGTCGGTTAAACGTTCAAAAGGCTTACCTAATATGCTATAACCGATTTTTCCAAGATGCTTTCTGCCATAAAACTGTGCATGCGCTTTTCCAATAGCAAATTTCAATTTTGCTTCGCTGAAGCCTGAAACGTACAGCAATTTGTGCCTGAAGCTTATTTAATATGTTGGGTTGCAAGCATTTGGCAAAACTTTATTATTCGAGTGTGAAATTTTACATTCGGTTGAAAATGAATGCGCATGACCCTCTAAACATGCTTGGGTTGGTCTGATGGTGAAGTTAACTGATTTAGGCTTCTCAAAAGGCATAATTTCAGAAACCATAGTTTCAACCTACAACATGGATGGAAACCCCAACGCTGCACCAATGGGCGCCATCATGGAGGATGAGCAGCACATATTCATCAATCTTTTCAATTCTTCCTTAACCCGCAGGAACCTTCAAGCAAACAGGTGTGCAGTACTGAATTTAACCAGCAACGTAGAGGTTTTTTACAAAACAGCTTTCAAAGAAGCAAACCCTAACGGAAAACTTCCAGAAGAATGGTTTGAACAGGCAGAAACTGTTAATGCGCCCAAACTGCGCATGGCAGATGCGGCAATTGATGTTTCAGTCATAAACATGGCACCAATCGGCACAGAAAAAACCAAAGCCTTATGCAACGTAAAACAGATAAGCATAGCAAAAAGTTACCCTCAAGCATACTGCCGTGCAATGTCAGCAACTGTTGAAGCAATCATACATGCAACACGCGTAAAAGCGTTAATTAATTATGAAAAAGAACAGAAACGCGTAATCAAACTCTTAGAATTGATTGAAAACTGCAACGACGTGGTAAATCGAGTAGCTTCACACTCACAGTACTCAGCAATAATGACTGACTTAACAAAAAGGATAGATTCATGGAGGACAAAAAAGTGAAGGTTTACGTTAAAACCCCTGCTAGACTTCACTTGGGACTGATAGATTTAAACGGCGATTTGGGACGAATGTTCGGCGGTTTAGGCGTAGGCATAGACCACCCTAACGTCATCATAGAAGCCCAGCAGTCAGAACGCTTGTCGATAACAGGCAAAGAAACCGAGGTTGCGACTATTTTAGCAAAACGGTTCTTTTCCGCTTACCCAGTACAAGCTAACGTTCACATCAACATAACAGAGGCAATTCCGGCGCATGTTGGCTTAGGCTCTGGAACCCAACTATCCTTGGCTGTGGCAACGGCGCTTGCGAAGCTGTTTGATGTGAATGTTTCAATTCAGGAACTTGCTGTAGCCATGGGAAGGGCATGCAGGACAGGCGTTGGCACGGCAATCTTTGAAAAAGGCGGATTTGTGGTTGATGGAGGAAAAAACATCGGTACTCTTTCAGGAAGGTTTCCGCCTTTGATTTATCGTCAGCCATTTCCAAAAGAATGGCGTTTCATCGTTGCAGTTCCAAACTTGAACAAGGGCTTAACTAATTCGGAAGAAACATCAGCGTTTAACCGTTTACCTAAGATGGCATCGGAAGAGGTTGGCAAAATCTGCCGTTTAACCATGCTGAAGCTTCTGCCAGCACTGGCTGAACATGACATTAAAAGTTTTGGAGAAGCCGTAACCACAATTCAAGAAATAATTGGAGGGTATTTTGCGCAAGTGCAAGTCGGAAGATTCACCAGAGCTGACATTGCAGACTGTATAGAGTTCATGAAAGAAATCGGCGCTTACGGAGTAGGGCAAAGTTCCTGGGGACCAGCACTCTACGGCGTGGTAAAGCAAGAAGAAGCTAAACAAGCTCTGTCAAAAGTCAAAGCTTACTTAAATAAAAGCGTAGGCGGGCAAGCCTTCGTTGCTAAAGCAAACAATACAGGAGCAACCATAAAACTTGTCAATTAACAAAACGGGCAAAAATTTGAAGGTACTCTTGATTACAGGTGCACTCGCGCAGGACACGGTAAAACGCTATGCCAAAGAAAGCGGCGTGGACACCGAAACCGTTGCCCTCAAGATTCCAGTTGCTGCACTGTTAACTCCTGAAACTATCGTTAAAGCCCTAGAAAACATCAACGTAAAAGACTTTGACATGATTTTGGCGCCAGGACTTATCCGAGGAGACACAGCAGTGATTTCTAAAGCATTTGGCATCCTAACCTTCAAAGGTCCAAGATACGCTGCTGACCTGCCAACCGTTCTGGATTCGCTCGGAGAAGTTAAGCTTTCAACGATTGTGCCAGCGTGCGATTTGCTGCGGGAAAAACTTCAGAAAAAAGCATTGCAGGAAATAGAGAAGGCAGAGCAAAACCGTGATGAACTGCTCAAGAAACCTGGCAGCATGCTGATTGGGGATTTGGCGGTTGGCAAGGATTTTCCTATGCGTGTGCTGGCTGAAATCGTTGATGCACCCTTAATGGATAAAGACACAATCCAGAGGTTAGCAAAACATTTCGTTCAGGTTGGCGCAGACATTATTGACGTTGGAATGGTTGCAGGTGAATCCCGACCTTCAGATGCAAGGCGCATTGTTGAACTTGTCAAGCAAGTTGTGGCTGTGCCTGTGAGCATAGATACGCTTGATCCAGCTGAGATTCGAGAGGGAGTTCTTGCTGGCGCAGACTTCGTATTAAGCGCAGATGCAGGAAACATTGAAGAGATTGCACCTTTTACCTCGAAAGTCGCTGTGGTTGTCATTCCAACAAATCAACGCCAAGGCTATTTTCCAAAAAAAGCCGAAGAACGCGTCAAGTTCCTAGAGCAAATAATTCAGAAAGCAAAGAAGTTAGGTGTGGCAAAATGCCTAGCGGATTTGATTCTTGAGCCGTCAGACGTTTTGGAATCGTTTATTGCTTTTCGCCAATTCGCTGATAGAAACCCGAGTGTGCCGCTGTTTGTTGGTGTTTCGAATGTTACTGAATTGATGGATGCAGATTCGGTTGGCGTTAACGCTTTACTTGCACGTTTATCCTCGGAGGTTGGCGCAAGCATTTTGTTGGCAACGGAGAAAAGTGACAAGGCAATGGGTACTGTCGCCGAGGAGGTTGCGGCGGCTAAAATGATGTTTTTAGCGAAAAAACGAGGTTCAGTTCCTAAAGACCTTGGCATAGACCTTCTTGTCCTTAAAGATAAACGCGTGCATGAGGAGCCTTACGATAAAAAATTGGAAGCAGACGCTAAAGTTGTGTGGGCATCTGAGAAGTCGGAGCCGCCAATTCTGGATGCAGAAGGCATGTTTAAAATCGCCGTAGACCGTGTTGAAAATGCTTTGGTTGCTGTTCACTATGCTTCGCTTGAGATGGATAAGCCGATCAACATTATCAAGGGCAAAACCGCTGAGGGCGTATACGATAAAATTATGCAACTGGGCTTGGTAACACGGCTAGACCATGCTGCTTATTTGGGAAGCGAATTGGCAAAGGCTGAAGTAGCCTTGCGAACTGGAAAAGAGTACATTCAGGATAGTCCTTTGTTTAAGAAGTAGATGGTTGCTCTGCTCAAGCGGTCTTGGGTTGTTCTTGTTTTCCAATTTTAAGAAGAGAATTTTTAGTAACAGCCAATATAAGTGGGGTTCCGACTAGTACAGCGGAAATAATTAGAATCGTCCGCTCCACAGGATAAGCCAATACTACAAGAGCCCATTCTGTTGGCCATGCTACTGCTGGAATTATAGGTGGACTGATTTGTCCAAATACAAACTCAAAAAGTATATTTCCTGTAAGATGCTGCATCATTGTTCCAATTAAAGTTAAAATTGTCAGTCCACCGGCTACGAGTTCAGTTTTGTTAGCTGTCTCAACCCATTTTGCCGCTTTTCTTCCCAGAGGTGAAAGTAATACTATGAATGCGGCAATGTGCATCCAAGCAAAAGGAATTGAAATAGATGTGCCTGGAATGGTGACAAATATGCTGGTCAGTGGGTCAACAAAAAACAGAAGCAGTAAACCAGCGTTCAAGGCAACTACTGGTAGCCATTTACGTCTCATTAGGAAGCCTACTGAAACGGCGGCGACAAAGTCAGGTAGAAAATCTAAGCCCAAGAAGGACGTGGGTCTGCCTAAACCGATTGCTCCAAAATTACCGATTAATACGCTTAAGCCTCCAAGGTAGGGTCCTAACAGGATGCCTAATATCGGCGCTAAGAAATCGGAGAAGGAAAGGTATCCGCCTCCTCCTATGAGCAAGCTGAATGGGATGAACCGTAAAACAATGTAGAGTGCAGTAAAAATCGTGAGTGTGGCGACCTGTTTAGTTCTTTGGCTTGTTTTGCTTGGGTTGATTATCTTTAATCACCTTGGCAATTTTTTGCATCGCTGTGTAATTTTTTACAACCCTCTGCTATAAAAAACTTTCCGAATAAAAAATTGTCCAAAAAACAACACTTAGATATTGACACATAAATGTAAAAACTGACCTGCCAAAAAAGCATGCGAAAAAGCCTTAATTATTAGCCTATTTTTAGGGCTATTTTGCTTATAGCGCCATTTTTAATGCGCTTTTATGGGATGCGCCAGAATGTTTAGCCTTTAGCAAATTTTAAATATAAATCGGAGCCAATTGTAGCTTTGAGGTTATTAGAGTGGCTAAAGCTGCCAAAAAGGTCGTAAAAAAGGGTAAAAAGAAGAAATAAGGCGCTACAAAGTTTGCCTAAACCCTCATTTTCTTTTTCACAAAAAAATGCTTGTTTCTCTCAACAGCGTGGCAAAGTAAACATAAAAAGCGTTATAACTATTCAAAAAAGCATCTCAGCCTCTTTTTTGCCGTTTGACATAATTTGCCTAAAAGAAGCTTTATCTTTTTAAAAGTAATAAACTATATTGAACGGGTGAAAAAAGAATTTGGAAAGCAATCCGTTAAGTACACGCTTAGCAGGCTTGGAACTGAAAAACCCAACCATTCTAGCATCTGGAATATTGGGCTACTCAGCAGAATCCTTAAACCGCATAGCCAAGGGCGGCGCAGGAGCNNCCAACAGTGGTTCAAGCAAAAAGTGGACTAATAAATGCTATGGGATTACCAAACCCGGGAATCGACGTTTACGCTGAAGAAATAAAATTCTCTAAAACAGTTCTGCGCATTCCACTTATCGTAAGTGTGTTTGGTTACTCAGCAGACGAATATGCGACCGTTGCCAAAAAAGCCGTTGATGCAGGCGCCGACGCAGTGGAGCTTAATGTTTCATGTCCGCATGTTAAGCAAACTGGCGCAGAAATTGGTCAAAGCCCAAAACTCCTCTCAGAAGTAGTTCAAAAAGTGAAGGCGGCAGTTAATAAGCCCTTAATTGTCAAGCTCTCCCCAAACGTTGCAGATATAACTGTAATAGCTCAGGCGGCGGTTGAGGCAGGAGCAGACGCTTTAACAGCCGTGAATACGCTTAAAGCAATGGCGATTGACGTTGAAACTGGGCGTCCAATTTTAAGCAACATAAAAGGCGGCTTGTCTGGTCCAGCTATCAAGCCAATAGCTTTACGATGCGTTTACGATATTCACGAAGAATTTGATGTGCCAATTATTGGTTGCGGCGGAATAACAGACTGGCGCGATGCCGTTGAGTTTTTCTTGGCTGGAGCTTCAGCGGTTCAAGTTGGCACTGCCATTGCGTTGGAGGACACGGAGGTTTTCCAAGCCATAACTAAAGGAGTAGAAGTTTACATGAGAAAGAAACATTATAGGAGTGTAAAAGAAATTGTCGGCCTCGCTCATCGCAGCTAACACGCTTAGAACAACAGAAATCGTACAAGTTAAAACTGAGAGCCCAACCGTTAAAACCTTCATCATGCCAGATAGACTATGTTCAAAGGTTAAACCAGGCCAGTTCCTGATGCTTTGGATTCCTGGTGTGGACGAAATCCCATTAAGCATAATGGACGCTAGTAACGGGCTGGTTGCCGTTTCAGTTAAGCAAGTTGGCGATGCAACTAGGCATTTGCATGGGCTGAAAGCAGGCGAAACCGTAGGCATACGCGGGCCTTTTGGCAACAGTTTCACTGAAAGCAGAGGCAGAGTCCTTTTGTTGGGCGGTGGCACGGGAACGGCGCCTTTGCTGTTTCTTGCAAAGCAACTTTCAGCTAAAACCGAACGGTTATCCTTTGTTGAGGGCGCAAAAACCAAGGATGAACTGTTGTTTATACGAGAGCTTAACGGTATTTGTAATGAGAAAAGCTTGATTACAACAACGGAAGACGGCACTTATGGCTTGCAGTGCTTGGTAACTGAGCCCCTAAGCAGCCTCTTGGACAGAGAAAAATTCGACATGATTTACACTTGCGGTCCAGAAGTTATGGTTAAGAAAATTTTTGAGTTAACAGAACAACGCAAGTTACCCTTAGAAGCAAGCCTAGAGCGGCTAATGCGCTGCGGGATAGGCTTATGCGGAAGCTGCGTGATTGGCAAATACCGCGTTTGCAGGGACGGCCCCGTGTTCACTGCTGCACAGTTAAGGGAAGTAAAAGATGAGCTGGGAATTTCAAAAATGGGCTTTGACGGCTCAAGAATACCCATATAAGTGGCGCTTAGCGATGACGTTGTCCCAGCCAGAATTGGAAGAGCTTGTTCGCAAAGCCATCCTCCTCTATAACAGGGTTAGGAGCCCTGAAGTCACAGCCAAACTCGTATTCATATCGCCAGCAATGCTTACGGTTTCGTTTTCTGGNNAAAGCCCAAGAAGCTTCGAAGCAGATTACACCGTTAAACCCAAGTGAGCAGGTGAGCGTTCCTCCTGTAGAGAGAGGAGGACGCGGTCTTTTTACGAGGTCGTTTAAGCCCTAAAAAGAGGGTAGAGTAGCTATTTTTTGCTAGTGGAATAGCTCAAAAAACTAGGTACTGGTAAGGCAGGTGCACTATTGCTTGAAAGTTACTTCAAAAGTGGTAGGGCGGGTAGACCTGCATTTTGCTTGGGTGTTTGGGTAGCAAATGATGGTAGCCATAATTAGGTTTCTTCTTGAGGTAACCCAATCTTTCGCAAGTAATCCCTCGCATATTTAGGATTATAAGCTAACAGCTCTTTACTTCTAAGCAGTCTCCTCTCAAGCCTATCTAATGCCACCCTGAAAGTTGGTTCAACACCCCAACCTTCACTTGCACTAAAGAAAGTTCCCCTCACCGTCCTAAACTGCAAACGGCAATGAATCAGCGGTGTTCCCCGAAGGCTTGTGTTGTGATGGCTTTTCATGTAGACGAAAAGTGTTCCTAACTGGAAAGCGTCTTGGTATCTGTGTGAAAAGGAATCGAATTCTTCCATCATGAACCCTTGTTGCTCAGGGTTTATCTCCACTCCTTTAACACCGAACTGCACTGATATTTTCCGCTCAGCAGCAGCTTCTAACTGGGAGATTGGCTCGAGAAAATCAAGCTTCGTCACGATACCAACTAGCCGTTCGTTTGAAATAACTGCTAAACAGGAAATGTCATGATCATGCATCTTCTTCTCTGCTTCGCGCAAGCCCGTTTGTGGTTCAACCGCAATTACTGGCCTAGCCATTATGCCTTTAGCTGGTACACTTAACGTTTCAATTTTTTCTCCAACTATGTCTCCGGTTGTCTGATGCCTTTGAGGCCAATAAATATTCTCCAAAATATCTTGAATGCTAATCATACCCACAAGTTTCCCACTATCCATAACTGGAACATGCGAAATACCATACTCTCTCATTGAACTAAGAACTGCTCCCACAGACCGATTTGCTTCAATCGTGTGAGGTGCTCTGGTCATAATCTTCTCTATCGCAATGTTACCCCAATCTTCAGTTACAGCTGCATGAATAATATTTTCGTCCGTAACAAACCCCAAAAGCTTATTCTTTTCAAAAACCGGAAGCTGCCTTATCCCACTTTCAATCATCAACTTAGCCATTTTACTGAGAGAAAAATCAAAAGTTACTGAAGGTGCAGCCTTCATCAATGTTCTAACCTTAGTTGTTGCAGGATCAAGTCTTGACCTTAAAATCGAACGCCGTGTAATCATGCCTTCATATTTGCCTTTGTCATTTAAAATAGCTAAAACTGGAGGCATAACTGTTTTGAATGTTTCTAAACATCTGGAAAGTGTATCGCTTTCTTGAACAGTATTAAACCCTTTTGAATAAACATCTTTAGCAGAAACTGAGCTTGCCATAAATAATCCCTTTTCATTTATTGTTACAGTAGAATTTAAACATTGCAAAGCCAAGCCAACCAAGTAAGCAAGGGGTAATCTTTATTAGACTTCTAAGGGTTAAATTATTTACATAATTTCTGTCAAGAACTCAGCAGTTTCTAACCGACCCCACCCTCGCAATAGACACCAATAAGTAAAATTCTTCTATTAAAAATGACGCAATGTTCTATAGCAAACAATAACAAAATCCAGCAAAAAATCAAGAAAAATACAGAAAAAAAGACCCAGTTTTAGATAAAAATAGAACAATTCATCCTTGCACTTTAAATAAGCCAATTAAGGGTTCTGGTAACTCTGTGGGCGATAATTCTCCCTGTTAACAATCGGGTGACAGAATTTGGTTCTGGTAACTTAGTGTTGGATGGCTTTTTCTGTTAACTGTCGTGGGATTTTCTTCTGGGTGTTAACTTTCGTGGGATGGCTTTTACTGCGAGGATACTTAGAGCATACCATGTTGAGGTTGTTGTATCCTTGATGCACCAACAAAACTTTTAACGCTTATTTAACCAAAATGAATAGTGTGTTTCGCTAAAGAGAGAACTTAAATGGCAAAGTGCCCAAACTGTGGAAAAGAGGTTTCTAAGCCTGACAAATCATTCAAGAACATGGTTTTCCACGTTGAAGCCTACACATGCAAGAAATGTGGTTACTGCTTCAAAGTGATGGGTTAGAGTGATTCTACCGGTTCCAGACTGGTGGTTTAACACTGTGTATACAGGCGGCGGAGTCCTTGTGGATTTAGGGAGTCACATAATTAACCTTCTAAGATGGTTCTTTGGTGAGATAGTTGAAATTAAAGGTCAATTTGGGCATAGGTTTAGTATGGATTTTTAGGATTCAGCAATGTGTTTAGCAAGGTTTAATTCAGGTTCCGTTGCCAGTGCACTTGCCAAGGCATCGGGTAAAACAGTAATCATCAAAGAACAGGTTTTATCGCCGAGTAATCACGGTGTTTATGCAGTGTTTAATTTCATTTAGGGTTTGAAAAGCAATGATTTTCCCACTATCATCATCTGACACTAGTTTGTGGCTTGCAGTGACGGCTATAATACTTCTTATTACCTCTGAACTGTTATATGCGTCGCCTGGGTATTCTGCAAGAGTTGCCATTGACAGACATCTTTTACGGATGGCCGCTATTGGGCGCGGTTTATGCTTTTTCGTTACGGTTATCATGCGCATTATGGGTATTCTTTGATTGCTGTTTCCTTCAATAAAAAGCAAAATATTATGGTAGAAGCATAAAGACTAAACTGTCCCTATTTTTAGCGTAAATCGTGTTCGTCAGTTATTCTGCCAACTATTTTAGTTGCGGCTGACGTTCACCTAAACTTGATTATAACCCATACGCTTAATAGCCAATTAAACTGAAATTTCTGGGTCTAAAGGAGGAAAACCGCTTCGTTCGCTGTCGGGCACATGTCAATAGCATACCTGTTAGGTAAAGGTTCCTCAAAGCCGCTGCGTTATAAACCTAACATTCCGTTGCTATTGGTTCTTTCAATAATCCCTGACATAGACATAATTTTCGATTTGTTAACCGGAGCCCAACTTCACAGAGGCCCATCCCATTCAGTGGTAGTCGCAATTGTTGCATTTATTCCGTTCTTTATTGTTTATCGCAAAAAAGCGATACCCTACTTTCTAGCGTTAATTTCACATTCGCTTATAGGAGACTTCTTCATAGGCGGACAAGTGCAACTGCTTTGGCCTTTATCAACAACCCAGTTTGGGCTTCAAGAGTTAGGGTCTTACTACATCAGCATTTTTAACCCAATAAACATAGTTCTCGAATTAACTTTATTCACCATAGCAACCGTCGTCTTATACAAAACTAACGACTGGAAAGTTTTCTTCACAAACAACAAGTCCAACCTCATATTGATTATCCCTATCTTCACAGTTTTGCTGCCAACAACAATCGGCTACCCGTTTAGTAAACCATTACTTACGACAGAGCCTTTTCTAGCAATAGCGCACTTGTTTTACCTTGTGCTCTTCAGCATAGCAGTTTTAAAAGCACTCCTTTCCATATACAAACATAGGTTCAAACCTCCAATAAACTCTAAAGGCTGAACATAAAAGCGCATCAAGAGCCTATTCCATAAAAGTAACTACATACAGGATGAGCTATAGACTGCACCGAGCATCAGTTTGTCCTCATTTTTGGTTTTTTTCAGGCTCTGGATTAGTGGTTTTGTTATGTTGAAAGTATGGGTTTTTTCAAGCAATATTTATATCGAAAGCACTGCAATGAAATTATTCTAACTAACCTGTCAGGCGTTGGACCAATTTGTACCGCGCATATGAAAACCTCTTGGTGGTAAAATAAATGCCGTTAAAAACCGTAAAGAAAGATGCGGCAGATGCCCTAACGTTAGAATGGGTCTTGCAAGTTAAAAATTACAAGTTAACCCTTGACAAAAACCGCTGTGTTGGCTGCCAAATATGCAGTTTAGCCTGCCCTAAAGAAGCCATAAAAACACAAAAGCAACCTAAAATTCAAGGGGAAAAGGCCAAAAAAGCCAAAGTGGACATTGACTTGACAAAATGCAACTTCTGCGGAATCTGCGATGTCACCTGTCCCCATGGCGCAATCAAAGTTACCTTGAATGGTACACATGACCTTTCTATCTTGGCGAAAGAAAGTTACCCGCAACTGGTTCGCGACATAAAAGTCGATACTCGCCAATGCCAGAAAGGATGTGTAGAATGCGAAACCGCATGCCCACTATCACTCATAAAGATTTCTAAAATTGGTTATGATGGGAAACCAGTCGAAAACATAGAAGCCCTGTCACCGACCCAGAAAAAACGCGTCCAAGTCAACCTTGACATCCAAAAAGATTACTGCCCAACCTGCAGAGTATGCGAATTCAAATGCAGTCCAGGCACATTAAAAGTCAAAAAAGCCTTCGAAGGAATAATCGCCATTAATCAGGAGAAATGCCCTGAAGGCTGCACAGACTGCCTTGACGTTTGTCCCATCACAGGAGCATTAACGCTTGGCGAAGACAAGAAAGTTCACGTTAACGAGTTATATTGCACTTACTGTGGCGCATGCAAAAACGTTTGCCCAGTAGATGAAGCATTAACAGTTAAACGCACAAAAATACACCACACACCCATCCGTTCAGGTACATGGAACAAAGCATTAGAAAGACTAACCTCACCACACGACGCGGTTAAAGAATTAAAAACCCAAGCTGACGAGAATAGGCGCAAACTGGTTTCCAGAAGATTCGTTTTAGAGGAGACAGTGAAATGAGCACACCACAAACCCCCAAACAACCCGAAACCCCAAAACCAGAAGAACTACGAGTCGGCGTTTTCATCTGCCACTGCGGCTTAAACATCGCAGGCACAGTAGACGTTAAACAAGTTGCTGAATACGCTAAAACCATTCCTGACGTGGTATTCGTTAAAGAAAACCGTTACACGTGCGCTGACCCTGGGCAAGAAGAAATCCGAAAAGCCATCCGCGAGCAGAAACTCAATCGTGTTATCGTTGCCGCTTGCTCACCAAGAATGCACGAACCCACATTTAGGCGCACAGTTTCAGAAGCAGGTTTAAACCCGTTCCTTTTCGAGATGGCTAACATCCGAGAGTTCGCTTCATGGTGCCACCAGAACACTCCGCAAGAAGCCACAGAACGAGCAAAAGACGCCGTTCGCATGGCAGTAGCAAAAGTGCGGTTAATGATGCCTCTGCAAACCATCGAGGTGCCAGTCACCAACAAAGCACTCATTATCGGTGGAGGAATCGCAGGCATGAACGCTGCCTTAGACCTAGCTGAAATGGGCTTCAAAGTTTACATGCTTGAAAACACGCAGAGCATCGGTGGACACATGGCAGCACTGGACAAAACCTTCCCAACACTTGACTGCAGCATATGCATTGAAGGGCCAAAAATGGTGGATTGTGGTCGTCACCCCAACATCACAATCTTCGCTAATTCGGATCTTGTTAAAGTCGATGGTTACATTGGCAACTTCAAAGTAAAAATCCGCAAGAACCCGCGCTATGTTATACCTGAACGTTGCACAGGTTGCGGTGAATGCAAGGATGCTTGCCCAATAGAGTACCCCAACGAGTGGGACATGAACTTGGGCACACGCAAAGCAATTTCAGTCCCGTTCGACCAGACGGTGCCGCTGATTTATGCTGTTAACATGGATTATTGCATTGAATGCTTCAAATGCGTAGATGCTTGCGGTGACAGACAAGCTATAGATTTTAACCAGAAGCCTGAAGAAGTCGAAATAGACGTTGGCGCAATTATTGTTTCCACAGGCTTTGATGTTTACTTACCGTACGATATGCCGCTTTTGGGTTACGGGAAATACCCCAACGTCATCACCAGCATGGAATTCGAAAGGCTCATTTTGGCTGCTGGTCCAACAGGCGGCAAAGTCATTAGGCAATCAGACGGTCAAAAACCCCACAGAATCGCATTCATCCAATGCGTCGGAAGCCGAGACAAGAACAAGTACCCGTACTGCAGCAACTTCTGCTGTATGTACACGCTCAAACATGTGGTTCAGATTAAAGAGAAGTACAAGGAAGACGTGGAAGTCTACGTTTTCTACATGGACATCCGCAGTCCAGGCAAAGGCTACGAGGAATTCTACGACCGCGCAAGAGAAAGAGGCGCAAACTTCATCCGCGGACGCGTAAGCCGCATCGACGAAGACCCGACAACCCACAATTTAACCATTCACTCAGAAGACTCGTTACTTGGTCAACCAATCGAAGTTGAAGCAGATATGGTGGTTTTAGCCACCGCAGCGATACCTAAGAAGGGTTCAGCGGACATTGCACGCATACTAAACCTGTCACGTGGTGCAGATGGTTTCTTCATGGAGTCGCACCCCAAACTCAAACCGATGGATGCTCCAACTGACGGTGTCTTCTACGCAGGCGCTTGCCAAGGCTTAAAAGACATTCCTTTCTGCGTTTCGCAAGGAAGCGGTGCAGCCTCACGAGCAGCAACTGTTATTTCTAAGCAGAAGTGGAAGATTGAACCAATCATCTCGATAGTTGACGAAACCAAATGCAGAAACAAAATAGCCAAATGCGGTGTCTGCGTTGACAAATGCCCATACGGCGCTATCAAAGCCGAACCGGGCAAAGCAGCAAACATTAATACCGCCAACTGCCACGGCTGCGGAACATGCGTTGCCGAATGCCCGCAACATGCGATTACCCAGATGCACTTTACTGACGCGCAAATTATGGCTCAGATACGAGCTGCACTTGAGGATAAACCGGAAGACAAAATCCTAGCCATCCTCTGCAACTGGTGCAGTTACGCCGGAGCAGACCTAGCAGGCACAAGCCGATTCGAGTACCCACCCAGCGTACGAGCCATACGTGTCATGTGCAGCGGCAGAGTTGACAAAGAATTCATCCTTGAAGCTTTCAGGCTTGGTGCAGGCATGGTGATGGTTGGCGCTTGCCACTTGCCATACGACTGCCACTATATCAGCGGAAACTACAAGATGAAAGCCCGAACCGACGCGCTAAAAGGCATGTTGACCAAGCTGGGCCTGAGCCCCGAACGATTCACGGTCGAGTACGTCTCTGCAGCGGAAGGCATACACTACGCTGAAGTCATCAAAGAAATCGACGCAAACATGAAGGCACTTGGCAAAGAAAAGATAATGGCAGAAAACGCCAAACTGAAGCCAACGCTGGAGAATATGCTTAAACGCTGGAAGAAACCGTAACCGCCACACCAATCTATATCTTCTTTTCAAAAATCTTACTATTTTTCACAAAATTGCTTTCCTAAATTCTAAACTCTACATAAAGAGGAGAATAGCTGCCAGAGAGCACGACAGCCCGCCTTGCCTTGCTCTCAGAACTGTNNTAAATGACCAGTATGGCTCCGACCAGAACAGAGGGCGAAGCGACGCCGATAAGCACCCCAGCAGCACATGCAACCGCAATCATAGACAAGCTCGTTGCCAAAGACTGCCCCACATTGCTCAAAACCGCCGCAGACAACGTGCCCGTCGTGGCGTAATCCGTTATCATTCCTGCCAAAACTGCTATGAAGCTCGCTATGGCGACGCAGGTGTACACGGAGAAGAACTTTGCCAGTATGATGTCTCTTCGCTTCAAAGGTCTAATCAGGAACAGCTCGTAGACGTGCCTGTTTTTCTCGTTGATTATAAAGACCGCGAGCATAACTGAAGCCAAAGTCCCCGCTAGGCTAGAAACTACAATCGCAGAAACAAGTGTAAACGGAATGTTCTGCCCTGAGCTGCTGCCCGATACGAAGCGAAACAGCAACGCAATTATAGGCAAGCCTATCCACAGGAAAATCATGACTTTAGACTTGTAGAATCCCCGCAACTCATCCACAAAAAGTAGCCCCATTTTCATCAGTTCTCTGCCTCCTGAACATAGTTGAGGTAAATTTCATCCAGCGAAGGTTCCAACAAAGTGATGCCTCGTACGCGAATGCCCAACTTGACTATGCTTTGAACGATGTCGTTAACAACTTGGTCTTCATCCGCGTTCGTTTCAAGTTTCACCAAGACTCTGCCAGGCGAAGGCTGCTCCACAGCCGTCACGTTCTTGATGGCGCCAAATTCTTGCCATTTGTCGCTGGCATACGACAGCAGGACTTCAATAGTCTTCTTAGAGGACAAACGGGACTTCAACTCGTTCAACGTGCCAACCTGCTTGATTTTTCCGCGATTTATAATGCCGATTCGGTCAGCAACATCTTGGACGTCACTGAGAATATGCGAGGAAAACAGGATGGTAGTGCCTTTCTGTCCAAGTTTCAAAACAATATCCTTAAACTGGTGGCGGCTCAGCGGGTCCAACCCACCCAGCGGCTCATCCAAAACCAGAAGCTTTGGCTCATGAAGAAGCGCCTGCGCCAACCCAACCTTCTGGGTCATGCCGCCAGACAACTGAGAAATCTTCTTGTGCCGCACATCGGCTAAACCGAGCAAATCCAAAATCTCAGGAATACGCCCTTCAACTTCCGCATCGCTTAGACCTGAAAGCTTCCCAAACGTCTTAAGCGCGTGGTTCACAGTGCGCCACTCTTGGAAGGCAACGGTCTGGGGAAGATAACCCAGCAGTTTATGAATTTCGTCCTTCCTCTTGGGCACTTGGTAACCGCCTATAGACACTTCGCCTTGGAAATCGCTGATTAAGCCAACAAGGATTTTCATAGTGGTGGTTTTTCCAGCGCCGTTGGGACCTATGTAACCAAAGATTTCTCCTTCTTTTATCCCGAAGGATATGCTGTTTAACGCGCGGAAACTACCGAAGCTTTTCGTCACGTTGCGAAGAACAACAAATTCGTTGCTGTCATTAAGGCGGTTGCTAGTCATATTGTCCCCACTCAGTCTACACTTACTTGGAAAGTTTCTTTTATTTCTTCATGTTAACTGAATGGAAAACTGAAAAAAATCAGCTCTGCTTAAGATGGATGTGGAGAAAGGTGATTTCATAAGCCAAACATGACTTCTGCCTTTTCGCCGTGCTCGTCGTCTTCCGAAATGTGATGCGCCAAATGAAGCGCCAAGCTCCGTTGCAGCTCCTCTACTTTCTTCTACATCACTCTAATCTCTAAGATTTGGCTGTTTTTTTGAACCATACTATGCCTATTACGGCTACGGTTATGGCTACCATGGCGGCTGCTGGGTTGATGCTTAGAAGTGTCGTGTAAGTTTCGGTAAAGAAGGCTATGAAAGTTATGACTGAAACTAAGATTATCACTGTGCCTATGGCGACGTTTTTGTTGTTCAATTTAAGCCTCAACCTGTTTATGCGTGTTTATGTTAAAGTTAGCGGTTTTTTGATTTAATGCTAAGCTTTGGAACAGGCTGTTCAGGGAATGGACAGTAAGCTAGCGCTGTGTAACTAGAAGGAAAAATAGAAATTAACTAATTTTTGAGGGGAAAGAGTTGTTAATCTTCTTCTTGGAGTTTTCTCTTTTTAATTTTAAGCGTGTTCTCTTCGTTGCTTATAACTCTGAAAGACTCTGAGAGCTCATGCTTGTGCAGGAACTTTTTCAAAGTCACACGAACGTATTTTTTGCTTAGCGCTTCGCCTTCACCTTTCACCGTTACAGTTTTTGCTTCTGTGGCTACTTCTCCGCCTGTTTTCTCCTTAAGGAAATCCGCTAGCTTCTCAATTAATTTAGTTTCATCACCTTTGAGCTCTGAAGCATCGACTTTCATTTCAACCATTTTCAAGTTCACCTCGATTGCTGTCGCGCCAATTAACTTACATTTAGCTTAGTTTTTCATAACTGCTCTATTGATAAGTTTTCCGCTTGAACGTGTCAGTTCGCCCGTCGAGTCATTATCACTGCGCTTGGCTCTGTGACTCTAGTGCTCATCATCCAAAACATTAATCGACAACAAAACTTAAGACTCTTACGCTAAAAACCGCATGCTACCTGAAAGAAACGGTTATTATGCCTCAAACAAATGATTCCTAGCGGAGTCATTGGAGCATGGACCTCTTAGAAGTCATTAAGAAAAGAAGAAGCATAAGAACCTACAAAAAACAAGATCTACCTCAAGGCGCCATTGAAAAACTTCTTGAAGCCGCAAGGTGGGCGCCGTCGGCTGGAAACGTTCAACCATGGGAATTTGTAGTTGCAAGCACGCAAAAAACTAAGCAGGAACTTTCCAAGGCAGCGTTCAGCCAAAAAGACCTGGAAGAAGCATCAGTCGTCATTGTGGTTTGCGCTGATGAAAAACGTGCCGCAGAAAGCTATGATGTACGTGGTAAAACATTGTATTGCCTTCAAGATACTGCAGCGGCAGTTCAAAACATCTTGTTAACCGCTTACTCGCTTGGTTTAGGTTCATGCTGGGTTGGAGCATTCAACGAGGATGAGGTTAGAAAAGTCATTAAGGCTCCTAAAGAAATGCGGCCAGTAGCTTTGGTTCCAATAGGATACCCAAACGAGGCACCAGCAGCAAGAAGCAGAAGACCTCTAAGCGAAGTAATACATAAAGAAGCCTTCTGACTTTAAATCGCCATAACCCTCAACCTTTCCGCCAAACGCACCATTATTTCAAGACGAAATTTTAGATTAATCTTAAAATACATAGTCTCGACAATTCCTGTAATTTCTGTTCAGACAAAAGGACTAGTCAAAGAGCTAATAGAAACCCCTTAAAGAAAGGATAACGCTTAAAAGAGACTTTTTCATTTCAGTGTGGCTTCTAAGAGGCATAAAGCACATGTGCGAACCGGTAGGATGCTAGTTCGGCAAACATGAGCTCGCTTGCCTCAAAAAATCACAATAACAGCAGGAGGAAAAGAAATGTTATCAAGAGATTGCGACGGATGCTCCCAAATGAAACCGTGCAGTAGACGCTACTTCGTCGTTGAAAAAGGCAATTGTGTCTATTGTCCAGACGGAACAGCTCATCTAGTAGATGGACTATAAAAAGAAGCCCAAAAATTTTTAAAAATTTATCCCAACTCAATTTTTTTTCTAAATTATTTTTCAGGTTAATCATTAACTTAATTGAAAAATCAAATTTCAAAGCGGGCCCGGTGGGATTTGACCCCAAAAGGGGTCGGAACCTATTACTGAAGATCATCGACTGGTAGGAGACTTCTGGAAAAACAGTCACAGCAAGCATTTCTTAGCCAGAAGTGAGTCGGGCGGGATTTGAACCCAAACCAGACTGTGTAAAAACTCCAAACGATTTTAGAAAAATGCTATCTTTATGTTCAAATTCTCAACATCGGTCCGCGTTATTTACATATGGTACGCAATTTCTTGACGGCGATTTGAGTTTCCACACAGCCTGAAACGGGTTCAAGCCGCGTTTTCAGACAAGCGAATTTCCCTTCCAAATTATTTTCAAAAGGATGTGGTTGCAGAACTGCGGAACCGACGGGAATAGGACCAATGATATCGCGGGTTCAACTGATACGCGCCAGCAACTATTGCCGAAAAACTGAGTAGCGGGTCCGTATAGGTTTGAACCAGCGTTTGAACCCTCGGATATAGAATAATGAGATCACTTGGGAGGGTTTTTAAGCTTCAATGCCTCTGCTGTCTGTAATAGGTCACAAAACAGATTTCATCTATGCGCAGAAAGAGTAGCAATCACCAAGCCGACTTCAAAGCGCACGCGCTAAGCACTTGGTACTATTTCTCCTCTGAAGACATGGTAGCACCTGTCTGAGCAGAAGCCTTGAAAATCATTGTCTGGCATGAACAGTTTTCCACAACTTTTACACTTTCGCTTAGCCCTTTTCTGCATTCACTTCTTCCTCTAATCAGAAAGCTATCTTGACTGGTTATATGTTTAACCATAAGGTGAAGGTTAGCGTGGGTGCGTGTTATATGCCTCAGCATTATAATGGGGGTTCTTAGTCCCGCAGGTTCCACAGAATTTCTCCGTTATGTCTATAGGTTTCTTGCATTTTTCGCAATCGTACAGTAATTGCGTGCCACAATTCGTACAGTATTTCTTCTCCATGTTATCTGTTCCGCATGAGCACCGAACCATACTCCACAATCCTATTGTTAATATCTGCTCCGCGTTTTTAAGTTATTCTACAATAGTCAACTAATGTTAAGACTCAATGGAGAGACTATCAACAGAAACTACTCAGAAAAGTTTAGTCACAGCTTTCCTTGTGTTCTTCCCTCTTGTGTCAATAGAAGCAATCAACAGTCCCGCACTTACTTTTTCCTTGCTTCCCTGTATTCTTTTTCTTTTTTGGCTACTCCCATTTTGGCACTACATTCCTGACAGAAGCAAGTGCCTATGTGTTGCACATACCGAGTGTAGAACACCTTCCCGCAATTCTCGCATCGGTGATCTAAAGCGCGGATGATTGTTCCTAAATGGCTAAAAGTGGTTTTAATTTCGTTCTCGGATTCTTTTGCAAGTTTGGGAAGGACGGTTTCTCCAAGGAAATTAAAACCAGATACGAAGCCAAAAGCTGCCTTTTAATCCCACGAATGAAAACAACTTTTTCCAATTTCGGAACAGAGAGTGTGTGAAAACT
>PKYH01000099.1:7450-10338 GCA_003133625.1 Candidatus Bathyarchaeota archaeon | reverse complement strand
GAAGAAGGCATAGGGCTCACCATCGCTGAGTTTATGGATAACCTTGGATGCCCACGTGTTCTGGTAGTTGACGGCAGAAGCACTGATCGAACCGTCGAGATAGCCAGGAACATGGGCGCCGACGTTGTTTTTCAAGATGGATTAGGCAAGGGTGATGCNNTGATGCGTTAGCGAAGGCGATTGCTCAGTCGGATTTAACTGTTGATTACGTGGTCATTACAGATGCAGATTATACGTACCCCGCTGAATACGTTCCTGAGATGATTCGGATACTTGAGGAGAATCCTGATGTGGGCATGGTCTGCGGTAACCGGTTCAATAGTCACATAAACCCGAAGGCGTTGCATAGCGTTTTTTACTTTGGTAACCGACTCCTAGCTCTTACTCACAACTTACTAAACGGAGTCTCATTAACCGATCCGCTGACAGGGTTGCGAGTAGTGCGTGCAGAAATTCTTAGAAACTGGAAAGTGAAATCCAAAGGCTTTGACGTCGAGGTAGAACTTAATCATCAGGTGGAGCGGAAAGGTTTTGGCATCGTGGAAGTTCCCATTAAATATCGAGAAAGATTGGGCGAGAAGAAACTAGGAATTAAGCATGGCGTCGAAATTTTGAGGCGCATGATATTAGAAACAACGTATTAAACGCGGATTCTGAGTAGTGTAAAGGAATTTTCTCAGTTCAATGGATTTATATTAAACAATGCAAAAATTAAAGCCTGATCTCAACAGCAAGACTTACATGGATCTGTATATAATCAGAACAGTTTGACTTCTAGACTTTTCTTACCTAGCGTTTATTAAGGAATCTTCAGAAACAATTTGATGTGGGATGAGTAAGGGTAAACTTTGCTGATTAGGTGCTCCTGTTGCTTATCTGCTCTCGGTCAGAGAGGGATTTCATAGGGTTCGCTTTAAATCTTTCAGAATTTTCAACCGAGCCTTTGGCTTAAGTTTTAACCTGTTTGCTTGGTGCCGTTTTATGGTTAAGTACCGTGACAGCTTGGACATAATCGCAGCTGTTTTAGAAGCTGCAAGCGCAGGTGCCAGCAAAACCCGGATAATGTTCCAAGCAAACCTAAGTTAGAAAATTCTCAGCAAATATTTAGAGTTAGCCGTCGATAATGGTTTTCTCACGTTCAACAGCCCCCATTACGAAGTAACCAAAACAGGCCAAGAATTTTTGGCACGATACAAACTTGTTAATGACAAATACTCAAAAATTCAAATGGCCCACAAGAAATAAACAACGAACGTAAAGCCCTTGAATGGCTCTGCGTAAAATCTCAAACCAACACTAATGTGAAGTAACACTTGGCTTGGAGGCAACAACAAATATACAACCGCTGCAAACTTCTCGCGGTCACCATATTCGTCTTTTTGGCGTTTGACTCTTGCCTTTACAGCGAGCATTATGCTTTTGCCCAAACCGACCAAAGCGACCAAACCGCGTCGAAGCTGCAGGCAGCCAACAACGCAGTCGAACAAGCATTCAATGCTGTTTTGGACGCTGAAAAAACAGATGTAATCTTTTTTCTTCCTTCCGTCCCCTTTCTAATTTTGTTTGAAGAGTAGCTTTGAAAAATTTTAGGAAGCGCTTGGCGGTGTATGAAGAAAGGAGATGGGTGATTTGCCTGTTATAATGGTGCGAATTCCTAAGAAGGTCGAAAAGCAGTGGGTATTGAGGCATGAGAAAGACGGACTTGATGAATACGGAATTTCGGTTTTCTTGAAACTTCAGTATGGGCTTCAAAATTTTGAAAGGATGCCTGACCAGCTGCTTTTGTTTAGTATGCGGTTCCAAAAGCGCGGCGGACAACCAATGAAAGCTGACTTATGGGTCAGAGAAAGGAAAGTTGATAACTTAGTGGAGCTAATCTTAATAAGAGCTCATGCAGAACCGTTATGAGGAGCAAGCCATGCAGAAACTTGTTGAAACCCAAACCATAGAAATAGATTCGAAAGTTACGAAGGGCGTAAAATTGCCTGCGACTATGATTCTTTACGCGGTGGCTGCGGATCACTTCGTTATAACGGCTAAACCTCTGAAGGACCTAGAGGATAATGCTTTGGCGAAAACGCGTGTTGCGGTTGCTACTGTAGAGGATAAAATCGTAATCAAGCTGGGGACAAAGATATACAGCTTTTATCACTTGGACGAAAACGATTACACTGTTATGGTGTCCGAAAAGGACCCGGCGACAATCGTCGTAACAATCTGATATATCATTGATGGTTTTCTGAGTGGCGAAGACTGATTAAGTCACAAATGCTGATTAGTGCCGACTTCTAAAGTTTGCTTTAACTGGTAGAAAAGCAACAGCAGGAAAATCGTTCGTTTTTGTTCTTTCATTGACACTCTCCCCGACTAAAGTCGGTAGCTTTCTTGCTAACTTCTCTTGTAATTTTGCTTCAATAAGAAAATTGTTGATCAGTACTGGTGTTGTGTTCTAGAAGATACGCATGTACTTTTGAATCATAACCAGTACGAATTTGGAATCTGCAAAGACATCCACTTAGGAGGAAACATCGAATAAAAACCTACAGCAAAATGCTCCTCGGTGTTCTATTAATCATAGCGTTCGGCACAAGCTTCTTCACCATGCATTTTGCAGATGCCCAAACTGACCAGACTGAATCAAAGCTCCAAGCAGCCAACGGCGCTGTCGAGCAGGCTTTCAATGCTGTTTTGGACGCTGAAAAAGTAGGCGCAAACGTCACTGGTCTACTGGCTCAGTTAAATGTTGCTGCAGGCGTCTTGGCTCAAGCAGAAAACTCTTTCCGAACTGGAGATTTCAACACATCCGCGACCCAAGCAGACAGCGTACTCCCAATTGCGCAAGAAGTCACGAATTCCGCTCAAGATGCCAAACAAACTGCTTTGGTTTC
>PKYH01000099.1:0-7373 GCA_003133625.1 Candidatus Bathyarchaeota archaeon | reverse complement strand
CCAACCATAAGCCTTTTAGTAAAACCGCCTGCAGGCCAAGAGTTCTCTGAGCTCTACATCCTTGGGTCAAATCACACCTTTGAGAACATTCCGTTTAACATTAAAGCTGATGTGACATATTCGGTTTATTTAGGTGTAGTCAATCACATGGGGTCCTCTTGTTACTACACGTGTTTTGTAAAAATCGCGAACGATACTGGATTCCTGCCTAATGCAACGCTTGGAGCACCCAGCTCACTTTCTGCTCTATATGAGTACAAATCGTTTATTAGTGATGGGGGAACATGGGAGGCGCCCTTAACATTCCGAGTTAACGAACTAACCTTTACTGATGGGATGTCTCAGCTCTCCAATATAACTATTAATGGAATAGAATTTCCTGTTAACCAAACATCTGCATGGAATTCAGGCAACGCAGGATATTATTATAATCTTTTTGTCGAGCTTTGGATATTCAATTCTACATTAGGGACTTCACAGTATCATAACAGGTTTGTTAGTTTAGTCTTGAATATGACGCAATAAGATTTATTTTCTAAAGAGGAAAATTTTCAGTGATCTTCCCTGTTGTCGTTCAGGGAATTGGTTTTGGCGTCTTCTTTGTTGCTAGAATGATGTATTGTGATCCGGTTGAGCGCCAAATTGGGTATCCGCTGTCAGCGTATTCTTGCAGCTTCTGTTGAATCTTGATTCCCATCCTATCAGAGAACAAACGATGACCAAAAAAAGTGAATGGTCCGAATCCTACACTTGTGCTCTTCATGATAGTTAGACCTGCCTCGCGGAGACTTTTGTTGAATTCTCTTATCGAGTGTTGACTATAAGGTGGAGCATTGCTCCAAGGATTCCATGGAGTAAGTAAACCTGCTTTCTCAAGTTTGCGCTTTAGCCAGCTTCGGATCCGTGCGGATGCGGGAAAAGTTAAGGGATCGAGCAGTGTTGTCGCTCGTAACACATTGTCCATGCTCAGGACAATATATCCACTAGGTGCTGTGACCCTTGTGATCTCGGCCAACGCCTTTTGAAAATCATGGAGCCAAGGGATTACTCCCAAAGCAACAATCAAGTCGAACGATTGGTCTTCGTAAGATAGCTCGTGGATATCTCCTGTGCATGCGTTAATCCGGTTCTCAACTCCCATTTGTCTCGTGTGTTCCAGTGTTAGATCGATCATTGCTTGAGCGTGGTCAATGGCTTCCACTACAAATCCTCGCTTCGCGAGCGCCGTTGTCATGAACCCTGCTCCGCAGCCGATTTCAAGAACATGTGCAGTTCTTGGAAGTGATAATCCATCGATATAGCTGAGTGCGACGGCTTGCCGCCGTTGATAGATGATTCCATCGATGTCCTTCTCTTTGTAAGTGTCCCTCCAGTAAGTTGCATGCGTATCGAAAAGTTCGTCGACGAGCTTCTGCTGACGATTGTTTTGTTCCTTGGGCGGAGTCAGTTGGCAAACATCCTACTCTCTTTGTTCTTCCTAATTATCGATAAACCATCGTGGCTTTAAATATTCTTTGTCTCTTCTTGACTCCATTCTTCCTTGTCGTAAATCTATCGATAAAGCTTTCGTGTTGAGGGGCGTTTCTGAATGAATGGTTCCTAAAGAGCCCCTAAAAGTGGTTCATAATATGGAGTGTAGATAACTAGTCGCAATCGATAATGTGTAATGGATACGTATAACTAGCGAAACTTACAATTTACTTGACTGATAAGGGTGAAAATGTTTGGCTGATTTTCTTCCCTCTTTGAATCTGGCTCGAGAAGGGCGATTCCATACTGATGACTATCTGAAGTCGATCGGTGTTCCTGAAATCCGTTCAGCGACTAGCCCGTTCGACCCTGGATATGATGCGGTGACGTTGGCGGGTCATCTTGAACAGAGTCATCATCTTATGTCGATTCTGAAGGTTTCGATGGCGTGCTGGATGATTGCAAACGAGGATGTTACTCGTCAGAAGATTGCGGTTGCGAAGAAATACCGAGTGCCGACGACTACTGGCGGTGGTCCTTTTGAGGTTGCCTATGTGCAGGGTAAGCTACAGCAATATCTTGATCTTGTGGCTGATTTCGGGTTTAATCGGATCGAGTGCGGGGAAGGGTTTACGGATATTTCGTTGAACGCGCGGGAGATTGTGAAGATGGCAAACGACCGCGGCCTCGAGGTGCAGTTTGAGCTTGGTAAGAAACATGCGGGCGCTTTTACGCAAGATGTGGTTGAAGCATTGATTAGTCAAGGAAAGAGGTGGCTTGACGCTGGTGCTGTTCAGTTGGTTGTTGAGGCACGGGAGAGCGCGAAAGGCGTTGGACTGTTTGATGATGAAGGCAATCTTAACGTGGCTTTCGCTGATTGTTTCGCGAATGCGTTCGGCCACGGCGTTGTTATGTTTGAAGCGCCTAACAAGCCGAGTCAGTTCGCCTTGCTGGATCACTTCGGTCGTGAAGTTCATCTTTGCAACGTCCGGCTTGAAGAGCTGTTGCGTGTGGAAATTTATCGGCGAGGACTGCACTCAGACGCTTTCAATAAAGAGAATCTGCGTCCACGTCTTCCGGTGGAATGAAGCGTGAGAAGGAGAACAGGATTGTGAGCAGAAAATCAGTTGCTATCGATTGTCTGGCCGAGAGCCTTCATAATTATGGTGAAGGATGCGCGGTTGTTGTTGTCGATGTTATCCGTTCGATAACAGTTGCAGCCACGATCGTTGAATCTGGAAGAAGGTGTTTTTTTGCTCCTTCGGTTGAGGCGTCACTTCTTCTGGCAAGACGGCTTGATAGTCCGTTGCTGGTCGGTGAAGTGGGCGGCAGCATGCCTTATGGCTTCGACGTTAATAACAGTCCAGTGGAAATTGAAAGCCGTCGAGATATCTCGCGACCTGCAATTCTGGTATCTTCATCGGGAATACCGCTCCTTTACTCGTTGAGAAATTGTAATTCAGTTTACGTAGCGTGTCTCCGGAATTACGGTGCAACTGTCAATCATCTCGTTGGACGTTACAGCTATGTAACAGTTCTTGGTTCGCCCACGCGCGGGGAGTTCCGTGAGGAGGATCAGCTGTGTTGCGCTTGGATTGCGGATGGCCTTATGAAAGCCGGATATGCCCCTGAAGATGAGAAAACCTCAGAACTCGTGAACCGTTGGAAGGATAAACCAGTTAAGGTTTGTGCCGAAGGGAAAAGTGCGGAGTATCTCCGAAAAACTGGTCAAACAAGAGATCTTGATTTTATTCTTAGACACGTAAATGACTTGAACTTGCCACTAGCGATTAGGAACGACGAGATTGTTAAGCTGCCGGATTCAGAAACGGGAAGAAAATGACGGTCAGAAGCGAGAAGGTGTCTGTTGGGGACACGACAGTGCCGGTTGTGGTCTTGTATGCCTACCACTATGGTCAACTGGGAGTATTGCGCAGCTTTGGAAGGCTTGGTATTGCGGTCTACGGTGTCGATCCGAATCCGTTTTCTCCAGGTTTGTTTTCCCGATACTGTCAGAAGAAATTCTTGTGGGATGTTGACGCCGCCTCGCCTGAAGCGTCTGTTCAGTATTTGTTGGATGTTGCAAAGAAAATCGGAAAGCGTTCGCTTCTGATTCATACAACCGACAGTGGCGCAGGTTGGCTTGCAGACCATGCCGATGCGTTGAGTGAAGGGTACATTTTTCCAAGGCTTTCTAAACAGCTTGTTCGAGTGCTTGCTAGCAAGGAGGAGATGTACTTCCTCGCCAAAAAATGTGGCGTTCCAACCCCTGAAGCGTGTTTCCCTCTTTCGCGAAGCGATGTCGAAGAATATGTCAAGGATGCAGTATTCCCGGTGGTGTTGAAGGAGATTTTTCGGGGAGGTTCGCCTCGGACCGGGAAAAGAATGTTCATAGCGAGAACGAAAGCCGAACTTCTCAGATTGTATAGCCAATGTGAGGATCCTTCGAACCCAAATTTTATGCTGCAAGAGTATATTCCGGGCGGTGATGATTCGATATGGATGTTCAACGGTTATTTCAACGAGAAATCAGAATGTCTCTTTGCAATGACTGGAAAGAAAATCCGTCAGTCCCCTGTTCATACGGGGGTGACCTCACTAGGTGTTTGTCTGAGGAACCCGGTTATTGATCAGATGACGAAAGGTTTCATGAAGAGTATCGGTTACAAAGGAATACTTGACATCGGATACAGATACGACATGCGAGATGGAAAGTACAAGGTGCTCGATGTTAATCCGCGTATAGGATCAACTTTCCGGCTCTTTGTGGGAAACAATGGGTTAGATGTTGCCCGCGCCGAATATTTAGATCTGACTGGTCAGTCAGTTCCTTCGAGTGAGATTGTTGAGGGGAGAAAATGGTTTGTTGAAGACAGAGATCTTGTTTCGAGTGTTCGGTATCATTATGAAAAAAGCCTGACATTTAGGCAGTGGGTGACATCATTCCGTGGCGTTCAAGAAAGCGCTTGGTTCGCATGGGATGACCTTTCCCCATTCTTCATGATGTGCGCCAGGTTTTCAAGGAAAGTGCTGTCTAAAACAGACAATAGTGCATTAAATCCGTACAGGCTTACTCCCTAAAGTTCCAAAGTTTTTAACTGTTCTGAGCAAGTCAATTTGAGAATAAAGGTTATTATCTTCAATTTCGAATAGTCTTTAACTTGAATTTGGCTGGTGATTAAAATGGTATTCGCTTCCAAGGTTGTGTTGGCGGTTGGAGCGCATCCTGATGACATTGAATTGGGATGCGGAGGTACACTGTATAAAGCTGTGCAAGCAGAGGCGCAAGTGATCGCTTTGTATATGACAAGGGGCGGAAAAACGACTGACACCAACGTGAGGATGAGGGAAAGCACAGAGGCCATGAATGTTTTGGGCGTGAAGGAAATCCATTTTGAGAATTTTCCAGACACCGAGATTCCGGATTCATTCGAGGCTGTAAATTGTTTGGAACAGTATGCCATCAAGTATCAACCTGATATTGTGCTAACTCATTCGATTAACGACACTCACCAGGATCACAGGACAATAGGCTGGCTTGCCATGTCATCGTTTAGGAACATTCCAAAGATTCTCGCCTTTGAAACACCTAGGGTAAGGCCGGCCGCCTTCTTGCCAACCTATTTCGTAAACATAACGGGCTGCGTGGATAAGAAGTGGGAAGCGCTGCGGTGTCACGTTTCTCAAAAGGAGAAAAGATATTTAGCGTACGAATCAACTGTCAATCTTGCTTCTTTCAGAGGGAGCCAAGTCGGCGTCGAAGCAGCTGAAGCCTTTGAAATTGTAAAATACGTGGAAACCTGACTCAGCGCGCATGAAATCTGCCTTAATGGATGATTTTGAGAATTCTCACTATAGAAAAGTATTTCTTTCTTCTAGATAAATTGTCTATATGTTTCATTCTGCACGGTTTAAATACCGCGTGCTCGTGAAGAGATGAAGCTAGTGGAACAGTAAGATATCGTATAAGTCAACCATTATTCACATCTGCTCCTGTCAGGGAGGGACTTCGTAGTAGTGAGTCTACTTCTGAAAAAAGCAGTTTTTGAAGCGACCACAGCGTATCTATTTGAAAGCTGAACGGCGTGGTAACACCTGAAGAAATGGGGTCGCAGCTGGTTGCACTAGTAGTTGAGTTTGCATGGTTTTACTGTAATCTGTTCAGTTAAGGTGTGGTTTATGAAGTATAGGCGTAAGATTGAAGTANNCTGTCCGCGGCTCAAGAGCGAACCAAGAAGACGCACATTATGTATCGTGGAAACTTGAGTTATAAGGTTCTTAACGTATATTTAGGTGCTGTCACCAAAGCAAACCTTGTGGGTTTCGATGAAGCCACTGGGTCTTATATGATCACTGAGAAAGGTAGGATGTTTCTTGCGGTCTTCAAGAAGTATAAGCGGCTTGTCAGCCTCTTAGAGAGGCGGTACAGTTCTGTGAAAAAGGAGCAGACCCTTCTAGAGAAAATGTGCTTCGCCGCTGATTTGCCCAACAAAAACGCTTTGTTTAATGATCGCGTTGATAGCGTGCGCGGAAATTAAATAATGGTGAACAAGACAAATCGCACGCGCTCTTTCCTTTTCTGTAGGATTCATATTCTTATTATTTGTTTTCTGCGAGTAGTTGATAGCCTACGTTATTTACATCGGAATAAAAGGGAAAACTTTGCCTAAACGTAAAAAACAACAAAACAACAAAAGAGCGAGGCAGGGAGAAAAGGGCATATGCAAGTGATACTAAGAAAAGTTGGTTACAGCGCGCGCGGGCGCGTTGGTTACACTATAAGGCGGTCCCACTCAATTTCAACAATCTTGGAAACTCCAATTGAGAAAATGGTCTTTAATTTTACAGCTCCACGAATAAAAGAAAACGTTTTACTTCACAGCAAGTTGGGTGGTAGCCCTGTTTTTTGCATTGTCCACTATAATGCTCCTGACTTCCTCCTGCTCAATGTCAACCAGATAGAATGCTTATATCCCGACAGCAAAATTTATGTCTTGGATAATGGATCGCAACAAGCCAATACTAACGCTGTCAAAAAAGGCTTAAAACGATTCAACAATATTACCTTATTTGCTGCTCCAAACTGGGCGGCGAGGATTGGCGTGGGCCGCTTGTTATATAGTCACACGAAAGGTTTGCAATTTCTGTTAAACTACGCTGCTGAACAGCGAGACGAGATCGCAGTTTTTCTAGATCAAGACTGTATTTTGTCTAACAATATTGACGATCTATTTGCCAAATTAGGCAGGAATGTAATTCTAATTGGAACAAGATACGGGCGCACGGATAACCTTGTACATGCTTCATTTATGATTTTGCAGCCTAAGCGGATAAATCAACTCTTCGGAAATTTCTCTTTTTTTCATGAGCGTACTGCTTCGCCTCACAAAACGGGGCATCAATTCCTTGAGCCTTATCATGGACTCTCCGTTAAGGCCGAGGGAAAATTGTTATTCTTGGAATTCAAGCCATACGATGAAATACCTTGGATTGCAAGTTATTCATACCAAGGCAAAACATATGCCTGGCACGCAGGCGCCAGCTCAGTGACAGCAGGGAATTCTGCCAAAGACTCTTTGGACGGTAGGTCTGACCCATTTTACGGTATAGCAAGGAATCTAGCATTTGAACACATGAAAAGAATCCATGAAGAGACAATTAACAGACGCCTAACTACTGGGAACGGGTGATTTCCATTTCACACTTTTGCGGCGCCACCCAAAAGTCTCGCATATGTTGTTGTAACTAGCTCTAAGAGCTGTGCTTCGTTCGCACGCTAAAGACATGATGAAAAAGTTGGAAATAATTGTTTAGTTGGAGCCAAGGAGCATAATTCTGCCAAGTGTGCATATTGGAAAAAATGTAATTATTGGTGCCGGAACCACAGTTTATTTCTGAAATCG
>PKYH01000021.1 GCA_003133625.1 Candidatus Bathyarchaeota archaeon | reverse complement strand
AACATTCTCTACATTGTGCTAGATTGCTAATATGCATTAAATAGCCAAAAGGCTTCTGTATTTTCCAGCGACGTAGTCGCAGGCTTCCTTAACTAGCCTTGTACATTGAACTTGCGACTAGAAAAAAGTTTGATTAATACTCTTCCTTCAGCATACACTAATTCTCGTTACTTTGACCTTCTAATGTATCGGTAAACTTAGCTAAAATACTAAGCTCTTTTCTCACCAAGTTTCTGTTTTTCATAAAGTTTCTTTTTATTAGCTTNNGTCTGTTAGCTACGAAAATACCCAATTGTTTTTTATTGTAAAGAGCTTTACATAGGTTACTATGAAAGAGCTTATTTTCATCGTAAGTCTCAAAGACTATTCCACATGGACATTTTCTAGTTAGAATTTTAGTACTTAAGTTGTTTGTCATACTACTCACCAATTAAACATCTTTTTAGAAGTTAACTCCTTATCCATTTCTACTAAAATGCGATGTGCCATTGGTACAATCAGAGCATACATAGCAAGAATTAATCCAGCTCCAGCCATGCTTGCTTCCATGAAACAGTAATGATTGTGTCGGATAACAGCTTCTATTCCCCGACTAACTCTATGCTATGTCATGCAGATTTAAGACATATCTTTATGAAAACTTAGCTAAATATTACATTAACAAAGTCTTAGAATAGTCGTAGTATTCTCAATCACATTTTTTTCCCATAATAGGGTAAATCGCCTTTGAAACCTTCGATTAAATTTCCTACTGCAACTTGAGATTGTAAGAAAGAATCTATATACGCCGTATCACTTAAGAATTCGACCAATGGTTCAAGAACCTCTTCAAATGATAATTTCTTCTTATCTTGAACCTTTTCGGGTAAATATTGTTTAAAACTATCTTCCTCAAAAAGTCGGATTCCAACTAACATGTGGCTCATTTCTGTTATTGAATAGAATTTTCCTTCTTCCATCTTGGCGAGAACTCTCTTCCATTTAGGTTCTTCAATCTTTTCTAATTCATCTTTATTTATTGGCATCTTAATAGCATCAGTTCTTCTATTCTATGCTGCAGAGATTTAAGACTTAGCATCCATGAAAAACTTAGAGAATATTGCTCATAAATCCAAATGTAAGTTTTATAAGGAAAACTCATCCACTAAACGATAAGGAGCGCGCTATTCGTGAAAGCCAAGTATCTTATGGAGCTTATCCAAAGCTCTGTCTGATGCTTCTTTGTCTGGAAACTCAAGATCATCTTCCTTTGGTTCGGTGCCGGCAAAAAGGCACAGTGCCTCCATGCCCTTCCGCTTTGACAAGCCAAATACCAGCCCTGAGAAACCCATGAAGGGTCCGCTGTATCCTATGTCGATATTGTATTTTTCTTTCATCTCAGCGACTAATTCTTTGCTGGTAGCGGCGCCGCATATTTTCTTGTCTTTTGAACCGTAACCTGCAACGACTATTATTCGCCTGACGTGGTTTTCAGCCAGAAAATCTAAGACTTTTATCGCAACTTCATATTGGCCTTCAAAATTTGCATGATATCCTTTTGTAATGATTAAAGAAGGAGTGGAACATGCATAAAATTGAACTTTAGGAAAGTCAGCTTCGCCTGATTTAACTATGACTCCTCCCGAGCCAGGCAACATTGGATGGGCAGCGTAGGAGGGTTTGGTTTGGTAGATTGAAGGCATGTGCGTAGAATACAAGTCTGCAATTAACGTTGCTTTAGTTTTGGCTATGAGACTGCCCATAACGAGTTTGCCTATAGACCTTAACCCCGGCGACCCAACTACAGCTATGGGCTCGATGAGTTCAGCGTCGCCGCGGCGCTCTATCCACGTTTCCTTTTCCATCAATGCATCCTCAGTTTAAGTGACGTAGGCGGGCTTCTTCCCTGAAACAGCCATTTCTTTTTGTATTCGACGCTCAATTTCGACCAATTTCGCAATTGCCTCATCCATCTGCGCCACCTGCTTTTCCATGGGCTCCATGTCTACTTTCAAATTCAACATTGAAGTCAGCACTTTCAAAGCCGCCTTCGCTGCCCGGGGATCTATAACGTATTCTCCAGTTGGAGCCTGGTACCCGTGAGTTTCCGCAAGCAAACACGCGCCTTCCACGTTTTTCTTTTTGGCGAGACCAGTTATTATGCCGTTTTCGCCACCGATAACGCCATTATCCAGAAGTTGAGCGCCATGTGCCTTAGCTTCTTCAAGCAAAGCTAACGTTGTCGTAGTGCAGTAGACGTTGGGCGCCTCGAAGGGTCTCTCCGTTATGTAGGCTGCAATGGAATATACTCTTTGTACGCCATTGTTGATTGCCCACTCCAAAACTGCATCCGCTATCTCATATTGGCCCTCAGGTGAATAAGCCTGCGAGTTGCCGGTGAGAAAAACGATGGTTCGTCCCGATTCGTCTTTGAATTGGTGGAGTTCGTTTCGAAGAAGCTCAACAAGTCCGTCTTCCCTAATAACGACAAAGGGTGGAAAATACTTTGAGTAGACTTCCCCAACCAGTTCAGCTTTGAGTTGCTGGATAAGGTAGTCAACTGAAAGTTTTCCAATGTAAGCTGTTCCAGGCAATCCGCATACGAGTATTAATTGGCTGGGCGTAAACTCATTTAGCATTTTGATTTCAACGTTCATAAGCTGCAAACCAACTTCAATTCAAGCTAGGTGGTTGACACAAATGAACTTTTTGTTTGAACCTTTGCAGACTTGCCTCTGATGCCTAAGGTTTTATCTCTTTTTGTATTTATTTAGCTCGAATTTGCCGATCTCGTTGTTACTCTTTCCTTTAAACGAACGGAGCCTAAATTTAGAAGCGTTTACCCTGCGCCTTCGAACAACTCGAAAAGCCCTAAAATAGGCTCATTTTGAAATTTACGTCCAGAATTTCAGCCTAAACTTTGCGACAGCTAAATACACACTAAAATTCAAGTATTAGGTACAGTTAATATAAGTGGTTTGGAAATTCAGCCTACACAAATACAATTTAATGATGCAGCTACGTATTTAACATATACCGCCTCAATTCAAAATGGTAGTTATAACATATTTCTCCCAAATCACCAGATTTATAATGTAGTTGGCACTTGGGGCGGAATCACATTTAATGCAACAGGGATAGCAATGAGTGGAATCGACATGGGAATATTAAATCTAAATACAGGTATTGGAGTAACTTCAATAACACAAAACTGGAGTTGATTACGTAATTTGAAATTAAAATTAGAATGCCCACTTTGCAACGGCGAACTTAAGAAACCAACAACCCAAAGGCACCAACAGGGTTATACACATGCAAGTCACACAGCTTTAAAGTCCGAGAAGAAAAATAAAGTTGGTGAATAAAAATGAGTAAAGAACTTAAAAAAGAAACATTCATAGCTACGATTCAAATAGCGGCCTCAATTTACCTGAAAACGGCTGGTTGTGCTCGTATCGTTATCCCTAAAGAAACCTGCGAATTAATGAAGCTCACTCGTGGACAAAAAGTTAGGGTTACGAT
>PKYH01000129.1 GCA_003133625.1 Candidatus Bathyarchaeota archaeon | reverse complement strand
ACAATAACAGTACCAATAAATGTACCATCAGGCATGGCGCCTCTAAGATTGCCAGACGATTTTAATCAAACAATAAACAATCAGTTTTGCTTTATCCTCCAAAATAATAACGGAAATTACAGCTTAAACGTTAGAGGACTAAACGATGATGACGTGTCTACCATAAGACAAGATAATGGAAGCAACACCGCTTTCATGAACGCTACTGAGAGCATAACAGAAAACACTTGGTATAAGGTCACAGCAAGCATATCTGAGAACGGAATAACTGCTAATTTATACAACTCAGATGGGACTCTCATAGAAAGCATGGCAACTCCATACGATACACTGAACAGCAATGAAATGGCAATGTTAATAACAAATAACGTAGATAACGCCGTAGTTTTCAAAGATTTGAAAGTCGAAGCTCTTAATAACACCACTCAACCACCCGAAAGCAAGGAAAAAGCAACTAATGACAGCGGATTGTTATTTCCATACGTTAGCTTGTCAATTCTCTTAGTTGCAACCTTTGCAGCAGCAGTAGTCTACGTCAAGAAAAAAAGACAAATGAGAGAGAGAAAACTCGCAAATAACGTTCTCACGCGATTCCAGTATTCATGTTCCTGCTTGGTTACTTATTGATGCAGAGCCCAACGGGTTGTCGGCTATTCGGTTTTAAGCAGTTTGTGTACTATTTTTTTAAAGGCTGTTTCTAGTACACTAGAATAAGCTTTTTTCCTTTTTTACTTTTTGATAACCTCAGACTTAACCTTCCTCCACACATCCAAAGCAGCCTCAGGACTCTGCGCCTCAACATAAATCTGCTGAACCCCACCCTCAAACGCCTGCACACTAATCGTAGTCTTCTGATTGTCATTCTTTTTTTGCCAAAACTTCAAATTCATTCTTCAACCTCCTCTATAGACTCGACATCTGAATTACCCTGAGCACCCTCAGCCTCAGTGGCGCCATACACGTCAAAAGCGAACCTGGTCAAAGCCCACCTGTGCCCACGCTTCTCAAACAAGAATTCACCAGTCTCAAAGTGCAAACGTTTATTCATACGAACAATCCTGCGACTCACATCGTAATACTCCAAACCGTACGCACCCAGCTTATTCACAGAAGCCGCAACATCCTTAGGAAAAACACCTGGATCACCAGCCTCCCGGACACGCTGCAAGATCTCCAAGTCAACCTGATCCTTAACCGCATATTTCTGCAGCATCGGAACATCAACATCACTCTCACCCAAAACAGCTAAGCGATGCCGAAGCCAACGCAACTCATCAAGAATCTGCCGATTCTGAACCTTAACCTCTTTCAGCAAAACAGTCTGATACTTAATCCTGCCAACTTTATCCTCTTGACTACGCCCTTTTTTACACGTTTGAATAACTTTTTCGTCCATTTGGACAGCTTTTTCTTCCATATCCTGCTCATCCTGTTTAATCACGATAAACCCCTCCATCAACAACACCGAAAAGATAGCGTCCGCAATCAGGACTAACCACTATCAGAAACCTCAAAGCCGAAAGCATGGAAAAAGTCCATGCAAAAACACCCCGAAAAACAGCTCCAAAAAACTTTACGCAACCTTTCACATCCAAAAACCCACCCCAAGGCCTAGCACACATAGTCTCTGCCTCCATCGCCCGAACCCTTAGGCGCCTTACCATCACCCTCCAAATCAAAAACCTGCCGAAGCGCATTCGTCAACTGACTAATCTCGCCACGCATCTTAGCCACCTCACCCTCAATATTCTTAACATTCTCCGGCATCTGCAAATAGTCTATGACAGCGTCTCGTTGCGTATGCTCCAACTCGCCAAGACCCCAACTATGATCAATCTTACGATTACCCGCCCGCACTGTGAAATATCGCCCAAACAGCGTAGCCACAGGATCCTCGTTCGCCATCTCCCCACCAACAATCTTGCCTTCACCAAGCACACACCCATACTTACTACAAAGAGCACTCCGAACCCGACCCGCCAAGTTCAAAGCCAAATTCGCCACCTCAACAGGATTCCTACCACGAATAACCTCCACATGCACAATCCAACTCCGAGTAGTCCTACGCACCTTCACACCCAACTCCGTACCCAACAAAGCAGTCCAATTCACCATCTCAACACGCTTGAAACCCTCAGGATAACGCCCCTCCACAATCAACTCGTAAGCAACCTGACACTTATCAAAACGATACAACCGAGCAGGAAAAACTGCACCCTCACATGACGCGAGAAATCTTTTACCTTCATCCGTGAGCTCGTAGAAAACAACGTTGCTTCGCTTCTCTCTACGGATAAGATTGCATTCCTCAAGCTTGTGAACATAGTACCAGGTATGTTGACGGCTTAAGCCTACGATGCGCCCAGCCTTAGTTGGATAATCGCCAACATCAATACGCAAAAGAAGCGGCAGGACCCACATGCGAACGGTTTTAGTATCAAACTGTACTCGATGCTTATGCTTGGTGTCAAATTTTACACTAGACTTTGAAGACGTGTTTTTTGTACTTTCATCAAGCTTCTTTTGCAGAAAAACCAGCTCCGCTAAGTTTGCCTCTTCGACTTTTTCAATTCGCTCAATTTCTCAGTTCTAGACGGGCAAGAAGTGTACGTTGCAGGATTAGCAAACAGAAAACAGCACCCGCCAAAACGGCACTTCCTACCTGAAGACCCAGCAAATAAGGGCTCCAAAACAAACTCGCAACTGCCAAGAGGCGCAGGAGCACCAGAAACAACAAACGCTTTAGACTCAGGCTTACCGTCTTTAGGCTTCCAAAGCGGCTTCCACTCACGCTTAACCACAGGCTCAGACTCAGCAGGATAATCAAAAAGAGAATAATCCTCAGCCATAACAATCACCAAAACTCCTCGTCGTCATCTTCATCTGGGAAGTAGAACTCTGGATGCTTGAATTTGAAAGGCTTGTTTAGATGCAAGTCGTAATCAGGATGCTCATTGCGGAAGTACTGGCCGCCACCAGCACCCGACAAAACGCCTTTTTTCCAAAGCTTCCGTTCGCATTTCTGGCAGACGGCACCTATAGTTTTAGTTGAAAAAGAATCATCCATCCTTGAAAGATAAATTCCTGTCGACTTGAGTTTTCCACAATAAGGCATTATTCTGAGAACAGAAATTTCCTTGCCGCATTCCAAGCAATGCTCTTGGCTAAAGTGATCCTCATCTTTACCCTGCGGATGACAAAGATAATAACTCCTGCAAAGAATCCCTGAAGGATCATCTAAATCGCAACTAGCTCTCTGAGCGCAATCTTCTGCAGACGGCCAAACTGTTGGATTCTGCTTTTCCTCAAATTCTTCACAAACGCTATTAGGAACAGGATTTTCAACCATTTTACGCCATCTCCTTGTAACCGCAATCACAAACCCAAAAGCGGCCTTCACGCTTAGCTTTCTTACGACAAACCTTCTCGCTCATTTACTACGTACCTCCGCATGATTCCAAGCCTCCTGCAACGACTTACGATAAACCCTGATTCCGCGATTCTCAAAGCCATGAATTAACGCTTCAACATCTTCCAATTCAGGTTCATCCAAGTGATTACAATAATTATCGTAGCCGATGGCAACAAACTCGGGATAAATGTTGCAAATGTCTTGCTGAAAATCAGGCGTAAACTCCATTACTGGCTCAATCGAAACCATCTTACGCACATTCTTAAGCATCACCATAGCCAGTATCCGATGTGCTTCAGGCGGACCAGTTAACTCATGATCGATATCGCTCTCGATTGTGGCACCACAAACGCAGTTCACAGGGATCTTAAATTCTCTGTAACGCCAGGGATTCTTCGTTAACAAAAGAAAAGTTGCAGGACTTTTATGGATATACTCTAAGATTGCCTCGATTATTTCTGATGGAACCCAATGCCCAAATAAATCCGTCATATCGCAGACAAAGACAAAATCCGTTTTAGCGAACTTTCGCGTTAACTCATGCGTGATTAATCTCGGCTTGCCTTGGTACTTCTTCATCTGGTACTTGTCGATTAGGGTTTTAGCCCAACAGTAACTGCACTTATGCAGGCACTCGCCGCCAAGCGGATTCCACGTGCACGTAATAAAAGGAAACATCTTACTCGCCATTCAAGTATGCCTCCCTTCAACTTTCAACAACGCCCGCTGCGTGATCTCCTCAAGCTCATGCCAATTAGCATCAAAATTAAAACCTAACCCAACAAGAAAAATCTGCATCATAATCGACGCCGCCTCAATTTCCTTCTTATTCATCTTCGTTTTCTCCCAGTAGTTATTTGCTTAGCTTTCAAAAGACACAAAGCGCCCTTACTGCAGGCAACTTCACAATTGCAGGACATTGGAAAACCCGTTATCGTATTGCCTGTAGGCACCTGTGATGTACGTAGTAAAATCAGGACCTGACTGCGCTTTTTGCTGCAGAAAGTTTCAACATCCTCCACATACGGCTCCTCATTTTCACTCAAGAAAAAACCTCCGACTCATTCAAATTAACGTAAATAAACAAGCAACAGCAAAAAACGACAGAAAAAGGGGGAGAGGCGCGGGAGACATCGCCACTTCCTAGAGGATAATTACTTATCCTCTGTTTTCGGCATTTATACCCATAAAACAAGAACCTTTTTTGAATTAACTTGAGAAACCCTGTTAAAGTGCCGTTTCGTTAAAAAATAATTTGGTAATTTTGGTTATGCTAAAGGCTAATTACTTCCCTGTCCCAATTAATTCTTTAAATCATGGCTTAGCAGGCTGGAGGCATGGCTTGGGCAAACTAAAATTTGGGGTGTTCCTTCCATTCTACGCGTTCCAAGCGAAAGAGCCCAAGGAACATTTCAGTCTTATTCGAGATGTTGTTTTGGAATGTGAACACTTAGGCTACCATTCAGTTTGGCTGGATGACCATTTGATGTATAGTGATTGGCCTATTCTTGAGTGCTGGACGACTCTCTCCGCGCTCTCTTCTTTAACCAGTAGGATACGGTTGGGAACAATGGTTTCCTGCACCGCACATAGGAATCCAGCTTTGCTTGCCAAGATGGCTGCTACGCTTGACGTCCTATCAGGCGGCAGGTTAGAGCTGGGCATCGGAGCAGGCACCCAAAGAACCGAGCACACTGCTTATGGTTTTGATTTTCCTAAACCAAGCATCAGAATAGAGCGTTTAAGCGAAGCTTTGGAAGTAATAAGGCGGCTGTGGACGGCAGAAAAGGCAAACTACCAAGGAAAACACTACACATTAAAAGATGCCATTTGCGAGCCCAAGCCGTTGCAGAAACCTCATCCACCAATAACCGTGGGCGGCAGCGGCGAAAAACTGATGCGGAAAGTGACCGCTCCTTATGCTGACAGGTTTGATTGGGGTTTCTTGCCGCTTGAAGTGTATAAGCGTAAACTTGAGGTTTTAGAAAACAATTGCAAAGCAGTTGGCAGAAACTTTATGGAAATTGAGAAGTCCTGCTGGCCCGGTGGCCAAGTGCTAATTGCGCAGGACAAAAGAGAACTGAGCGAAAAGATTTCCCAGCGAAAACCAGCAAATGTTAGCTTAGAAGATTTCAAGAAGACTACTTTGGCGGGCACTCCGGATGAGTGCAGGGCGCAGTTGCAGGTTTACGTGGATTTGGGTGTGACTTATTTTATGTTGTTTTTCGCTGACTTGCCCAGCATTGATGGGTTGAAGTTGTTTGCTGAGGCTGTTGTCAATAAAATGGGCGGTTAGAGGTCGCCTCTGGCGATGTGCGATAGCTCGTGAAGAAAAATTTCATTCAAACTGTGGTACGGGTTTTCCCTGACCAGAATGATGTAATCGGCGTCTTCAGTTTCGTCAGCGTTAAACACGCACGCATCTGTGCCCTTAGTTGATAGGATCTTGCCCCATTCCTCAGTCTCTCGCAGGTCATCTTCTACGCAGTGCCTGTGCTGGATAACATGGTTGAAATCTTCGTCGCTTAATTTGAGCGCTTTAACTTTAGGCAATGGCTTGCTGGACAGCGTTTTCCATGCTTTAACGAGTTGATTTTTTGGTATACGCTTAGCTTTCATTTTGACGCCTTCAACTAAAACCATAAAAAACACTTCTGGTATTCTTGCTTTGCCCCAAAAACACTACGTGCCTGATTCAAGCAAGACGCTAACAAAAAGTAACGGCTTTTGCCGTAAAAGTATTTGCAGTAGTTACGCCACTACCACAACCACCCTACCTGAGCATTGCTTGACCAAACGGATTAGAGCTTAAGACTTACCCAAGCACTAGTGAGTGTTATTTTGTTGTTGAAGCCAGTTTGCCAAGAAGACTTGGTTGGTGTTTCCAGTCTTTTCCAGCGAAACTATTCCTATCCCTACGGATATGGAGTGGGCATGGGTATGTGTGGTCGCTATAGGTAAATTAGCGGTTCCCAGCCCTTCTTGTTTTCCCTTTTCTCCCTAACTTTCTAGTTAACTTATTCTACTGGAGTCGGCGAATACCTGCTCAGGTAACCCTTGAGAATTTTAGGCTTCCTAGGCGTCCGTGCTGCTAACCGTTCTTTAAGCTCCTTGTCCGATAGCTCAACCCTCAAAACCCTGTTAGGAATATCAATCGTTATCTTGTCACCGTTTTTAAGAGCCGCAATTGGACCGCCATCGAAAGCTTCAGGCGCAACATGCCCAATACACGGTCCACGCGTCGCACCAGAAAACCTGCCATCCGTTATCAAGGCTACACTTTCGCTTAAACCCATACCTGCAATTGTAGCTGTGGGAATCAGCATTTCAGGCATTCCTGGTCCGCCTTTTGGTCCTTCATAACGAATAACCACGACGTCGCCTGCTTTAACCTCATGCCGCTTCATTGATTCTTCAGCTTCGCGTTCTGAATCGTAAACTTTCGCTGGACCTTGATGCTTCATCATTTTAGGTGAGACTGCCGCCGCTTTGACGACTGCTCCTTGAGGCGCCAAATTGCCCTTGAGTATGGCGATGCCGCCTTCCTTGTGAACTGGCTTATCCAATGGGCGGATTACTTCAGCGTTTATTACTTTGGCTTCTGCAACATTTTCTCCAACTGTTTTACCCGTAACCGTTAACGCATCAAAATGCACGAATGGTTTAAGCTCCTTAATCAACGCAGGTAAACCGCCAGCGTTNNTCGTAATTTGAGAGACTAAGCTTAGCTCCTGCTTCCTTGGCGATGCCTGAAAGGTGCAAAACCGTGTTTGTGGAGCCTCCAAGCGCCATGTCCACTGCAACTGCGTTGTCGAAGGCTTTCTGAGTCATAATCTGTAAGGGCTTGATGTCTTTTTTGATGAGTCCCATGATTTTTTGTCCTGTCTCTTTGGCAATTCTTTGCTTTGCGGCGCCGTTCGCTAATGCTGTTGCGCAGTAGGGTAGCGACATGCCTAAGGCTTCGGTTACGCATGCCATGGTGTTTGCTGTGAACATGCCGTTGCATGAGCCGCAGCCGGGGCAAGCTACGTTCTCAAGCAATGCTGATTCTTTCGCGGTCATTTTGCCGGCGTAGACTTTGCCGACTGCTTCAAAAACGTTGTTGACGCCGACTTTTTGTCCTTCCAGTATGCCTGATGCCATTGGTCCGCCTGTGACGGATATAGCCGGCACGTTCAGCCTTGCTGCTGCCATAAGCATGCCTGGCGTGACTTTGTCGCAGTTTGAAATCAGCACCATGCCGTCTAATCGGTGGGCTTGCATCATGATTTCTACTGAGTCAGCGATTAATTCGCGGCTTGGAAGTGAATACCGCATGCCTTCGTGACCCATGGCTATGCCGTCGCATACGGCTATGGTGTTAAATTCGAAGGGTGTTCCGCCGGCTTCAAGAATGCCTTCCTTCACCGCTTCGCCTAAGGTTCTTAGGTGAATGTGTCCAGGAACTATTGACGTGTAACTGTTCGCTATTCCAATGAATGGTTTAGCTATGTCTTCGTCTGTTAAACCTAAACTTTTTAGGAGGGCTCTGTGTGGTGCCCGTTCTGTTCCGAGTTTTATCTCGTCACTTCTCATTCTACTCAACCTCTGTGCTGCATAAGACACCAATAATTTTATATTTAAGGTTGACGCTCTGAAAAAGAGATGTGATTTAAAATGGGGTATTGCTTTATCTAACCGCTTCCCTAAGCGTGTAAGATTTTTAGACACCACCCTTCGTGATGGTGAACAAACACCTGGAGTATCACTTGTTCCTGAAAATAAATTGAGGATTGCTAAACGCTTAGACGAGCTTGGTGTCGATGTGATTGAGGCTGGGTTCGCCGCTGCTTCTGAAGGTGAAATGGAAGCCGTAAGCCTAATCGCTAAACAGGGTTTTAGGGCTGAAATTTCCAGTTGCGCCAGAGGCACAAGAGGCGACATTGAAGCCGTAGCAAAAAGCGGAGCAGACAGCATACACCTAGTTATTCCAACCTCTGACATACACTTAAAGTATAAACTGAATAAGACACGAGAGCAAATGCTCAAAATAACCGAAGAGTGCGTCCAACTTGCAAAGAGCAGTGGCTTAATTGTTGAGCTTTCAGCTGAAGACGCCACGCGCACGGAGCTTGATTTTCTTAAAAAAGTCTACGAAGTAGGCATTGCTGCTGGGGCAGACCGTGTCGTTGCATGTGACACTGTTGGTGTGTTAACGCCTGAGAAATCATACGAGTTATTCTCTGCGCTTTACGATTCGGTGAAGGTTCCCATAAGCGTTCACTGCCACAACGACTTCGGAATGGCAGTTGCCAACTCGATTGCAGCACTAAGAGCTGGCGCCACTCAAGTTCACGCAACCATAAACGGTTTAGGCGAGCGTGCTGGAAACGCTTCATTGGAGGAAATTGTGGTTTCGTTAAAGCAATTGTACAATTTGGACGTATCAATCAAAACTGAGCTCTTGTACAGCACTTCACAGCTGGTTTCACGCTTAACGGGCATACCTGTACAGCCTAACAAGGCAATCGTTGGCGAGAACGCTTTCACGCATGAATCAGGCATCCACACGCAAGGCTTGCTTGCGCACCCGTTGACTTATGAGCCGATTGCACCTGAACTGGTCGGTGGCACACGGCGAATATCGCCTGGAAAGCATTCTGGAACGCATGGCATACGAGCCGCGTTGGAAAAGATGGGTTTGCAGCCCAATGAGGAGCAGTTTAAAGAAATATTCCAGCGAATCAAAGACTTAGGCGACAAAGGCAAAACAGTAATGGACGCCGATGTATTGGCGATAGCGGAAAACGTCATGGGCTTAAGCAAAGCAAAACCAATACTACTTCAGGAGTTAACGGTGGTAAGCGGCGACAAAGTAACGCCAACCGCTTCAGTACGCCTTAGGCTAAACGGCAAGGACGTTTGGGGAGCAGCAGTCGGCGTTGGCCCAGTTGACGCAGCTATAAACGCGGTGAAAAACGCAATTGCAGAAGTTGAACCCATCACGCTGGAACAGTATAACGTTAAAGCGATAACTGGCGGAACAGACGCAATGGTTGAAGTTGTCGTGCGAATGCGAAAAGGCGACAGAGTAGTAACAGCCATGGGAGTCCGCGAAGACATAGTTAAAGCCAGCATGGAAGCAGTGCTAAGCGCTATGAACGTGTTAGTAACAGACTATAACAACAAAAACAACCACTAACTAACTCCGAAAATTTTATACAGTTCTTTTTATCGGTGTTGACTCGAAGTCTTTGTCGTTTGAGACCATTTCCTGTGCACCCACTCTTATGGCTACTGCTAAGTGTATAGAGTCCTCATAATCAAGCCTGTAATCGTTCATCAAGTCTAATGCTGTAGTGAAGTCTTCAGGTTTTAGTGGTTCAATTATTAAGCCTTTGATTTGTGTTATAGCTTTAATGACTTCTTCTGTGAAGGTTTTGTCTTTCAAGTTTTTACCTGTTAAGCCAGCTATTATTACGAGTGTTTCGTAGAGTGATAAGCTTGAAGTGATGTATTGTCCGCGTGGAGAGCTTTCTATGTTTTTGATCCATTTGCAGGCCGTTTCACCGAATTTTGGATGGTTAGCAAGCCAATATACAAAAATATTGACATCTACGTAGCGCTTTTCTTCCGCCATTTCTCTTTTACCTCTACTACGAATTCATCTAGGTCTTCAGGCCAGTTGGTTACTTTGAAAGCGCCAAAATATTTGTCTGCAACAGGCTCTACGGGCTCAATAATCACCATTTTTCCTTTCGATCTGATGTTCATATAGCTGCCTTCCTTAAGCTGGGCTGCTTTCCTTATGCGCCTTGGAATAATTATTCTGCCTTTCTCATCCATTTTAACGGTGGTTTCGCTCATTTTCTTCCCACTAATATTATTAATCCCACACTTTTAAATATATACCACACTATATCCTTAATAGTCAAATACTCAGAACGGTTATTGAAAGTGACTGGTTTGAAAGTTATCAGGGTTACAAAAAAGGGTCAAGTTACAATATCTAAAAAACTAAGGGGAAAAATACCAAATCAAACGCAAAATTGTGATAGAAGAGAGTGAACAGGGCATCATAATAAAACCGCTTATTTCCCCAAAAGACGATTTTGGCTCATTAAAATGGGCATTTAAAGGGAAAAACGCAAGAGAAGTATTAGCTGACGCAAGAGCATATTAGCAAAAGACTATTTTCTTTTTTTATGCGCTTATTTTTGGTGGTGGACGTACACGCCGCCTGCCAAGCTTAATGCGCAAAGCTATACGGTACAGTTTCCGCAGAGACTTCACTAGCTGCTCGACGCTGGGTGCGGTTGAGTAAATGAGCGGTATCTGCTCGTACTCTGCTATGCGTATGGCTTCGGCGTCAGGTTGGGTTTTGTGAAAAACCACAATGCGCGGTTTGAGACTGCTAACTCGCACAATCATCATGGGCAAGCAGCCTGCTTCCACGTTTGTGAAAACCAGCGCCCGCTCAGTTGTTGCCCCAAATAACTGCGCGTATTCCAAGCCAGAATACGCTTCAATGGCTTTCCTGCTGTCTATGACAGTGTACCCGTTAACTTCTTTAACGTTCTTGTCTTTGCAGGCTACTACTTCGCCGCCAATAGCCTTGCATAAGTATTCAACCCTTACAGGAATTGGAAACTCGCGCAAATCCACGACTGCCATGCTTGGCGAACTGGTTAGTTTTGCGAATTCTCTGATGAAGCGGCTGCCCTTTTGCTCATCAATTTGCAAAAGCGAAAGCACAAACCTTCGGATGAATTTGGCGCCTGGGCTTTGTCTTCGTCCACTCTCATAATCACTTATCACCGATGAGGACAACCCCATTGTCTCTGAAAGATTCATTTGCGAAATAGCGAAAAGTTCCCGCCATTTCCGCATGGTAGCGCCTGGTTTACTTGAAAGAATTATTTCTCCAGCAATTCTTCTTGCTAAAACTTCCCTTAGACTAGGCGACACTGACATGAAATAACTCTCCGGCTTTTACTCTTCCCTTAAGGCTTGAGATATAAAACTATAGCGTTTTTTATAATGAAGGTTCCAGAAATCAAGCGTTTTTCCCAAAAATATTCAATGATAAATTTGTGAAAAGATGCGAACTATTCATTTTGATTTAGCGCTAGCGCAATATATCAGGTTACTGAATTGCGTTTATAAGGAAGTTTCACGTACTAAAGCAGTAACGTTCCCAGTCTAAAAAGACAAAGAAGAACGTTACTACCGCAATGAACAAATAAAGGAGTGAAAGAAAATGGCAGAAAAACCTAATAATGTAGTATTCGTTGGAAACAAACCACCAATGAGCTATGTGCTCGCTATGATAACAGCTTTCTCTTCAGGCATAGAAAAAGAAATAACTCTAAAAGCACGAGGACAAGCAATAACTACCGCTGTTGACGTTGCAGAAATAACAAGAAGCCGCTTCCTCAAAGACCTCAAAGTTTCAAAAATCGCAATTGGAACAGCAGAGATGCCACCAAGAGAAGGCGAAAGCAGGTCCAGGATGGTTTCAACGATAGAGATATCTCTTGCAAAAGAGTAACATGGCGAACAACAATCAATCTGGGAGTTTTAAGCTCTCCAACCTTTTTACAACATTAACCACAATCATTTTAGCTTTTTAATATCATGTTTTGCGATTATTTTTCAGGTAGGCTTCAACTTTCTTAACAATTTCCATGAAAGCCTTAGCCGCAGCAGAATCCTTATGTGCAACCACAAAAGGATGCCCCGTATCAGAATCCACACCCACCTTCGGGTCAATGGGAATACTGCCGAGAAAGGGAACGTCAGCTTCTTCAGCCATCTTTTTCCCGCCGCCAGACCGGAAAATCTCAGTTTTCTCTCCGCAATGTGGGCAAACAAAACCGCTCATGTTCTCTACAACACCAATTATAGGCATGTTTAATCTTTCAGCAAAAGTGATTGCCCTCTTAACAACGGAGCTTGACAACTCAGAAGGCATTGTAACAATAACTACACCATCCATCTCAGGCAAAAGCTGAGCAATACTTAACGGTTCATCACCTGTTCCAGGCGGCAAATCAATAAAGAGAAAATCAAGCTCACCCCAAACAATATCCGACAAGAACTGGCGGATAGCCCTCATTTTTAATGGTCCACGCCAAATCGTCGGCGTTTCCTCGGGCAAAAAGAAATCTATGGACATAACCTTCATCCCAAATGGTCCATCAACGGGAAAAGCGCCCGGCGGACCAGTTTTAACGCGTTGTCCTTCTAATCCAAGAAGCCTCGGAACGCTTGGTCCATGAATATCAGCGTCTAAAACGCCAACTTTGTTTCCCTTCTGTGCAAACGCTGCCGCAAGGTTAACGGTTATGGTGCTTTTTCCAACTCCGCCTTTACCGCTTATAACGGCGATTTTATGTTTAATTTTGCCCATTCTATCTTTCAGTTTCTGCTGCTCCTCTGACGTTTGCTGCCTGTAAGCTTCAATTTGAGCCATGTTTCTCTCTAAACTCATAAAAACACCAGTTTGGAAATGCTGTTTAAGGTTTGATGCTTAAGTAAACTAAAATAGTTTATGGTTGCTTAACTTTACAGGTTAAATGAGGGTCTTTAGGCGATGAGCAAGATGGTTACACTCAAAAATATACAGCAAGCACAAAAAACCATAGCGCCCTACGCCAAGCCCACGCCACTGACTCGCTCAAAGTTTCTAAGCGAACTATGCAGCGACGATGTCTTTTTGAAACTTGAAAACCAACAGGTAACTCACTCCTTCAAAATTCGCGGAGTAATAAACAAACTACTCAACTTATCACCTGAAGAAAAAGCCAGAGGAGTAGTAACGGCTTCAGCTGGCAATCATGGTCAAGCATTAGCTTATGGCGCTCAAAAGCTGGGTTTCTCAGCAAAAATCGTAGTGCCCACTAACACGCCGAAAATTAAAGTGGATGGCATAAAACAGTATGGCGCCGACCTCTTATTGTTCGGTGAAACTTACTCTGAGGCTGAAAAGAAAGCCAAAGAAATCGCAACACAAGAAGGATGCTTCTACATTTCGCCTTATAATGACGAGTTGATTGTGGCTGGACACGGAACCGTCGGGTTAGAAATCCTCAAAGCACTTCCAAATGTTGACGTGGTCATTGTGCCTGTTGGCGGAGGAGGCTTAATTTCAGGGATAAGCATAGCCGTTAAAAGCCAAAGACCTAACGTGCAAGTTATCGGCGTACAATCCGAAGCTTCACCCATCATGTACGAGTCTTTGAAGGCGGGCAAAATCGTTCCTCCACACAGACACGAACCATACACTGTTGCTGAAGGGCTCTCAGGAGGCATCGAAAAAGGCTCCATCACATTCACCATCGCTCAGCAATACGTTGACGAGGTAATGCTGGTTAGAGAAGAATCCATTAGGCATGCGGTTTACTTGCTTTGGAAAAACGAAAAACAAGTGGTGGAAGGTTCTGGCGTGGCAGGCGTCGCAATGCTGCTGGAAAACAACGACTCATTCACTGGGCAAACTGTTGCTGTAGTGGTAACTGGAGGAAACATTGACGACTC
>PKYH01000104.1 GCA_003133625.1 Candidatus Bathyarchaeota archaeon | reverse complement strand
GCTCTCGCTCAATTGTATTTATGCATTTATGTTTCTTGCTCGATGCAAAATAAAATTGAGGAAAAGAAAAATGCAAAAGCTAAAAAGTAAAACTATGGCTATTATGATTGCTTTGTTACTGACAATTTCAATGAGTGCATCAATGATATTAATACCAAACACTACGGCACATTCACCAACATGGACTATTACCGACCATGCGTACATTGCCGTTGAACCCAACCCAACGGGCGTAGGTCAAAGCGTTATGATAACAATCTGGACTGCTCAACCCTTACCTAACAGCGCTATCCCGAATAATATTAGAAAACTAAACTACGTACTAACCGTCACGGCGCCTGATGGAACAAACACTACACAAAACTGGGACATTATCCCCAACACTGGCGGTATAATAACTGTTTCTTACACACCTTCACAGGTAGGCAATTACACGTTAACGTTCAATTTCTTAGGCATGGTATATCCAAAACTATCGCAAGTAACTTCCACTATACCACTTACAGCAGCAGTTAATGCGTCAATCAATGCGGCTGCGGGAGACATTTACACGCCTGAAACTGCAGTTACAACGTTAACTGTGCAGCAACAACCTTTACCTGGACCGACATACAGTTATCCGCTTCCAACAGGCTACTGGACACGCCCGATAGAGAGCCAAAACACTTACTGGTACTCTATTGCATCAAATTGGCTTTCCGCTGGTTCCGCGCAGTTTGGTTCATACCAAATAAACGGTTATAATCTTTACCAACCGGACGGCACCGGTCCTACATCGAGTCACATAATGTGGACGTTGCCAATTGAGTTCGGTGGCGTTGTCGGAGGAAGTAACACTGGCGTTCCTGGAGCAACTTACTATTCTGGAAGCTCATATGAAAGTAGATTCGTCAATGCAATCATTATGAATGGATTTCTGTATTTCAAAATGCCCTTTAGCAATGCTGGCTCAACTTTTACCACGATAAGCGGGGTTAATTATGGTGGAGCTTATGTGTGCTTAGATCTGCGTACTGGACACGTCGTTTGGAGTAATTCTAACCCTGGCTTCGACCCAACTTGGGGCCAACTGTACAATGAAGTTGATCCTAACCAATCCGGAGTCATTCCGAGCGGCTACCTTTATCAAAGTATTACAGTAGCTTCAGCGGTAACAAATGCGGCAGGCAGTACTACTAAAATGGCTAACGTTACATGGGAGGCTTTTGATGGATACACCGGAAACTGGGTATTTAACATAACGAATGTTCCCCAAGCTACCACCGTTTATGGTCCAGACGGCGCAATGCTAACCGAGCAGAATACTAAATCAGCTTATGACTCAAGCGGCGCCCTGCTAATTTACTGCCTCAACTATAATACCGCTACTAAAACTGGGTGGTTAGCACTATGGAACAGCTCTGCACTATTACAAGCGCCTCCTTCAGGTAACTACCCCTATAGACCAATTGGGCTATCATTAGACGCGAGCAATCCTGTTGGATATAACATAGGCCAATCATTCGACGCAAGTTATCCTGTTGGCTATAGTTGGAATGTGACGATAAACGCTAATTTGAATGGTCTTGTTATAAATCAGACAGCTTCCACCGGAGTATCCCTAACTGGACCATCCATTTACGCAGTCATTCCTGGCGACATTATGTTCGGCTCAAGCGGCATTTTAGGCACTGGAAGACAATACACTCAAAATCCATTCACTATGTGGGCAATTAATCTAAACGCAAGTAAAGGTACTGTAGGACAGGCAATATGGGTTCAGAATTACACTGCTCCAGAATTAATGACAAACAACCCTAACGTAGGCAGCTACACGTTAATATTCGGACCAGTAGATCCAACGCACCGCGTTATTACAGTTTCATGCGATGAGACATTCCAATGGTGGGGCTATAGTTTGGACACAGGAACCCTGCTGTGGGGCCCAACAAACACGAATTTCGCTTCAGATCAATTTCAATACTTTGCTGGTGGAGGAGGACCAGGACAGGAAGCTGTTGCCGCTTACGGGAACATTTATGTTCAGGCTTACAGCGGAGTAATTTACTGTTATAACACAGCCAAAGGAAATCTACTTTGGACATGGGGTAACGGAGGAGAAGGCAACAGCACATTTAATGGACTTAATTCGCCTTGGGGTAATCTTCCCATCTTCTTAAACGCTATTTGTAACGGAATGGTCTACGTCTCAAACGGCCAGCATGGAAACGGCGCTCAATCTCCATACTACAAAAACGAAATGGTTTACTGTCTTAACGCTACAACTGGCCAACAAATCTGGAGTATTTTCGGCATGACTGGTCAAAGTGGAGGCGGGGGCACTTCAACAGCTGTTCTTGCAGACGGCGAGTTTGTATACTACAATTACTATGACAACCAAATATACGCTATTGGCCAAGGAACCAGCCAAACGACCGTTACCGCACCTAATGTGGGAGTAACAACCGCAACCCCAGTAACGATCTCAGGTACAGTAATGGACATTTCTGCAGGTACAAAGCAAAATGAGCAAGCAGCCGACTTTCCAAACGGTGTTCCATGTGTATCTGACGCAAGCCAAAGTGCATGGATGGAATACGTATATATGCAAAAACCACTGCCGACCAATGCAACCGGAGTTCCGGTGACCATAAGCGTAATCGACTCTAACGGCAACTTTAGGCAAATCGGAACAACTACGACTGATTCCAGCGGAACCTTTGGGTTCACTTGGACGCCTGACATCACAGGTTCATACACTCTCATTGCCACGTTCTTAGGTTCAAACTCGTATTGGGGATCTTCTGCTGAAGCTCACTTCTATGCTAGCTCACCAGCAGCAACACCAGCACCAACACAAGCACCCGCACAATCTGCAGCTGACATGTACTTTGTTCCTGCAATCGCTGGCCTATTCGTTTTAATCATCATAGTCCTCGCCTTAGTAATACTACTGATGCTCAGAAAACGACCATAAAAACGCCAAACAAAAACAACATCTCCCCCTTTTTTAGTTTTAAAAAGCAATGGAGAAGAGATAAGGGCTGAGAAGGCTCTGGTAAAAATTCACGAAAGACAGTAGTCATAGTCAAGCATTTTCATTCTTTTCTCCTAAAGAGTGTTCCAGAGCCTCAGCAAACCTCACTAAAAAGTCAATTATGTAACTAGATTTTCACTTTCACTTACCTCTCCACTATTCAGCGGGGCAGTTTGTTCACTTATGTTTTAAGCGATCTGAACCATAAGCACGAGCTTGAGGTCTTTCAAAGATAGATTTCAGGTTGTTCTTGGAGATTTTGAAGTTGGTAAGATTTCGAGTGCGCTGGATAAAGA
>PKYH01000086.1:9215-10221 GCA_003133625.1 Candidatus Bathyarchaeota archaeon | reverse complement strand
TTGCCAAGCCGTTAAAAGAGTCGGTTTCTGTTCGCTTAGGTTGGCAACTTCATTCTTTTTAGAATTAATAAAAGAGTCCACTAACGCTTCAAAAGGAACAATCGTAAAACGTGTAGGCCTTTCCAAGGTTGCTTCAATAAAGCCTTTCTCCTGCAGTTTCTTGAACGTGCGGTATGCTTGAACGCGTTCCATTTTAAGCCTTTTAGCTACAAAGCTAGTTGATTGGACACCGCTTTTGGCAAGGAACATGTAAACTTGAATTTCTCTTTTTGATAGACCGAGAATCTGCAGAAATCTTGTGATATCCTTTTCGCTCATCAATAACCGCCGTATAAAACCCGCTGTTCTTGGTAATAAAAGAGGTAGTCGCCATTTATATAACTAATGCTAAATTGTAGTCTTTTTGAAAAGATATTTGACTACAACTAAAGACATCTTTATGTTTAAAGGATAGTTAAGCAAGCTTCTTTTGCAACGTGCCTTTCTCGTTTTTTGCTCTTTTTGCAGGCTTCCACGATTTTCTAACAAAACTTGGATACTCCCCATTTTTTTCCAATAGCCGCTTCAGGAAACTCATGGTTTTCTGGTCAGTTAAGTATCCGCTGCCAAAGTCGCCGTATTCCAGTTTTAAAATTGCGATTTCTCTGTCACGTTCTACCTTGGCTATGATGGATGCGGCTGAAACAACTGGAAAAATCTTGTCTGCCTTATGTTTAGAAATGATTCTGGTTTTGATTTTTAGGCATTCTTGAATGTGATTTCTGAATCGATATTCAACCGTGTCTGCTGCGTCAACGTAGACTTCGTCGGGCTTTAAGGCTTCAATTATCTGTGCCATTGTCTGCGCCTCAAGCCTGTTTAGTTTATGCAGTTTTCTGGCGCTTTCAACTGCTTTGTCAATTTGATATGGAAGGACCTTTATTGTCTGGTATTTTTCGGTTAAGCGTATGATTTCAGGATACAACTCTTCACGCTTCTTGGGCGTCAGGAGCTTTGAGTCTTTCAC
>PKYH01000086.1:0-9175 GCA_003133625.1 Candidatus Bathyarchaeota archaeon | reverse complement strand
CTTTTCATCCTTATACTATGAATGCGTTTAGTATTCTAGGCTATATTGCTTTTCCAAAAACAGACCTATGAAGAAAACGCAGCCATGTTGCACTATTAGAATTATCAGCAGAAGTTTTCAAATGTTGCCAAGGAGGTAAGGTAGCTAGTTTTTAGCTAGTAAAAAGAGGTCTAAAACTAGGTGAAGGTAGCGTAGGGTCATTTTTGTTTGTGAATTTCTTTATCAAAAATGAGGTACCGGTAGGGGAGGCGCAATATTGATGTGAAAATTACTCCAAAATTGTAGGTAGGGGTGGGCTTTTTGCTTGGTCGTTCGTATAGCTAAAAGAGGGGTATCCCTGTGGGTATGTCAGCTTCGTTGGGCTACTATCATGGCGTGCGCCTTGTCAAAAGGCTCCAAGCGTACAACCTCTTTAACGTCAAAACCCCTGTTCCTCAAAACTTTGGCTTCCTGCTGGTAAACCGCGTTTGGATCCATCGTCACATCAATGCTTTGCGCTTTCACAGCCAGCATCACCCAACCTGATGGCTTTAGGAACACGTCTGCGTTGTCAGCTAACAGTTTAGCTTGTTCCGGCTGCGCAACGTCACAGTAAATCGTATCGACCTTGCCCGAGATGAACATAGCGTATTTTTCTGGTAAACGTGCGTCCTCAAGAAGTGGGGAAATGTTAGTTCGATAAGCTGCAACATTGTTAACTAAATCCCTAATTGACCTTGAAGCGAATTCAACGCAGTAAACATGACCACTTTCCCCGACAATGTCTGAAACATGGCTTGCCGTAGTTCCAGAAGCTGCACCTAAATAAAGAACTTTGGAACTTGGCTCTATAGGCACAGTTTCCACGCCTTTAAGAATAGCGGCTGCCAACTTGCTTCTAAAAGCGTCCCAAACACGATATTCAACGCTTTTAAAACGGATAAGCCGTTCACCATAAACAGTCAAGCTAGGCGTTAAGTTGCGTGTGGCTAACCGCTGCGCACCATCCTCAAGCATAACAAGGTAAATTTCTTTAAACTTAGAATGCGGTTTAACCTTTACGTGCACGCCTGTCTCTTCTCCAATTTTGACCACCTTGGCGTTTTATGCCTCGGTCGCGTTCTCTGAATGGCTGTTCGCGTCTTTCAAAAGGTCTTTGTTCTCGGCGTTCGAATCCCGGTTTGTTTTCTTTAGGTGGCGGCGGCTCCTTGTATTTCTCGCGTATTTCTTCTAACCGTTTGTTTACGTCCGCTTTTAATCGGTCTCCGATGTAGTGTCCTCCGAAGGCGTCAGCTCTAGCGGCGATGGCTAGTTTTCCAGCGATGACTCTTGCGATTTTTCCTCTCTGCCACCTTTTGGCATCATGCAACAGTGTGTGCTGGAAGATTAAGCCGTGTTTTGGCGGTCTAGCGCCTGTTTTCAAAGAGCGGAACAGGGCTTTTTCTGCACCTAAAACTTGAATTGTGCTTGCTGGCCTCATAGCTAAGTTTTGCAAGCTGCCAGCAATAGCTATTAATCGCGCGCCAAGAAGTGCTCCTGCAACTGCACGTACGTTAGGCGCCATCTCCTCCATGGCTCTGTCAAGGTAGTTCTCCATGTTCTTGCGCAGTTCATAGAATTCAAGCACGTTTTTGGCTAAGGCTTGTATCTGCTCTAAGTCTGGTCCCGCGATGTCTGCGCCCATGGATGATTCAGCGGCTTTCGCGGTTAATCCTGCTCTTTCTTTTGGAATGTTTTCCTTTTCTAAGGCTTCTGCCGTGTAGTTTTCTCTGTAGCCTAAGTTCATGACGAGCCTGGCGTAAGTTTCGTGTTTTTCGATTAAGCGGTCAAGCTCAGGGAAGTACACGCCGTACCATTCTCTTAATCTGCCCATGAAGAGGTTAACTGTGCGGTCTAAATCATCCAGCGTCTGAATGCCTTGAGCGATGATTAAGTCTCTTTTTTCTGATGCTCCTTTGATTCTAAGTTTGGCAAGTTCCAAGCTGACGTTGCGGTTCCATAGGCTAAGTTCCTGCTCATCTTTAACAAAGCCTGATTCAAGTGCAACTTCATTCATGCGTGAGCGGAGAACTTCAGCTTCGGCAGGTTTTGCCACTTCTACGGTAACGTTCATTTTTCGTTGAACTTCTTCTGCCAGGTTGGCGTTCTCAAAAACAAAAGTGTCGTAACCTACGTTTTTTAGTAACGAAATTAGTGAGAAAACTTCGTCGGACATTTTTCCGGTTTCAGCTTTCAGAAGGCTTCTTGCTGCTCCCTGAGGTTTTTTTGGAAACAGAACCTTCTCTACTAAACTGTTTTTGTCGTCGAAAGCTACTACTCCGTAAGGAAACTGGATTATGAATGCTTTCATGTTTCTGAGCCCCAATAAACTAACTATTGTCATTGCTCTATCTTAATAAATAGTTTCGTTGCCTTAAATTGAAAAGAACCGTATTTTTCATGTTATGGGTCTCTAGCGCTTGGAAAAAATTATAGCCTTCTTATTTAAAGGAGTTAATTTTGTGGTTTTTCAAAGTGGGAGTTGTATGGTGAATGTTGTTCCTTTTCCCTCTTGACTTTCAAATGTTATTGAGCCGTTAAGTGCTTCAACTAGGCGTTTGACAACTGCTAATCCTAAGCCTTGGCCTTTAGCTTTGGTAGTGACTAGTGGCGTGAAGAGTTTGGGTTTGATTTCTTCCGGTATGCCTTTGCCGGTGTCTGATACTGCTATGACTGCTTTGTTTTCTGTTTTAGTAGCGATTATTTTGAGGTTACCGCCGTTGGGCATAGCTTGGATGGCATTGTTGATTAAATTTGTTAGTGCGCGCCTGATTAGGGTTGGGGCTGTTTTTATTTTTGGGAAGCCTTTAACGTCTATTTTGAGGACTATTTTGTCTGGGATACTGATTGTTTGAAAAACGCTGACAATTAACCCTGATAAGTCAATTTCTGAATATTCTGGTTTTGGCGGTCTAGCGTAGTCCTGCAGGTCGGATACTATTTTGCTTATGTAATCTGTTTGTTCTTCAATTATGTTTATGCTCTCTAACGTTTGCGTTTTATCTTCTAGGTAGGGAGTGTTGGCAATTGCTTCTTTCACTAAGTATAATTCGCTTACAATTGCTTGCAAGGGATTTCGTATATCATGTCCAATCATGCCAGCAGTCTGGCCAATGGCGGCTAGGCGGTCTGTATCCTTGCGCTCTGTAACATGCTGAAAAATCCGCCAGCGATATGAGTGAAGCTGTAAGAGCTTAACGGGGCAATAACGTTTGCAAATAGTAAGCTGAAAAGTGCTGTAAAAAGCGCTGGTACCTCAAATGATTTAAAACTTAGCATTATTATTAGAACTTCACCAATAGTAAAAATTAAAGAAGGCAACGCTTGGTAAATAAATCGAATAGGGATAACGAGATAGAACACAAATACCGCTGCATCAATCACAATTATATGTGGAAGGAAGTTTTGAGGACGAGTTGAATTAACGAGTAATATTCCTATAACTACGACAAGTAAATAAGTGAGCGTTGAAACATCATACGAACGGTAATTCTTAACTCGACCGATATACCTAACATGGGCAATTGAATAAACTATTAAGGCGAGCCTTAAGGCTGCAAGAACATAAAATTTTAATGAAAAACCAAAAAACATGTAATCGCTAATAGCGAACAGCGCTATAGTTACCGCAAGCAAAAAAATAACTATTCTAGCCTGGGAAATATCAGAGGCAAGAAAAAAACGCCTATAGTCATCATTTGTCTCAAAAGAGACCCTCTTGAAAGTGCCCCGCAGCCAATCAGTAACTTTCCTTATCGCTTGAACAATTCCCTTGCTTGCATTGGTTACAGATTTCTTTTCTCGCTGATTATCCCCTTTTCCATCGTTAATTTGGAATTTATTCAAGCGCATAAATCATCCCTAAAAAAATGAAAACAGCTCTAAATATTATAGGGCATATTAAGAATTAAGCATTTTCACTAACAATATTTAGCTAAGCAAAGCTCACTTTCAGGGTGCTATTACTATCTAAAACTCAAATGTTGCTAGTTTTGAGTATTAACGATATACTGGTAAGCGTGCACTTTCCTTACTATTTGGTTTTTTAGAGTTTCTATAAATAAAGCCTTAGTTAAGTTTAAACTCTGCCGTTGAATAATAGGTAGAGCACCAATCTGGGAGCGCAGGGGAAAAGGGTTTATGGTAAATCAGCCACCGCATCGTGCACGCGGCGTAAAAGTACTTAAAGCCGTTTCGTCACCTCTCAGACTACAAATCCTAAATTTACTATTCGATAAAAGCGCTCTATCTTACACTGAATTAATGAACCAACTAAAAATGAACCCAAGCAGAGACGCGGGCAGATTTGCCTACCACCTAAAATTCATGCTAAAAGCAGACTTGGTTGAGGCAGATGTTGAAGCAAAAAAATACTACTTAACTGACATGGGCAAAATGGTCCTTGACGTAGCCGACCGCATCGAAAAGAAAGCTGTTAAACCAAGAGGAATGCTTGTCCGCACATCCCATTTAACACTGGAAGAATTCGACGCAAACAAAATAGCAAATTCGCTAATAAAAGAAGCCAAAGTTCCAGCTGAACTAGCACAGAAAGCGGCTAAAGAAGCTGAAAAACGCTTAGTTAAATCAAAAACAAAGTACCTCACTGCCGCCTTAATCAGGGAAGTAGTGAATGGCATTCTGGTTGAGAAGGGCTATGAAGAGTACCGCCATAAACTCACAAGAGTCGGAATGCCCGTACACGAAGTAACTGCTTCAATAGAAGCAAAAGACTCAGCCGCAGACTCAGCAGCCTTACTTACAAAAGCAGGCCAAGCCGTATTAGGTGAGTACACGTTGCTTAATATTTTCCCAAGAGACATAGCTGACGCTCACCTCTCAGGCGCCATCCACATTGACGGTTTAGGCACATGGATACTAAAACCAAACGAGGTCAGCCATGACCTGCGGTTTTTCTTCCAAAACGGTCTCAAACTTGATAATCCACTCAAAATTCCAATGGAGCCACCGAGTAACCTTGAATCGGCGTTGGCAATTGCCTTCAACGTTCTCTTGCATGCCAATAAAGAAACAAACCGTATCCAAACATGCAATTACTTCAACGTTTTTCTCGCTCCCTTTGCAAAAGGCGCTGAAACGGCAAAAATAAAGGAAAGTCTACGCTTATTTATTTTAAACTTAAACCAGCATGTTGAAGCTACATTGGTGCTTGAGCTTTCAATTCCAAAATTAACGGCGGAAAAAGAAGCCACTGGTCCTCAAGGAAAAATATGTGGCAAATACGGTGACTTCGCCCAAGAAAGCCAACTGTTAGCCTCACTTATAATTGAAGTCTTTGAGGAAGAGAGTTCCAAGAAGCCACTGCTTAACCCCAAGCTGGTAATAAAAATTAACAAAGATACTTTAGCAGATGAAAACGCGAAAGCAGTTCTCCTCAAAGCGCACCGTTTAGCAGCGGAAAGAGGAACACCTTACTTTGCCAACATGACAAAAAAAGAGGGCGAAAACATAGCTTTTTCACCTTCGGGAGTTAAACTTGCACCTGACTTAACTGGAGAATGGGAAACAGACACTCTCCGTACAGGTTGCCTCGGTTGCGTAACAATTAATTTGCCAAGAATCGCTCAAGAAAGTGAGAAAGATAAAAACAAGTTTTTCGATTTAGTAAGGGAACGTTTTGAACTTGCCGCCCGCGCCTTAGGAATAAAAAATAATGCGCTCAAGCAATTCGGAAAAAACTCATTGCCTTTCCTGCTAAAAAGCTCTAGTGGAGATACATATTTCAGACTTGAAAACTGTTCACGGGTAATTAATTTAGCTGGGTTCAGAGAAGCAGTAGAAGCTTTCACTGAAAAAAGCATAAACTCGGAAGAGAGCCGTAAGTTTGCCGAGGAAACCATTCAGAATATTTTGGCTTTCAAGCAGAAGGTCGGCAGGAAACATGGAAAACGCTTATACCCTGTGATACTTAGCAGTTCCGAAGCATCCGAAAGGCTCGCTCAATTAGATATTGAGAAATACGGTGTAGCCAAAGTGAAGTTTTCAGGAACAAGAGAAAAGCCCTATTACTCAACCGCTAAAAGATTCCAAGTTAAAGCTGGCGAAACCCTATGCATACCGCCTGAAATGCTGGAGACAGCGCAGAAAATGAAAGGGTTGAACGCTGGCGGAACCCTAGCTATTATAGAGTTGGAAGGTGCTGAATTTAAGCCTGAAGCGCTAATGGATTTGACCCGGCGCTTAATTGAAAATCAATCGTTGGAATTCTTTACTTACAATCGGATAGTTAGTTTCTGTGACAACTGCAAAAAAAGCTGGTTTGGAACCTTGCATAAATGCCCATCCTGCGGCTCAATGAGCGCACTGGCAACGTTCGACCGCTTCACTTCTACATGAAAGCTTATTTGACAGCGCCAAGCACCAGCGATAGAAGCGCCATCCGAACTACAATGCCGTTCCAGACCTGCTGGAAATAACGCGCTTGCGGAGTATAGTCAACTTCAGGGGCAATTTCATCCACGCGCGGAAGCGGATGCAGAATTATCAAGTCTTTTTTGGCGTTTTTTAGAGTTTTTAGGTCTATTTTGTAGGCGCCTTTGACTTTGGCGTATTCTGCTGCATCAGGGAAGCGTTCCTTCTGTATGCGGGTGACATATAAAACATCAATATGGGGAATTATGCTTTCCAAGTTCGCGTCTTCGGTTACTGGAATCTTGTTTTTTATTGTTTGCATCACATCTTTACGCATACGCAGGCTCTCAGGCGAAACAAGGTATAGTTCTATGTTGTAGAGTGCAAGTGCATAGGCAAGCGAGTGAACAGTTCGCCCATACCGTAAATCACCGATTAAAGCAACCTTTAACCCGTCTATCTTGCCTTTCTCTTTGCGCATAGTATACAGGTCAATGAACGCTTGTGTCGGATGCTCCTCTGCGCCAGTGCCACCGTTTATTATTGGGACCTTAGAAAATTCCGCAGCCAATTTAGCAGCACCTTCCAAACTGTGCCTAAGCGCTATCGCATCGGCGTAGTTCTCGACAGTGCGTACGGTATCTGCCAGGTTTTCGCCTTTCTTAACCGAGGCAATTTCAGCTTCAGCGAAGCCAATGTTGGATCCGCCTAGTTTTAGCATTGCTGTTTCGAAGCTTAAGCGCGTGCGAGTGCTGGGCTCAAAGAACAGGGTTGCAAGGATTTTTCCTTTAAGCATGTCTGAGCCTTTTGATGCAAGGGGCTCCATGGATCGGCTAACGTCTAGGATGTGGTTGATTTCTTGGCGGGAGAAGTCTTCGATTGATATTATGTCTCTTCCTTGAAACTCCAACTTTGGCACCTAAAAACAAGAAAGCCGTTAACTGCTAAATAACACTTTGTATGCTTGAAGCAGGCTTTTTTTCTTTGCGTGCTAGTGCTTATATGCTTTTGTTGTTGCTTNNTAAAGAAATTGTTAATTCACGTGAATACATGCCGCGAGTGTATGAAGTTCGGGCACCGTGCCAATGGCTGAAACATTGCTATGGCGGCAAATGCCCAGCATTCGTAAGACTTAACGGAAACTTTTACTGCGCCAAAAACAGAACCATAACTTGAAAAAATTTTTCCTTTTAAAATCGCAAAATTGCAGCCGTAGTCAATCGCCTAAATTGTAACTAACCCCAATAGAATTAGCTTTTCAGTGCTGCTATTGCTTCTTTTATGATGGCAACTGACTTTCCAAAGCGCTCTCTTGTTTGATCTGATAATTCAAGCTCAATTATTTTCTCAACCCCGTATTTTCCAAGCACCACTGGCACGCCAATTGAAACGTTTGAAAAGCCGTATTCACCATCAAGGCATGTAGATACGCTCATAACTCGATTTCTTCCCGTTAGAATTGCATCGGCAGTTATGGCGATTACAACGGCAGGAGCATAAACCGTTGAGCCTTTCAATTGAATAACATCCGAACCTGAAGTTACCGTTAAACAAACTATTTTTTCAATCTGTTCTTTAGTAAGTAAGTTTGTTATTGGAATGCCTGAAACAGAGGCGTATTCAACCAGTGGAACCATAGAATCGCCATGTTCACCGATTACCAAAGCACGCGTATCTTCTCTTGAAACGTTCAATTCATTAGCGATGTATGTTCTAAAGCGCATTGTATCAAGGATGTTGCCCATGCCGAATAAGCGGCTGCGGGGAAAACCTGATTCTTTGAAAGCAATGTAAGTCATAATGTCAACAGGGTTTGTTACCATCATAAGTTTGCAGTCTGGGGCGTATTTGACGACTTCTTTTACGACGGATTTGACGATTTGCGCATTAGTATTCATAAGGTCAATGCGAGTCATGTCTGGTCTTCTTCCTAAACCAGCGATAATGATTACTAATTCGGACCCGCGCATTTCTTTAAAGTCGCTGGTTCCGCGGATATTGCCATCAAATTCGATGGCTGGTGCAGCCTGCATCATGTCAAGGGCTTCGCCTTTTGCTTGGTTTTCATTTAGGTCAATTAACACTACGTCGCTTATTTTATAGCGTAGAATATCGAAGGCGGCTGCGCTTCCTACTTTGCCAGCGCCAATTATAGTAATCATGGGTAATTACCTACTATTTGATACATAATTGATATACGCTCTTTTCAATTTTAACAAGACCTATTCACCGAATACATTAGATCTTAATATGTACTCGGTAATTAAAAAAGAAACAATTTTGATGCAAAGTTCTTATGTCATGTTGCGGGAACTCTCTTTACTACTGGCGGTTTCGTCTTCTTTAAAACTCTGTATCCGCATACGATACATTTGATTTCGCCGTTTCTCTCCACTATGTTTTCGCCCATCGTGGTTGCTCCGCACCGAAGGCACTCGTAAGGTTGATTGCCTCCCCAATTACTACGTGGACTTCTATCATATTCGAACATGTTCAAATTTTCCATTTTTTTTCATATCATTACTTAAGCAATTATTTACAATACTTCTTATGCCTACCTTTCTTATACTTCCCCATGCCACAATCAAGACACTTAACGACATCTTCATCTTCTTCAAGGCGAGTGCTACCACAATAAGAACACCTTGGACATAAAACGTTATTCCAGTTTTTCACAGGTTGTTTATTCACCTTATTTATATTTTATTTACCTTATTTTGGTGTTTGGCTATTTCTCCTTCCTATTTTTTGGCAAGTGCTACGCGATAGTTTGCGTATATTTCTG
>PKYH01000027.1 GCA_003133625.1 Candidatus Bathyarchaeota archaeon | reverse complement strand
ACCGTCATATTTCAGCATGCAAATCCTCAAAGGCGAAATATTGTGCCTATAACCTAATAAAAGCTTCGTTCCACAGCCAAAAACCTAATTAAAACTAAGGTCTAATATTCGCAATTCAGAAGGCTTAACAATATTAAACCCCGATTTTGAATATTTCATGACAACTTGGTTTCGACCGAAGAACAGGACGTTTTTGTAGATATCGGATCGCACATAGGTAAGTACGCGATAGCCGTAGCAAACACAGTCGGAAAAGAAGGTCTAGTGATTGCCTTAGAACCGCACCCTGAAACCTTTAAGGTATTGCAGAAAAATATTAAGCTTAATCACCTTGAGAACGTTGTGGCCCTGAATTTGGCAGCTTGGAAGGATTCTGCAACGCTAAAATTTTACATAGGAAGCACGCCATCTGAATTCAGCGTAAACAGAAGCCTCTTTGACAAAAGCATAAATGTTCAAGCAAAACGTATAGATGAGCTTCTACTGCGTGAGCTTAAATTGCGCCGTGTTGATTGGATAAAAATAGATGTAGAAAAAGCAGAACTGGAGGTTTTGCAGGGGCCAACAGAAACTCTTGCCACATTTAAGCCTAAACTTCTCATGGAAGTTTGGGGTAACAATATAAAGAGAGTAAAAAGCTTATTGAAAACCTGCGGTTACGACATGATTTTGATTTCGAACGTTTTTACATCAAAAGCAGAATGGTGTGTTTACTTCCTGTGTGTTCAAACCTTGTAAGCTCAATTTCGAATTCCCGCATCTTTTCGCTCTGTAAGTTGCTCCACTGTTTTAAGGTGAAATTTAGTATAAAGATTTATCTTTAATGAAGATAGCATTTTAAAGAGTTGACATTGGTATGGAAGCCCTTGAAAAAAAAGCTCCAGGATTTCAAAATGGTACAAAAAAGCAGGATTCTACCCAGTTAAATAGAGGCGAGAACGTCTCGAAGTCTGCTGATCCGGTTGTGAGAGAATAGCATCCGAGAAAAATAATTTACTTTCGCTTTGCATACCAACATACAATCATGCGGAACCATTAAGGAAAACCTTGGAATCCATGATTCCTCAAGCCCGACAATATAACATTCCGATATACGTTTCCGACAATGCATCAACCGATCACACAATAAAGGTTTTGGAATCCTTCCAAAAAGATTATCCTCTGCTGTTCTTTAAGTCAAACAAGGAAAATGTGGGCGCCGATCAAAATATGGTTAACGCCGCACTTATGGCTTCTTCAAAATACATTTGGACAATCGGTGCCAGACGCATTATCCTGCCTGGAATGCTGAAAAAGATTTACAAGATTCTTGAAGAATCTGACTGGGATTTGGTAGTTCTAAATGATTTAACTTCGGTTTTCAGGGTCCCTAAAACCCAAAGATACACTTCCGCTCAAAGAGTTTTCATGGAACTGAACCGCAACTTGACGGGATTGGGATTTCAAATTCTTCCGGCAGAAGCATGGAAATCAGAATCCTTGCCAAAATACGCAGGTACAGAATGGACGATTATTGGGTTGTGCCTCGAGTACATCGCTTATAAAAAGAACCTGAATGTTTATTTCTTGGCTGAGCCTTGCGCAACCGATTCAGGAAAGAGCCACTGGAAACCCAAATGCTTCCAGATTTGGACGAATTTGAAAAAAGTCATTCGTTCTCTACCGGAAGTTTACTCTGCCGAGGATAAAGAGCGTGTTATTAGAAATCTTGCAAATGCTCTTTTTATACCTAAATTTAACATAATGGGTATGGGATGGTCATTTTCGTTGGTAGCCCTGAGAAGCGAGAGAATTTATAACTCTGACGTATTCGATAATTACAGAGAAGACTTAGCCCAATATGCGAGCTACTCTCCAGCCTTGGCATACGTCATCGCCAAGTTCCCTATTCCGCCAATAAGATTATATCTTATCCTTTACGATATAGTAAGGACAAGCGCACGGCTATTTATCCATACTCGAGTGCCCATTAACCCTCGCGCAAGGCGAAATATCCCTTACTCATGCGAAGAATCATGACAACATAATTAAGATTTTAACTGATTAAGGTGTGCACATGAAACCAAATGCTATTTTGAAACGCTTCAATATTTAATGCTGAAATTTTACTCCACAGTTCTTTGCGCTTCTTCTCCCAATTTGCACTTTCCTGTGTCGGTTCTATGTATTTGACGATTTTTTCTTTCAAGTCAGCGTAGTTTTCCCATCTGAATTCTTCGGGGATAAACTCTTTCATTCCTCCGCTGTTGTGAACCAGAGTGATACATCCGCTTGCTAAACCTTCAACCGGAGCTATGCCGAAGTGTTCTCCTTCCATTAAGTGCACATAAACCCTTGAATCATGCATAATTTCAAGCAAGTCTGCCCCTGGCAAGTTGGTTTTCAAAGTATAATTTTGAGGAAGGTTTTCAGAGAATTTGTTAAACCAGTTTTTTTCTGCTTCCATTAATCCGCCAATGCTTACAAACTCGTAGGCTGGCAAGTCAGCGGCTAACTTTTTCATTATTTCATGCCTTTTAACTGGAATAAAACGAGCTACGTAAATTACTCTTTTTCGCCTCTCTGAAATTAGCTTGTCGCACCAGAAATTATCGAGGTTTACTGGTGGGTAAACAACAATTGGGTCTTTTACGCCGTGTGTTTTCCAGTAGCGTTCTATCATTTCTTTGGTATAGTTGCTGTTGCAGAAAACCATGTCCAGTTTATTTATTCCTTGTTCAACCCATTTCTTGAACAGCCACAAGTAAACTTTCCTTTTCAGCTTAGATCGGTCATAGTCGAAGTGTATTTCTGGGAAGTGTACGTAAGCAATGTTCTTCTTGGCTTTGTTTAAGAAAACGGGTTCAAACGGGGAGGATGATTGTGTGGAAAACAAGTAATCGTATTCCAAGCGTTTTCTATATTTTTTTAGTAACTTTACAAAGTTATGATGTCTTTTGTAAATGATGAAGGGCGGTTCAACCTCTATTCTTTTTCCTAACGAATGAACAGTGACCTCTTTGGGAAAATTTTGTCCTACTATATTCCTATACCTGTCAGCGTCAAAATCGAAAGTTAACAATTCCACTTTTTGTCCATGCGCAACTAGGGTTTTGATTACGTTGTGGCATACTCTTTCGCTTCCGCCGTAAATGTCTAGGTATGGGTGAACCACAAGGAATTTTGCCAAGTTATTTCAGCCTTATGCCTTACTCTTTTGGTTATTTGATATGCGTTATTTAGCGGTACTTAATGAAGTTTTATTTAACAAGCTACCTACATGTGGATAAGCCCTCTGGAGTACCCCAAGCTAAAATATGGTAAGGCTTACATATAGTACGCTTGGCAATATCGCTATATCTAATCTGTCATGCTAAGAACGGGCAGAGAGAACTACTAGTTAGGTTAAAAGTAAATTTTTATGGGTGGTTGCATAACCTCATGAGCTTGCGTGAGATTATAGCTAAATACAAAAACAGAACGGCGAAACCTTTAGCAATAGAATAAACATTTACAATCATCACAGCCCATGTTAGATTATGCAGGTCCGCAAAGTGATAAACTATTTATCGGCCGAAAAAACATTATGCACTATGCCATTATGCTCAGATGCGAACATAAAAGTCGATTTTGTTATCCCAACAAGAGACAAACCAAACGACGCTTTGCTTCACATTCTAGAGCATATGCCATGCGCTGGACAAATAATAATCACAAGAGAACGACCACTTAGCATTGCACGAAAAAGAGCCGTCTTAAAAGCGAAAACGGAATGGGTGGCAATGGTTGATGATGACATGCTTTTGCCGAAAAATTGGCTGCAACAAGTTACCGTAAAGATTGCTCCAAATGTCGGCGCTATAGGAACAGTTGCGGTCCATAAGAACAAGGATGTTGCTGCCTATGACCGCGTAGTTGGAACCGTGGTTAAACTAAACAAGATAGACACTTCTCCACATATCAACAACATAATAATACGGCGAAAATTAATGGAGAATTACAATCCACCATCATTGTTCTTCGGCGAAGACCAGTATTTGAAGAGGTATGTTGAAAAAGTAGGGTACATCTGGAAAGTCCTCCCGTTTCTCGGTGCGACCCATCTCGGCTCATCTAAAAACTATGTTACAATTGGAATAGCATATAGACGATATGGCCACTTTACGGTTTTTCAGCTTGTAAGAAGAATGATAGCCAGATTCATTTTTACCCCATTTGCAGCAATAATTAATCTAAGCTTTAAGACGTTTGAGTATTTGTCTAAACTTAATGTTGAATTTATAGCAGGTTGGGCAAAAGAGTTAGTGGCTGAAAAATTATAGATTGAGCAGTAGCTTTTCCAGGCCAAGCTACTGGAAGTAGATTATGCGCATTCTTCTTGAGATTCTTGTTTGGTTGATTTGCTCTTTTGCCCTGTAAGGTCCTTCTCTAAAGCTTCAGCTCTCAAAGCAACTTTCTCAACTTCCGCTTTAATGGTTTTGTCTTTAACTTCTTTTTTACGTTTCTCATTCGACTCCAAAATCAACCGCAAAAACTCCGAGTCATAAGCCGCCAACAGCAATTCAGTGTTCGGTATCAAACAGTGACCCCCAATCACACCTGGAAACATAACAGGCCTATCAAACCTCAAGCGATGAGTATCCTCAAGGAAATCAACCGTTTCATTAAAATCCGCGCCAAAAGCTCTAGAGATTCGATGCATCTCTTGAAAACAAGCAATCATCCACGCACGATAAGTCGTCTCAAAAAGCTTAGCCAACTCCGTTTCTGTACAACTCTTCAAAACCTTTACTTTTAGGTTCAATTTCTCAAAATGGCCACGAGCGGCCTGTGCCGCAGCCGGACTTGCGCCGCCAACATATTTAGTCCAACGCCTCATTTCCCACTTCATATGCTCAGCACTTTTATGCACACCACGCGCTGGCGAATGTGCAACGAGACACTTGCATCTTTGAGCTACTTTCATTGTGGTTCCTGGAGGAACAGTGCTGTTAATAATTACGAGTTTGGGCTTAAACTCTTCAACGTAGCCGGCGACTATGTCTGCAAAGTTTTGTTGGTTACTGCATGGTAGACAAATATGCATGGTGTCTATTTGGCTTGGAAACTTGCTTCTGCTTTGGTTAAGCTGGCGCATTTTTGCTTCATCTAAATCCAAGCCGTAAACAGTGAAACTTTTTTTCTCCTCATTCAACAACGCAAAAAGAGTATATCCAATCTCACCTAAACCTATAACAAGAACTGTCTCTTTGGTCAAATGCTTGCCTCCGTCATTGGAAAGTCAAGTTAAAGTTAAAGTATTTAAATCTGGAGCTCAACAGGACAGTTTATGCTGAATTCAAAGAGAGGTACGGGCATAATTACAGGAGCCAACGTGGAAATAGGTGCAAACGTTGCCATTTGGAATTACGTGGTTATAGGAGACAACACAAAAATCGGCGACGGAACCACCATAGGAAGCTTCTGCGACATAGGCAAAAACGTAATTTTAGGCAAAAACTGCAACATACAAGCACACGTAACCATCTCAAACGGTTGCGTACTAGGCGATAACGTGTTTATCGCTCCAAACAGCACTCTTCTAAATGACAAGTACCCAAAAAGCACTTTCATGACGCCACCAATCATCAAAGACAACGCTGTTATCGGCGGAGGCGTCACCATACTACCCAACGTGACCATAGGAGAGAAAGCTGTGATTGGCGGAGGAAGCGTCGTCACCAAAAATGTGCCGCCAAGAACAGTGTCAACTGGCGTTCCAGCCAAAGCGGTTATGACTTTAGAAGAATATGAAGCCAAGCGCGACGCTTTCATACAAGCAAGACGCAAGGTGAACAAATGAGAATATGGTATGACGCCTGCACAGGCAAGCACGTCAGGTATGGTGCCGCTATTGCGCAGCGTCTCAGGAAATCAGGACACGAATTTGTTTTTACTACGCGCGAGCATCCAGACACTATACCACTGGCGCGAATTCTCGGAGAAAAACCTATCGTCATAGGCAAATATAACCCATCAACGCTTTTCTCAAGGTTGGAAGAGAGCGCCGAACGCATAATGCAGTTTTCCAAGCTCTTCAAGGATAATCCTCCAGACATTGCAATAGCTCATCAATCGGTTGAGCTTTGCCGAACCGCTTTTGGTTTAGGAATCCCAATAATTTTGACTGCGGATACACCTTACGCTACAGCCGTCAATAGGCTAACAATACCCTTTGCGCACACAGTCGTAGTCTCAGAGGCTTTGCCTAAGCATTTTCTGAAAGATTGTTGCGCCAAAAATATTGTTCCGTTCAAAGGAGTAGACGAAGTTGCTTGGATTAAAGATTTTAAGCCTTCAAAAATTGATGGTTTAAAGAAGCCTTTGATAGTTATTAGGCAGGTGGAAGCCAAAGCAGCCTATGCAGGGGGAAAGCAAGACCTTGCAGAAACCATCGCAGAAAAACTTGCCACACTGGGAAATGTGCATTTTATCCAAAGATATAATCAACAGGGCAAAACGTTCGGAGTTAAGGAAGCCTTTGTGAATTCAGCACGCTTGGTTGCAAATGCTGATTTAGTCGTTAGCTACGGAGGAACTATTGCAAGGGAAGCAGCCCTTCAAGGTGTTCCCAGCATAGCTATTTCTGANNGAGCGAGGAGTGCTGGGGTATGCGAAGAAGTATCTTGGTAAGAGATTTGATGTGCATAGCGAGCTTGCAGAATTAGAGAATCCCGTTGATGTGATAGAAAAAGTTGTAGATAGTTTGAGAAACTATCACTTTGCCGCTTTGCCTGTTAAGCAACTGTAACTGCGATTTTATCTCCAGCTTTCGCATGGAATTTTTCCGCTGCGCTGCCTTGATTTAGGGCTATTTCCATAAAACCATGGCTTCCTATTAGGACTATGGGTTCTTTAGGTTTCGCTTGGGCATAGGCTTTGCCGAACGTAAGTTTTAGCGAAATGCTGGGCAATTCTACGTTGACTTTTTTAGCGTAGTTTTGGACCATTTTCTCGTTTATGTTTGTGATTATGTTGCCAAAGCCATCTATGTGCATGACTTCGCCGATTAGAGAGTTGTTTCCTCGTTTGACTTTGGCGAATTCAGGTTTGATTGGGTCGTTTATTTCTGGTCCAAATTCGATGGGTTGTACTCCTTTCTCTAAGTGGGCTGCTGCAGGCGCAAAAATGTCTCTGCCGTGAAATGTGCTGGAAATTTTAGGCAGCATAAACTTGGGATTTGTAAGTTGGTATACGTGTTCTATGCCTTGGCTTTGGGCGGCTAAAATCAAAATGCCGTTATCAGGCCCAACAAAAAAACCCTTCTTAGTCTGTATTAATATAGCGCGTCTTTGGGTGCCGACGCCTGGGTCCACAACAGCCAAGTGAACGGTGCCTTCTGGAAAGTATGGCGCAGCCGAAGCCAACATGAAAGCGGCCATTCGAATGTTAAATTTTTCAATATCATGTGTTATGTCGATTAATGTGGCTTTTGGGTTTATGGTTAAAATCACCCCTTTCATCTCTGTTACATAAGGGTCTTTTAGCCCAAAGTCACTAGTCAAAGTTATCATTTTAGGTTAACCGCCGTGAACAACTGGGACAAAGACGATTTCGTCTCCATCGTTCAATTTAGTTTCCAAACCGTTTAAAACGCTGATTTCTCTGCCATTTATGAGTGTCAGCGCATTTGATCGTGAATCGTTGAGTTGTTGGTCGCTGAAGGTTTTTTCTAACTTCGGCATTTGTTGGCTGATTTTTGTTACTAATTCTTTTAGTGACATTCCTTCTTGGAAGTTAATGGTCAATTGCGTTTTGCCTGATAAGTGGCGTAGTGCACCGATGAATTTTATTGTAAGTGTCATTTGTTTTCTGCGCTCACTATATTTATAGAATTATTCCTTTATGTTAAAATTGTTTTGCACTTTTTTGATTGCGAGCTTAAAAGTTTTGGAATCTTTCTTCTGTTAATGTTTCGACGATGTCGGTTGCTATTTCAACGATTGAATCTGCCTGCTTCATCATTGCTTCGCCGTTTACTTCTTCTAATTGTGATATTTGTTGTATGATGCTTTCGATTTCTATTAGAAACCGTAAAAGTGAATCATTCGTAGTTGGGTTTTTCATGACTTCTTCTCGTATAAGTATTTCTATAAACGCAGGCTCGCCCAGACTGTAATATATGGCGTTTCTTGCTTTTCTGATTGCTTCCAAAACTAAACCAGGTGCCATATAAGGTATTTTTCGCGCTGCTTCCAATTCGGCTTTTGCCTCACGAAGGTACCTTAGTGCCCATCCTTTCCTGTACTCATCCATCATGCGGGATTCTTTTCCTAAAATTACTTGTTTATTCTGATGCTTCTTCTTCGCTAACATCAGGTTCAGTTGAAGAGCTGTCTTGAGCTAATGATAGCTTACGCGTTATATATCCAGCAATCTGATTTCTTACTCGTGTGGTTGTTCCTTGCGTTAAAGAGTCAACTAAACGCTTGTTCTCGTCAAAGTTGCTGGTGAATTTATTTGGAAAACGTGCCATTAGTTCTTTGCCGACTCGTTTAATTTGTTCAGTCTTTACTTTTCCCAAGTATAAATTCCTCGATATTAACGGTTTTTAGTTCTCCGACGCTTGGAAGCGTAGGAGCAACTCTCAATAGATGATAGGCTTAATTTAAGTTTACGCCTTATAGCGCGAATTAACTGACCGATGAATCGTAAAGTAAACTTTTAAGGGTAAAGTAAACGGTTAGTTTAGTTTTACGTTAAAGAAGCCCTCGAAGTTTTTGGTTATTTGTTGTGCAACGTCGTCAACTTGCATTTTCTTGATTTCAGCCACTGCTTCAACTACATTGCGTATGAACGATGGCTTGGTTAATTGTCCATTATAGGGTTGCTTCCAATATGTTACTGGGCCATCGGTTTCTGTTAACAAGTTTGTCAGTGGCACTTTTTCCACGACTTCGCGGATGCCGTTAGAGTAAGTTACAGGTGGGCCTTCAGTGATAAAGTAGCCGTTGTCTATTGCCTTGTATAGTGCGCTCATTGGGTGACTAAACCAGTGCAGCAGCACTCGCTTGAGAGTGTATGAGGGAAGCATCTCTACGATTTTGTCTGTTGTTCCGCGCGAATGAATAATTACGGGAAGACCCAGCGTTTCGGCAAGGTGAAGCATTTTATCGAAAACCATCGTTTGCTTTTCCCATATGGTTTCATACTTGTAGTCTAAGCCGATTTCGCCTATTGCTTTGACGATGTTTTTTTGTTTTTGAATGAAATTGATTGTTTCTTCAAGTTCGTTTTCTTTGAGAACGTTTACGTTCCATGGGTGAATTCCTAAAGCGGGGTAAACTAAGTCTGGGTATTTTTCTGATAGTTTAATGTCGTTTTGGCATGTTTTTAAGTCCATTGAATTTGTTACAAGCGCTGTTATGCCTGCGTTTTTTGCGTCCGCTATCAGTTCATCAATGTGGCCGGTGTATTCTGCGTCGGAGAGGTGGATATGGGCGTCTATTAGTTTCATTTTTCTCAGCGCTATATTCATGGTTGATTGTTTTTATAATTTTCTTTGTTTAGCATGGCAAGTTTGATGTTAACGGTAATTTAGAGGAAAAAGCGATAACAAAGGTTAAATATTGCTTTAAAAAGAAAAAGAAGCTATAGAGATGTCGTTATGACTGAATTAGAAATAGCTGTAGCTCCCATGCACAGGTTATGTAAGAAAGCTGGCGCTGACAGAGTAAGTGAGGCAGCAGCAAAGGAACTTGCAAAGGCACTTGAAGACATTGGCGTTAAGATTGCTAAAGAAGCACTTGATTTTGCGATGCATGCTGGAAGAAAAACAATCAAAGCGGAAGATATTGAGATCGCCGCTAGAAAAGTCATGGGAAAATAGTAACCTAATAACTCAAGTTCTCCCTTTCTTCTTTTTTGTTAAAGTTATTTGCGTTCTATGGCTCGGAAGGAACTTGCCTCTCTTATATGAAGCAATTTTTGGCATGATAAGAGTTTAGGTTCTTTTTGCGTCGAAAATGGAACGGTTTTTTTTAAGCGGTTGCTGATGAGTCCCATAGGAATTGGAAGTACTCTCGTGCAAAACCGACTAAGCCCACGTGGTTGCTCCATATAACGAGGCTTGGCTTGTCCTCGCCTAGGAGTAGCATGGCTTCTTTGCCGTCAGCAATTATGCCGCCACCGAACATGTGGTCTCTAATTCGCAGCTCGTTTAAGCCAGGGTATTTTTTTATGAAGAGCCAGTCTTCCTTTTTTCCAGCCGCCATCAGTTTAACCTTGACCGTTTTCTTCAAGCCCCCGCTGCCCAGCAACGGTTCAGCCATGGCGATTACTGGTTTAGCGAATTCTGGTGCTGCAATCACGATTTCCATTGTGGCTTTTTTGAGGACTTCTTCAAGTTTAGTTAAGACGGCTTGTTGACCACGCAAGATCAGCATGTCTGGTCGCTCAACGAGTTCGCGTTTTTCGTACAAGGGCTGAAGCGCTTCGGCAACAGTGTTTTCCCAGTTCAAGTATTTGTCTTCCAACCGCAGCTTCGTGAACCTTGTTGCTTCGAGCGGTGGCACTGGGTAATATTTGAATGGACGACTTTCGCTACTTTTAATCCAGCCCTTTTCTTTAAGCGAGTTGAGAACCTCATACATTTTGCTGTAGGGCACTTTAGCTTCCTGGCTTATCTCCATAGCCGTCATTTGCCCACCTTCCAGCAACACTATGTAAGCGTCAATTTCGTAGGCGTTCAAGCCCATTTCTCGCAAAGCATTTCGCGTGTTCTCGTTAATGGACACTCTTTCCCCTCAATCACCTTAGGAAACGTTTGGAAACCTTATTATCATCAATGGCTCTTAAGCACTTCGAAAGCGTAGATGTTAGAAGGCAAAAGTATGAAGGATATCAAAACCACGAGAAGCATTTGTCCTGAATGCCTAAAGGCTATAGACGCAACCATTTTTGAAGATGAAGGCAAAGTCTTCATTAAAAAAGAGTGCCCTGAGCATGGGGCTTTCCAGGAAATTTACTGGTCAGATTACGACCAATACATGCGGGCAGAAAAATTCCGCTATGATGGCGAGGGAATAAGTAACCCTCGAACCGAGAAAAAGAACGGTTGCCCGTACGACTGCGGCATTTGCCCAGAACACAAATCTCACACTGCCCTTGCAATAATCGACGTCACAAACAGGTGCAACCTTACTTGCCCGGTTTGCTTTGCTAATGCTGCGGCTGCAGGATACGTTTACGAACCCACTAAAGAGCAAATTACTGGAATGCTAGAGAACCTTCGAGCCAACAAGCCAGTGCCAGCCACAGCTCTGCAGTTTTCTGGTGGAGAACCAACAATACGCAAGGACCTCTTCGACTTTGTTCGAAAGGCAAAAGAGCTTGGCTTCAGCCACGTGGAGATTAATACGAATGGTCTTCGACTCTCGCAAAGCGTAGATTACTGCCGAGACCTCAAAGCAGCAGGCGTAAGCACCGTTTACCTGCAGTTCGACGGGTTAACCCCTGATGTTTACAAGTTCATTCGCGGAGTAGACCTACTTGACATAAAAATGAAGGCTATCGAAAACCTTCGTCAAGCAGGAATAGACAGTGTAGTTCTAGTTGTAACATTGGTGAAAGGTGTCAATGATCACCAACTTGGCGACATAATCAATTTTGCTGTCAAAAACTTCGATGTGGTGAGATGCATAAACGTTCAACCAGTCAGCCTCTGTGGGAGATTGCCACAAAAACAACGCGAAAACATGCGCATTACAATCCCAGACTTCATGAAAAAAGTTGAAGAACAAACAAACGGAACAATAAAAGTATCAGACTTCTACCCAGTGCCCACGGTGGTGCCAGTTTCAAAAGCCGTCGGCGCACTAAAAGACAGGCGATATTTAGAATTCACGGCGCATCCGCACTGCGGTATGGCAACATACCTTTTAGTTGAAAACGGTAAAATTATTCCAATTACAAAGTACGGAAACATAGACAAATTTATCAGCGTAATGAACAAAGTCTACGAGGACGCAGCGAAAGGAAGCAAGACTAAGGCTAAACTACGCTTAGTCAGTTCAATGCGCCACATAAAATTCGGTTTCCTAAGAAAATACGTTCTAGGCGTAATCACAAGCGGCGACTACAAATCCCTCGGCGACCTACAAAGACATGCAATTCTGCTTTCAGCCATGCATTTCATGGACCCATACAACTTTGACCTTGAAAGAGTACAACGCTGCCTAATTCACTATGCCGTTCCAGATGGACGCATAATTCCATTCTGCACCATGAACTCCATCCATAGGACTGAAGTTGAAAAGAAACTTGGCGTTCCAATCAAAGAGTGGAAGGACAAACATAAAGTTGAAATAAGCCAGCCATTCTAGGTGTTGAGAACAAAAAAAATAGCAAGGTGAAAAAAATTATGGGTGGGAAAAAGAAGCTCGGCATAAAGCAGATGGAAAAGCAGCAGGTTAAGGAAGACGAAGACAAATCGAAAGAGAAGAAGAAAGAGAAAGCTGGAATGTCAAAAGAAAGAAGAACTGTCGGAATAATGCCTCCAGACGCCAAGAACGAAAAAATCGTCAGTGAAGTAAAGAAAATGAACGTTCTTACACCGTACGCTGTATCAACAAGGTTTAACATTCGAATTAGCACAGCAAAAGACTTCTTAGAACAACTGGAAGCGAATGGTGCAGTGCAGCTTGTCTCCGGAAGCCACAACATCAAAATCTACAAGCCTACAGCAAGCTAGATTGCTCCACGACCAATTATTTATTTATTCTAATCTTGTATAGATTTGGAGTTTAGTTTTCATTTGAAAGAGTTTCCAGAAAGAGTTTACACGACTGAAGAAGTAAAAACCGCTAAAGCACTAATCGATGAAGGCTACAAACACAACCTAACAATTGAGGGCTCACCAGATTTTAAAGAAAAAGTCAACCATGCCCTTGAACTAATCAAAACAGCAGGCTATTTTGAGTTTTTAAGAGTCTACATAAGGAAAATAATGGAAATCGACGGCATAACTCAATTGCGCGAAACAGAAGTAGCCATCTGGGCAAACAAGTTCGCTGTAGAAAACCCAGTTGACGCCGCCAGCCTACTCATCCAAAAAGCCTACCACATGAAAGAGTACATAGAGGGCGAACTCTACTATGGCGGCAACGCAGAAAAACGCTCAGTTGCAAAACGCGTCGAGTTCCTGCAGGTTCTTAGAGATAAAAGCGGCGACAAAAACGTAAAAGAAGAATGCGAACGGCTGCTCCAAATGTGGAAAGAGAGCTCATTAGCCTTTTAAGCTGTTAACAATTCAACTTTAATTGTTGTTCCACTTTTAACTTGCTTAAAAATCTCCAAATTACTTGTTATTTTTCCAAGTATGCTCACGGGACTATAGGGCTGTGACTTACCGTAGAATATGCATATGGCGCTGCCCATAGGCCAAAAAGCAATAGTGCCAGTTTCCACGGTTGGCTTTGCTTTTTCTTCGCCCATTTTAATTGGGATTTCAAAGTAAACCTCTTCTTTCCACAACGCAGCTCTTCCTTCAACTGGAAGCTTCCTGACGATAGCGTCAATAGTTCTTGGCGCTAAAAACCTGACTAATTCACCTTCAGCTTCACCTAAGCCTTTGATGAGAAACTTGACTTTTACACGTGAAACGTCTGCTTCATTACTCAACTGTTCCATGCTCCTTCAAAGAAAATCCAGTAAATCTCAAAGGATAGCTATTTCATAATGCGAAGTTCAATTTAACTCTTACAGTCGGTTATTGGTGAAAATCGTTTAAACCAGTCGCTAATCTGGCTATAAGAGGCTTAGAACAGTTTTTCCTATGTAATCAACCTGCTCCGCTTTGACTCCCGGATGAATTGGCAGTGAGAAAACCTGTTTTGACGCTTCATCAGTCTCAGGCAGTTTAGTGCTTCCAAAGTTTTCTCGGTAAAACGGCATTTGATGCACTGGGTTAACGTAATACACTTCGGCGCCAATCCCTTTTTTCTTTAGCTCTTCCACAATCTTGTTGCGTTCAGTTTCCGTGCCATCTTTCAGTCTTGCGGTGTACAGGTACCAGCTATGCTGTCGGTCTTTTGACTCCCATGGCAAAATCAGTCTGCTACTTTTTTCTAGGATTTTTGTTAGTTGTTGCGCGTTTTGGCGGCGTTTAGCCACAAAAGATGGCAATTTTTGCAGTTGTACGTTACCAATTGCCGCTTGTACCTCGGACATGCGATAGTTGGTTCCAAGCATGAGTGATGAGTACTTGGCTTTTTCCCCATGAGTCCTAATCATCCGCAGCGTCTCGGCTATTTGGTCGTTGTCTGTTGTGATTATTCCGCCTTCGCCTGTGGTCATGTTTTTGCTTGCGTATAAGCTCCAGCAGGCGGCATCAGCAAACGTTCCCGCCGGTTTCCCAGCGTACGTTGTTCCATGCGCTTGAGCAGCATCCTCAACCAACGCTAAGCCATGTTTAGCGGCGATTTCCCGCATGGGCTTCATGTCGGCAGAAAAACCATACAGATCCACGGGCAGTATAGCCTTGGTGTTTTTTGTTATTGATTTTTCAACCGCACTGGGCGATAGATTGTAAGTTTGAGCATCAATGTCAGCGAAAGCCGGTTTCCCGCCAGCCAGTACGACTGCTTCTGCAGTGGCTACGAAAGTGAAGCTGGGCAAAATAACCTCATCACCTTGCTTTACACCAGAAGACACAACAGCAGAGTGCAAGGCGGCAGTGCCAGTGTTAACGGCTACAGCATGTTTTACGCCAGCGAATTTGGCAAAGTTTTTCTCGAACTCTGTTACCATTGGGCCAGCTCCAAGCCCACTTGTTAACATTCCGCTTCGAAGAACTTTAACTACTGCCTGCACTTCCTCTTCGCCGATTTTTGGCAGGTTAATCGGTATCATTTTTTAGCCTCGCTTTGTTAGGATACTGGTCACGTGCTACTATTTCATTTTTCCGATTATTAATAGTAATTCCATTATTCAACAGCCACTTTTTGTATGCTTTTGTAGTCGGTTACAACGTTAATTTCATGTGCTTTAAGCTCATTTTCCAGTTCTGTGTCTCCAGTGTCAACCCTTAAACTTTTCAACCTGTCCAATTTGCTTTTAGTCGCAATCACAACAATGTTGTCTAAACCTACTTGGCGGATTACTTTGGGGCTTATCTGCTGGTTTCCTCTGCCAAAAATAAAGCCTTGCCCCCCAATCGGCGTTACAATTATCCATGCGGCTTTTCCACTTATGAAATCTAGTATTTGTTTTTCGTTTACGTCGTTTGCAATTATTTTCTTGTTCTGGAAAAGATCCACGCCTAAAAGGGTTTTTTTAGCGTCCAAGAGGTCACCGATAGTACGGGTGGTTGTTCCCGGACCAATTATGTAAACGATGTCTGGTTTCATTTCTTCAATAATGTAAATTGCTATTGCTGCTTGGTTGCGAACTTCGCTCTCGGTCATTGGGCTTGCAAGTTTGTTTCCTTGGATCAAGTGAGGCTCATAAGGGCTCAACATGTACCCGTAAAGTTCAGCAGAAAGGCGACCTTCCCTGAAAGCTTGCTCGTCCACATCCATTACCTCCGCTTCTCGAAGGGGCAACCCATCCCACAGATAACTGATGGCAACTCTTGCTGCAGCTTGAGGACTTACAGCGAATAAGGCGCTGTGCATTTTGACGCCTGTTGGAACACCCAGCACAGGAACCTTCATGCCAACAGCTTTTAGTATGTCACGGGTTGTTCCGTCGCCGCCGCAGAAAACAAGCAAATCAACACCAGCCTTCACCACTTCTTTAGCGATATTTTGCGTGTCTTCGGATGTGGTTTCTTTTTTTCTTTCGCCGATAACTTGGCAGGTGAAGCCGCATTTCTTTGCTTGGTTCTCACCCATGCAGCCAGCGCCAACAATCAGTTTTAAGCTTTTTTTTGCTAGATAAAGTTCTGAGAGGAAGGTTTCTGCTCTTTGCGATGCTATGGGTTTAGCTCCTAGGGATATGGCTTTGTTTAGGATAGTTTTGCCGTCTGTTCCTTTTAATCCGACGGCTCCGCCCATTCCAGCAATAGGGTTTACGATGAATCCGATTGTTTTTGTTGGCAGAGTTTTTTCAGGAACATTCAATATGAATAACCTAAGTTAGTATTAGGTTAGCTGAGATAAAAAGAAGAATAAAAGAAGGGTATTGGGGTTTAGAGTGGTTCGCAGCTTATGTATTTCTTGTTAACCTCGTCTAACCACGGATACAGCGTATGAAGTTTCTTCATTGATTCCTCGACTTTCTTAGTTGGGTACTCATATGGTTGCAGGTTGCCGCTGAAGTATTCATCGTATGCCGCCATGTCAAAGAAGCCGTGACCACAAAGCAAGAACAGAATGGTTTTTGCTTCGCCAGTTTTTTTGCATCGGAGGGCTTCGTCGATAGCGCCTTTGATGGCGTGGGCAGGCTCAGGTGCAGGGATGATTCCTTCAGCTCGGATGAATTGTTTGGCTGCGTCGAAGACTTCGACCTGATTGTAGGCTTCGGTGGTCATCTGTTTCTCCTGTGTTAGGAGGCTTATGGTGGGCGCAATTCCATGGTAGCGGAGTCCTCCAGCGTGGATGGGTGCCGGGATGAAGTCGTGCCCCAGGGTGTGCATGGGAACCAAGGGTGTTATTCTGGCGGTGTCTCCATGGTCGTATTGGTATTGCCCTTTGGTAACTTTGGGGCATGCTGTGGCTTCGGTGGCTATGAACTTTGTTTCTTTTGGTGCCTTTTTGGAGACTTTATCGTAGTAAAATGGCCACATGAGACCACTGTAGCTGCTTCCTCCGCCTATGCAACCGTACACAACGTCTGGATAGTCATCAACCATTTCTAGTTGTCTCTTTGTTTCTAAGCCTATGACTGTTTGATGTAGCAGGACGTGGTTGAAGACGCTACCTATGGTATAGTTAGTTTCTTCTTCGTTGACGAGGGCATCTTCGACGGCTTCACTGATAGCTATGCCGAGGCTGCCCGTGCTATCTGGATCTTCAGCAAGGATTTTTCTTCCCGCTTCTGTTCGGTTACTTGGGCTAGCAAAACATTCTGCGCCGAAAGCGTTCATCATCATTTTTCGGTAGGGTTTCTGGTCGTAGCTTGCACGTACCATGTAAACTGTGGCTTTGAGCCCGAAAATCATGGCTGCAAACGCTAAGGCTGATCCCCATTGGCCTGCGCCTGTTTCTGTTGATAGGCGTTTTGTGCCTTCTTTCATGTTGTAGAATGCTTGGGGTACTGCTGTGTTTGGTTTGTGGCTTCCAGAGGGGCTTACGCCTTCGTATTTGTAGTAGATTTTTGCTGGTGTTTTCAGTGCTTTTTCTAGACCGATGGCTCTGAAGAGTGGTGTTGGTCTCCAGATTCGATATACTTCTCGGACTTCTTCAGGTATGTCTATCCATCGTTCTTGGCTTATTTCTTGGCCGATAATTGCTTTTGGAAATATTCGTGGGACGATTCCGACTCCTGGCTGTTTTGTTGCTGCATCTATGAATGGTGGAAGCGGCCTAGGTAAGTCGGGAACTATGTTGTACCATTGTTTTGGTATTTCGTCTTCGTTTAATAGGATTTTTCTAGTTGGCATTTTTTTCGCCTTTATGTATTTAGGGTTATGAATCGTACGTTTAAGTTTTATTTAAGGCTTTTGTGTACAGTTTTGTTCATTGAAAATGCTGCCAACGTTAAACAACACATTTATACCCAAATGAACAGAAATACACATCAGCGAAACCTAATGTGGAACAAAATACAAACCCAACTGCAAGAATACCCCGAACGACTCAAAGTAGCACGCGTCCTCATAGAAAATGGACTAAGCGCAAGAGACGGCAAAATATACCTAAATCAAATTGAAATTCCGCCAGTACGCATAGCTAGAGTCGCCGGAGTAGACCGACGAACAGTAAACGAAACATTAAACAGCATCAAAGCGAGCCCTGAACTCAAACTAATTTTTGAAGAAATACGTCCAGCAGGACATTCACTAAAAGAAATCGCTAAACACATCAACCTGGGAGTTCTAGAAATAACCCCTGTAAACGCAAAATCGCCCGGAATCTTATCCAACGCAGCTATGATTCTCAACAGGGCAGGATTAAGCATCAGGCAAGCAATCGTAGATGACCCGGAACTCTCACCAGAACCAAAACTTACTTTGATTGTTGAGAAAAAAATCCCAGGAGAACTAATTCCAGAACTGCTGAAGATACCAGGAATAGCCAAAGTTTCAGTCTACTAAGCCATGGCAAATATGAAACGAAGGAAACCGTAAAAGCAAGTTAATGATGCAAAAATCGCTTGCCTAAGCTTTATTCATTATGCCTTGCCTAGAAAAACTTATATGGCTAGTAATATTCTGTTGTTGTTCACATTAAAGGAGATTACTTGATTTGTCATCATTTCCAACACAAGCTGGCGGAGTGCCTGTTCTCATATTAAGAGAAGGCTCAAACAGGTCCCGTGGAAGAGAAGCACAACACGGAAACATAACTGCCGCCAAAGTGGTAGCCGAAAGCGTCCGAAGCGCTTTAGGCCCAAAAGGCATGGATAAAATGTTAGTTGATAGCTTCGGAGACGTTACAATAACAAGTGACGGGCGCACTATCTTGGATGAGATGGATATTCAGCATCCAGCAGCCAAAATGCTAGTTGAAGTTGCCAAAGCGCAAGACAATGAAGCTGGAGACGGAACAACATCTGCGGTTATAATTGCAGGTGAACTTTTGAACAAAGCAGAAGAACTGATAGACAAAAACATTCACCCCACAATAATAATTGAGGGTTATAGGAAGGCAGCTGAAATAGCGCTAGAAACCCTTGAAAAAATAGCCATACCCGTAGACCTGAAATCGCAGGAATACCTGAAAAAAGCTGCAACAACCGCTATGGGAAGCAAAATCGTAGCTGAATACAAAGAATACTTGGCTGATTTAGCGGTTAAAGCAATGATGGCAGTCGCTGAAAAGAAAGACGACGTCTACAAGGTAGATGTCGACGACGTAAAAGTCGAAAAGAAAACAGGCGAATCCCTCATGGAGACCAGCCTAATAAACGGCATAGTTTTAGACAAAGAAATTGTTCACTCAGGAATGCCCAAGCGTTTAGAAAAAGCAAAAATTGCATTAATCGACGCTTCCTTAGAGATTGAAAAAACCGAGTTAGACGCAAAAATAAACATTGAAAGCCCTGAGCAGATTGAAGCGTTCCTCAAGCAAGAGGAAACAATGCTAAAAGACATGGTTGAGAAAATTTTGGCTTCAGGCGCAAACGTAGTCGTCTGCCAAAAAGGCATAGACGATATGGCTCAACATTTCCTTGCAAGAAAAGGAATTATCGCGGTTAGAAGAGCCAAAAAATCAGACATTGAAAAACTTGCAAAGGCCACAGGCGGAAAAATAGTAACTAACCTAGATGACATAAAACCATCAGACCTTGGATATGCAGCTTTGGTGGAAGAGCGCAGAATTGGCGACGACAAAATGACTTTCATTGAAGGCTGCAAGCATCCGAAGGCAGTCACCATTTTGATTAGAGGTGGAACTCAACGTATGACTGCAGAGGCAGAACGCTCAATACATGATGCACTCTGCGTTATCAGAGATTTAATTGAAGAGCCAAAGATCGTTGCTGGAGGAAGTGCTCCAGAGCTTGAAATGGCAGGTGTACTCAAAAAATATGCTGAAACGCTGCCGGGAAGAGAGCAACTTGCGGTTAGAATATTCGCGGAAGCTCTTGAAGCCATAGCAGTAACGCTTGCTGAAAACGCTGGCTTAGATCCAATTGATATACTTTCAGAATTACGGTCAAGGCATGAAAAAGGAGAAACATGGGCAGGCATAGAAGTTCTAGAAGGAAAAGTTCAAGACATGACAAAGGTAAACATCTTTGAACCACTCTCAGTCAAAAAACAAATAATCAAATCAGCAAGCGAAGCAGCATCCATGATTCTCAAAATTGACGACATTATCGCCGCCGGCAAAATGAGGGCACCTCCAACGCCACCAGGAGGAGCACCAGGCGGAATGGGCGGATATCCAGGCGCTGGAGAGTACTAAAATACGTCAGAACAAAAAATAACTGTAGGACCACCAAAAATTACTCGCTTCGAGAAAGCAAGAATAGTTGGAGCTAGAGCGCTTCAAATCTCGATGGGAGCACCGATTTTGGTGGATGCTAGTGAAAATACAAACCCGATTGCCATCGCTCTAAAAGAACTTGAGGCTGGAATACTACCGATAACTATCAGAAGGACCCTGCCAGATGGAACCTTCCAAGATATTCCATTAAAATGGCTGATTTAAGCTTCAATTTTCTTTTAATTTTTCCAATTTTGCTTGCGCTTCGTTAATTATATTGCTGATTTGCTTCCAGTGCGCTCCTTGCCAATAGACTTGACCGCAATTTGGACACTTCCAAAACTTATCATAATAAATGAATGTATTTTTCTCTAATTCGCCTGAAAGCAGCTCTTTTGGCGTTGCCTTAAGTTTAGTGTTGCATATTGGGCAATGGGACTTTTCCATATCTATCGCTAACGTTAAGCCATATCGCTTGCCAAGTTCCGCCAGCCGTTCAGATTCCTTCTTGCCTTCAAGGTAGAAAGCGTCTACGCCCTTGGCGATGGCGCGTTGGTAGAGCTCCAAATCTTTAGTTAACAAAACGCGGTTTTCCTTTTTTGCTAGTTCAAGAAGTTCAGAATCACTTAGCTGGACGGAGTACATGACGTCTTGTCCTAACATGCGTAGCCAACGTGTCAGTTTTCCCAGCATACCATCCGCTAGGAACTTCACGCTTTGCCTCTCCGAACAATTGAGCCGTTGCCCGCTTTAGCAACTATTTCTCCTTCATCAAAAACTAATAATCCGTTAACGAAGGTTTTTACTGGTTTACCCTGAACGTTCCACCCATCGTAGGGCGAATATTTTGCTTTGGACTTGAATTTTGAAGCATCAATTTTGAATTTATGGTTAAAATCTACCACCGTTAAATCTGCGTTCTTTCCCTGTTCCAAGCGACCGCGATTATTCAAACCGTAAATTTCTGCTGGTTTCTCTGCGAGAAGGTGAACCGCTTGGGCCAAGGATAACCGATTCTTCTTTACAAGCGTCAAAATAAGAGGTAAAGTAGTTTCTAGACCTGGCACGCCGACTTTAACATCCCAAACGCTGCTTGCAAACTTCTCACTTAAAGCATGCGGTGCATGGTCTGAGCCTAAAGCATCAACCCAACCCGCTTCTAAGCCTTTCCATAACGCTTCAATGTGATTTTTGTTGCGAAGCGGGGGCGCCATAATCAGTAATTGCCCGTAATGTTCCAAATCATCACGTGACAGCAATAGGTGGTTAGGGGTAACTTCGCATGTTACTTTTCTGCCTGATTTTTTAGCTTCTAAAATCGCGTTTAAGCCCTCTTCAGTTGAGACATGGCAAAAATGCAACCGTACACTAGTTGGTGCACTTATTTTTAGTAGGCGTTCAATGGCTTTTAGTTCAACTGTTTCTGAATGCGCCTTTAGGAAGGCGGCGGTGTTACTTTTTTTGGCTTGTTTTAGTTTTTCCTCGTTAGCTACCAATAACGCCTTGTCTTCGGCGTGCACCGCCACTGGCACATTCAACTCGGCGACCTCTTTGAACGCATCCTGCAAGGCTTCGTCATCATCAACGTTCAATCCGCCAATTTGGCAACCCATGAAAAGCTTGAACCCTACTGCCCCTTCGGAAACGATGTCTTTGACTTCAGCCAATTTTTTTGGAAATTCAGAGTAGAACCCAACGTTTACGAGAACTTTTCTTTCGGCAATTCTCATGCGGTTCCTTAAAGTTTCCATGCTCATTGTAACTGGCTCGTTGTTAGGCATGTCCAAGACGGTGGTGAAGCCCCCAGCGGCTGCAGCGGCGGTTCCTGTTTGGAAGTCTTCTTTGTACGCTTTTCCCTCATCCCGCAAGTGAACATGCTCATCTATCAAGCCTGGCAGGACTAGGAGGCTTTTTAGGTTAGTTTTTTGGTCTGCATTTGGCATTTGGGTTTCTTTGCCGATTTTGAAAATTTTGCCTTCTTCAAGGGCGAGGCTACAATCGACTATTTGCCCGTTTATGTAGGCTTTGGCGTTTGTGAGGACAGAATCAACAATCAAGTCAGTTCACAATCTATAGTGAATAGCGAGTGATTTGCTTAATTAAAGTTTATTTATGGTGGAATGCAATGACTATATTAGGATTAAATGTTTTTAGAAGCGGATTTTATTGCCTAGGCAAGTTTTGGTAAGTAATGGACGGTTTGCTATAGCCCTCGATGACAAAGCCAGAATCAGAGACGTTTATTTTCCTTACATTGGGCTTGAAAATCACGCGGTTGGTCACCAGTTCAGGTTCGGCATTTGGGTTGACGGCAAATTTGAATGGTTAGATAAAGAGTGGGATATAGTGATGAGTTATTTGCCTGAAACCCTCACAACTAGATATATCATGAAAAAGGAACTGTATGGCATCAAAATGGAAGTCAACGACGCAGTCCATAATGGCAAAGATGTGTTCTTGCGCAAGATAAAAGTTTCAAACGAATCAGATGATGAACGAGAAGTCCGCTTGTTTTTCACACAAGATTTCCACATTTACGGTTATGAAGCTGGAGATACAGCGTTTTTTGAACCCAACCTAAGCGCGATTGTACACTATAAGGGGAAACGCTATTTTCTGGTGGGCGGAACCACTGGCGGCAAAGGATTCTACCAGTATGCAGTTGGACACAAAGAGGTTGAAGGCAGAGAAGGCACTTGGCGCGACGCGGAAGACGGGCAATTAAGTGCCAACCCTGTTGCCCAAGGAGCAGTAGATTCCGCTGTCTCATTCAAGCTGGAAATTCCGCCTAACGGCTATGGAGTGATTCATTATTGGATTGCCTGCGGAAACAGCTTAACCCAAGTCACAGCTTTAGATTCAGAAGTCAAACAAACAGGTGTTGAACAAATGCTTCTTGAAGTGGAAAACTATTGGAGCGCATGGCTTAGCAGATTAAAAATAGACCTAAACCTTTTGCCCCACGAAGTGGCTCGCCTCTTTAAACGGTCACTGCTTCTTATGCGAGCACATGTTGATAGTCACGGCGGCTTTCTTGCATCGCTTGATTCAGACATAATGGGAATTCAAAGGGATACCTACTCGTACATTTGGCCCCGCGATGGCGCAATGGCGGCTTTAGCTTTTACTAACGCAGGATTTACTGACGTAGCAGCCATGTTTTTTGGGTTCTGCAATCAAGTCATAGGGGAAGATGGATTTTTCAGGCATAAGTATCTGCCAGATGGCTCGCTGGGAAGTACTTGGCATGCACTCGTAGATTCCGCAGGTCGGTTGCAATTGCCTATTCAGGAGGATGAGACGGCAAGTGTGCTGTATGCGCTTTGGAAGTATTATGAGAAGGATGGCAATTTAGAGTTCGTCACTAAAGTTTATGACAAGCTTGTGGTAAAAGCTGCCGACTTCATGATGAACTACAGAGACCCCGCCACCCTGTTACCTAAGCCAACGTTTGATGAGTGGGAAGAAAAAGTCGGCGTGTTCACCTCGACTGTAGCGTCAGTTGTTGCTGCTCTGGATGCAGCAGCCAAGTTCGCTAAGGTATTTTATGACAGCAACAGGCAGGAAGTTCTAGGTGAAGCATCAGCTAAAATCAAGGACGCCATGATAAAACGCTTGTATGACCCAGAGTTGAAACGGTTCATCAAAGGCATTTACCCTAACGGAGAGAAGGATACAACGATTGACAGTAGCGTTTCAACGGTTTTTGCATACGGAGTCTTAGATGCCAAAGATAACATGGTCAAGAGCACAATGGATACTTTAGCCAAGGCGCTTTGGGTTAAAACCGAAGTTGGAGGACTCGCACGGTACCAAAACGACCAGTACAGGAGAGTGTCTCTTGATACTCCGGGTAATCCTTGGTTTATTTCCACACTTAGGCTCGCGAGATGGCATATTGCCGTAGCCTCTTCATTGGATGAATTGTCGCGTTCAATGGAACTTCTCAAATGGGCAGCCAAGAATGCGTTGCCTTCGGGAGCATTAGCCGAGCAACTTGACCCTTATTCCGGTACACCAATATCCGCGACGCCCCTGCTTTGGAGCCACGCCGAATTCGTTATTGCAGTGTGCGAGTACATAAGTAAATATCAGGAAATAACAGCTAACATCTCAACCTAACGATTGGTCGTGTAAAGTTATGTTTGTGAAATTGTGCGATAAGAATACTCTAACGGTTGGAGAACCAAAGGCATTCAAAGTTAAAGGACACGAAGTTATTGCTGTTAATGTTGGCGACAAAATCTTTTGCTTAGATGCAAGATGCACCCATGCAGGGGCGCCGCTTGCAGAAAGCACATTAAACGAGGAAGTTCTCACCTGCCCATGGCACTACTCCCAATTCAACATAACCAATGGCGTGGCGCTTAGGGGACCAGCGGAAAAGCCACTTAAAACTTATTCAGTTGAGGAAAGAGAAAATTTCGTGTTTATCGATTTATAGAAGATAAGCAAAAAAGAAAATATTATTTTTCTTGTTCTAGTTCTATTCGGCATTCGTCACAGATGTTTTGTCCGTTTCGTTCCTTCAAGTTTTCAGAGTACATGTTGCAGCGGTCGCAGTATCCAGAGAGAGGAACCTCTTCAGTTTCTTCAGTGCGGGCAGCGCCTTCGATGCGTGACTTTTCCTGCATTATCTCTATTAGTTCAGGCATTACGCCTAGGATGTCTTTGCTTGAGATTATTCCGACGAGGTTGCCTTTGTAAATCACGCCGAGCCGTCTAATGTCCAGCCTGTTCATTCTTCGAGCTGCTTCACTTATTGTTGCGTCAGGTTCAATTGTTACCAATGGGGTTGTCATGATTTCTTTGGTATTAACTGTATCAGGCTTGAGGTTTTTAGCTAAAACCCTAATCACCAAGTCTCGCTCGGTAATAATGCCTATTGATTTTCCAGCTTTATTCGTGACTATTACGCAGCCTAAATCGTTCTTATCCATAACAACGGCTGCTTTGTTTGAAGTTTCATCTTCATTCATGGTTACAACTGGGCTGCTCATCACGTCTTTTACCAGCATTCTTGTTCTCAATCCAATTTCAGACATCCTAAATTTCACTTCCAACAATTTAGATAGGCTTAGCTTCACTGCAACAATAAAGAAACGCATAATTTAAGATTTGCTTAAATGGAAAGGCATTCTATGAAGTTTTATTAGACTCCTTGCGGATAGGACACAATGCCCAATGAGGAATACCTTATGTTTCGAACAAACGCTGAAAAACTCATAAAAATATCGGTCATGGGTGAAATAGCCAGTCCAACAATCAGGTCAGTCTACAACGTTTCGGCAACAGGAAAACCGTTAGTGCTTCCGGGAGTAGGCGGCATAACCTATAATCTAAGAGTAGGCGATCCAGCATGCGGGTGGGAAGCTGACCATGTGGAGCCAGGCGTTAGCGTGGAAAACAAGGAAAACGATGCCCGCTCAGGGCAGGCTGCTAACACAGCATTCAACGTGCTATCATGCGTTGGAAACGAAGCAACAGTAGTGAATGGTGACGCGAAGGGTGCTAAGGGAACTGTCACTGGCAAGCACGGTGGAATCGAGCATGTGTTGGTTGATTTTCCCGCGGAAGCTTTGGAGAAGCTTGTGCTTGGAGATAGGATTCTTGTGAAAGCTTTCGGCGTAGGCTTAAAACTGGTTGATTTCCCAGAAATTAAAGTCTTGAATATGGATCCGATGTTGCTTGAGGCGTGGAATCCCAAACCGAAAGGTGATAAATTGGAGGTGCCTGTTACGCATATTGTTCCAGCGGCTATTATGGGTTCAGGTTTAGGTTCTAATCAGGTTAATTCGGGGGATTACGATATTCAATTGTTCGATGAAGCAGTCGTTGAGCAGTATGGACTGGAAAGCTTGAGGCTTGGCGATTTAGTGGCTATTATTGATGCGGACCACTCGTTTGGCAGAATTTACCGTCAAGGCGCTGTTTCAGTCGGCGTAGTAGTCCATACGAATTGTGTTACGGCAGGACATGGGCCTGGAGTTACAACTTTGATGACGTCGCCTGATGGAAAAATTATCCCTCAAATAAATTTGAAAGCAAACATTGCTTCTCTCTTAAAGTTACGAGCAGATATATAAGAAAGTTTATTCCATATTTGGGAGATAAGGAGAAAAAGAGGTTAAAATAATTGCCCGTTAAGCGAAAGAGCCGAGGAAGATCGAAAGGAAGCAAAGGCAGTAGCAGCCTTGTTCAATGCGCTAACTGTGGGGCAATGGTGCCGCGGGATAAAGCAAAGAGAAACACTCGCCGTGTTTCATTTGTTGAGCCGCAATTAGCTAAGGAGCTTAGGCAAAAAGGCACGTACTTAGCCTCTTGGGTGGACACTAAATATTACTGTATCTCATGTGCCGTGCACCGTGGTATCGTTAAAGTCAGAGCTGAAAACGAGCGCCACTCACGGTCTCGAAGAAGATACTAAGCGGCTACACTATTTTTTTCTTTAATTCTTTGTAAACGTGAAGTGCTCTTTGTATAACTGTAAGGTTAGAAAGCACCGCTAATACGATTATTCCGTAATTTAACGCGGGAAGCCAAAAGAACGCGATTATGCTGGCGGCGGCTAGGATAAGCATGCGTTCGGCTCTTTCTGCCAAACCTACAGATTCCATTTTTATTCCTGCTGCTTCACCTCTTGCTCGACTGTAACTTACCAGCACGGAACCTGCTAAAGCCGCTAATCCCCAAAATGGATTGCACAATCCAGCGATTATTATTCCTGCGTATACGGATGCGTCCGCGTACCTGTCAAGCAGAGAATCCAGGAAGCCGCCAAGTACGGTTGCTTGCTGATAGTTTCTAGCTATAATTCCGTCCAATGTGTCGCAGAATCCTGAGGCTAAAAGGAAAAACGTTGCTAGGAGAAGAAGCCATGAGGGTTGATTGGGAGTAAACGCGTATACTGCAGCTGACGATAATGCAAGAATGAACCCTATGATGCTTATTTTGTTTGGAGTTAAGCCTATTTTGTGTGCGGCTCTTGCTTGGGAAGTTAGCATTTGTTGAACTTTTTTCTTTAGTTTAGTAAGCAAGTTAACTCTCTGCTCGGAATTGTTAAAGCTCATTATAGATTGGCTGTAGAAAAGCCTTTCCCGTTAACCCGCTTGCAGAAACAGATGGACGGTTTATTCTTTAGCCTTGTTACCGGCGGTTTTCAATGGACTTATTAGGAAGAAATAGTATTAATTGGGCAGTAACGTTCCGTTACAAGGCAAATGCTAGTAACAGCAACGTTACACAAAGCAAACAACTAAAAAGGAGTAAAAGAAAATGACTCAAAACGCAGATGTTATCTTCGTCGGAAACAAACCCCCCATGAGCTATGTTCTGGCAATCATAACAAGCCTCTCCTCAGGAACCCTAAAAGAAATCACTTTGAAAGCAAGAGGCCAAGCCATAACCACCGCTGTTGACGCCGCTGAAATAACAAGAAACCGGTTCGTCAAAGACCTTAAAGTTAGCAATATCGCTATTGGAACAGCAGAGATGCCACCACGTGAGGGAGAGAATAAGTCCAGAATGGTTTCAACGATGGAGATAACGCTAAGCAAAAAGTAAAACTGGAACAGAGCAAAACAATAGCAAGAAACCACTTCAAAACTTTCTTTTATTTTTTAATACCAATTGTTATTCAAACAATCGCAAGGTTAAATAGCTGATTTTGTTAGTTAGAGAATTACTCCGTGTGAGAGCAATGTTAGATATCAAGCTTATTCGTGAGAACCCTGAACTTGTAAAGAACAATTTGGCGAAGCGTGGCATCCCTGAAGCCATTCAAATGCTAGGGGATTTAATCGCTGTTGACAAGGAATGGCGATTGAATCTCACTAAACTAAATGAGCTGCGTCATCAGCGAAAGCAGGTAACCATAGAAATCGCTAAACTAAAAAAAGCGGGCAAGGAAGCCGCAAGCGAAGTTGAAAGAGCGCAAGGCATCGACGAAAAAATTACTTTGTTAGAAAAACAGGTAACCGAGCAAGAACAGAAAACACACGACTACCTCATGCAACTCCCAAACCTGCTGGATGAAAGTGTTCCTCTCGGAAAAGACGCTAACGACAACGTTCAAATAAAAACTTGGGGAACAATCCCAAAATTCAATTTTCCAATAAAAAACCACATCGACTTAGCCTTAGATTTAGACCAAATCGACATCGAAAGAGCAGGAAAAATATCAGGCGCAAGATTCTTCTACCTAAAAAACCAAGTCGCACAATTAGACATGGCACTGATAAGCTTTGCAATTGAGGAACTAACAAAAAAAGGCTACACGCCAATCATACCGCCATACTTGATGAAGCGTGAAGCATACGAAGGCGTAACAGCACTGGGCGACTTCGCCGATGTCCTCTACAAAGCGGAAAACGAAGACCTATACTTAATCGCCACTTCCGAACACCCCATGGCTGCAATGTTCATGAACGAAGTCTTAAAAGAACAAGACATGCCGCTAAAACTCGCTGGAATAAGCACTTGCTTTAGAAAAGAAGCTGGAGCACACGGTAAAGACACAAGAGGAATATTCCGTACCCACCAATTCAACAAAGTAGAACAATTCATCTTTTGCAAGCCGGAAGACTCAGCCAAGCTACATGAGGAACTACTGCAGAACGCCGAGGAACTTCTTCAAAAGCTTGAATTGCCACACCGAGTTGTCAACGTTTGCACAGGCGACATTGGAACCGTAGCAGCAAAAAAATACGACATTGAAGCTTGGATGCCAGCGCAAAACGGTTACCGCGAAGTTGTTTCATGCAGCAACTGCACCGATTATCAAGCAAGACGCTTAGGCATTCGTTACCGTGAAAAAGAAGGGGCTCCGCCAAAAGGGTTTGTTCATACATTAAACTCGACAGCCATAGCCACAGGCAGAACCATAGTTGCCATACTAGAAAACAATCAACAACAAGACGGCACAATAAACATACCTAAAGCCTTAAGAAAATACATGGGTAACCTCGAGAAAATAGACAGAAAACGCTAACCTTTTAATATTTCCTTGAGAATGTTGAGGCACGTTCGGAGAAATAAATTTGTCTTCAAAAACAAAACATGTACGAGATAAATGGCGTGGAAAAGGATGGTACATGGTGATTGCGCCGTCCTTCTTTGGCAACGTTGAGTTAGGTTCCATACCAGCGCAAGAACCAGAACAACTCATCGGCAGAGTTGTTGAAGCAACCTTATATGACATAACAAGCGACTTTTCTCATCACTATTTGAAAATGTTTTTCCAAGTTAACGAGCTTGACGGAAAAACAGCCAAAACGCTCTTTAAGGGTCATGAATACTCACGAGATTACCTCCGAAGCTTAGTTAGAAGAAGAACAACAAAAGTTGATGCATTAATCAACCTTACTACAAAAGACGGATTCAAGCTTAGAATTGCAGTTTCAGCGCTGACACTTTCTAGAATAAAAACATCACAAGAAAAGATAATCCGCAAAATAATGGAAAAAATAGTACATGAAAAAGCCAACGCATTATCACTCGACCAGTTTGTTCAAGAAATGGTTCTTGGAAAAATCGCTTCAGACATCTACAACCAAGCTAAAGAAGTTGCACCACTAAGGCATGTTGGCATAAGAAAATCCAAATTAATAGCGCAACCGCAGGCGCCAATTCAAGAAGCCCAAGCTGAAGCATAACTTACTTATTTTCATACCCTTTTCTTAAGGGCAAAATACTTTAGAAACGATAATCTAAAGTAAAATTCTTAAACTGAAAACTAAGGAGCATCATGTTTTGTCGGCAAATGCAGGAATACATGAAAAAGGAACTTTCACAGTTCAAGACGCCATAAACAATATTAAAAATAACGCCAAATACCATAAAGCTGGCGCAATAGCACTTTTTATCGGCGTAGTAAGAGGAGAAACCTTAGAGGGAGAAAAAGTCGAAAAGCTCAAACTGGAAGCATACGAAGAAAAAGCCAACCAAGTCCTCAGCAAAATATGCGATGACTTATCCCAAAAACCTGGAGTAGTTAACGTTCAAATCCACCATTTACTCGGCGAATTCAACGTTGGAGACGATTTAGTTTATGTTGCAGTTGCTGGTTCTCACCGAACAGATGTTTTTCCAGTCCTGCGGGAAGCTGTAGAGAGATACAAAAACGAAGCACCAGTTTTCAAAAAAGAACACGTAGTTGATTCAAAGGGGTCTGCAGCTGAATATTGGGTTTCAGAAAAACACAACCATTAACAGCTTCCTAAATCATCAATTGGCATGAAAGGTTATGATTACGGCTTTAGCAGGTGGCGTTGGCGCAGCCAGATTTCTAACTGGCTTAGTAAGGCTTGTAAAACAGGAAGACGTATCAGTAATTGTGAATACTGGCGATGACATTGAAATGTTCGGTTTGCACATTTCGCCAGACATCGACATTGTGGCATACACTTTAGCAGGTATTGTTGATGATGAGAAAGGTTGGGGAATAAAAGGCGACACTTTTCAATGTCTCGAAATGCTCAAAAAATTCGGCTTAGAAACATGGTTTGCTTTGGGCGATAAGGATTTTGCAACTCATATTTTTCGAACTGACTTGTTAAAAAAAGGTTTTACGCTTTCGCAGGTAACCGACGAAATTTGCCGTGTTTTAGGGCTTAAAGTTAACATTTTGCCAATGACGAATGATAAGTTTGAGACCAGGATAAAAATTGAGGAAGGGTCAGTTCATTTCGAAGAGTATTTTGTTAAAAGACAAGCGAAAGACAAGGTTTTAGGCGTTGAGTTTGTCGGCGCTGTTAACGCGAAACCTTCACCAAAAGTTACAGATTCAATTATGAATGCGGAAGTGGTTGTTATTTGTCCCAGCAATCCAATAGTTAGCATTGGCACCATTCTAACGGTTGATGGAATAAGAGACGCACTGAGAAGAACAAGCGCCAAAGTTGTTGGAGTTAGTCCTATAGTTGCTGGTGCCCCGATTAAGGGTCCTGCAGATAAACTATTGCGCGGTTTAGGTTTCGAGGTTTCAGCGTTTTCTGTTGCTAAGCTTTATGCTGATTTTCTAGACACTTTTGTCATTGATAATGTGGATGCTGCTGAGAAAAGTCGGATAGAGAGTCTTGGAATTCGAGTGAGAATTACGAATACTGTAATGAAGAGTTTGGAAGATAAGGTTCGGTTGGCGAAGACTGTTCTGGAAGACTAGCTAAAAATCAGGAAATATATAGACTACATAATTGTCGATATACTATTTGGATAGTCTAAATAAGCCAGAAAAAGGAAAGGTTTCAACATAGGAGTGCCATGCAAAATAAAGAAAGCAAAAAAGCTATATGCAAAACTCAAAGCGCCATGGTACTTCATCCATGTATAATGCATAGTTAAGCATGTTAAGGGTTAAGTGAGGGGGTAAATTGTGAAGGGAAAGATTAGTGAAAAAAGGCAAGCACAGGCTAAAAAGACTGATCTTGCGGATTGGCTTTTGGCGATTGATGCATGTTTGACGTGACATATCCAAAAAGAAAGCATTTGGAAGAAAGACATGTGTTTGAAGTTACCTGTGAATGCCATATTAAGAGAAGGGTTATATCTGAAACCAATTCAATAGTTTAAACGGTGACAAGACATTGGAAAGAAAAAGTTACGATTGGTTTGAGCAACGACGCAAAACCAGAGGATTAGAACTCGCTCACGATCAAATAACGAAAGCTTTTGACACAGTAACTTGGCTGCATAAAGCAACCAAAAGCTTTTCAGAGAAGAACTTCAAAGAAACAAAAAAGTACATTGAAAACTTGTATAAGACCGAAGAAGGAGTTGACCAGCTTCGAACAGATGTCTTCATGGAGTTATCCAAAGGTGCAGCTCTCGTGGCAGATTATCGTGAAGACCTCTTACACCTTGTTAAACGATTAGATACGCTGGCAGATCACACTAAAGATGCTGCAAGATGCCTTGAAATGCTCTCTGAAGCAGAAATCCCACAAGAACTATGTGACAAAACTGTTTTTATGACTTCAAAACTTGTGGAAACAGCTCAAACATTAAGAAGCAGCATAGAAAAAATCTCATCCAACCCAACAGAAGCCATAAATGAAGCAAAAAAAGTCGGTGAAATAGAACACGCAATAGACATTGAATACCTTAAAACCAAAAGCTTATTCGTGAAATACGGCGTAAACATAAACTGCGGAGCCATGGTAATATTCGACGACCTAATAGAATTCATCGAACAAGCAGCAGACATGTGCGCCGACACAGCAGACTACATCATAGTGCTCTCAAGCAGAGAATAAACAACCTTAACCAATTCTTTCTATATTTTTAATCAACAAAACTCTAGTGCTTGAAAAAAACTTTAGCCCCCTTATTTTAAAGGCTAAATTGCTGGATGAACTCTTTCTAGGAAAACGTAAGTTAAAACAATTTTTTAATAATTTGGATGGCGGGCCCGCTGGGATTTGAACCCAGGACCTCCGGCTCCGCAGGCCGGTGTCATAATCCGTACTAGACGACGAGCCCCCAGCACCGTATTATGCTACAAATACGAACCTGAAATCATAAAAACCTTACTCACAATGAAAAGCAACGGATTAGAACAAGGAACACTACGAGCAGTCAACTACCAACTAAAATACTTAGACAAAAACACCGACCTAATGAAACCCGAACAAGTCAAAGCGTTTATCGCAACAATGACACAAGCCAACAGCTACAAGCAACAAATGGTAAAAGCATACAATTATTTCACAGACGTAAATGGACTCCAACGATTAGAAACACACTTTAAATATCAAAGAAAAATCCCGCTAATACCATCAAGCGAAAACGTCAATAAAATAATATCAGCCTCATCCAAAAAATACGCAACTATTTTTAGAATCTTAGACGAAACAGGATTAGAGGAACAAGAACTAAGAAACATAACACAAAAAGACATAGACATAGAAAAAGGAATAATTAACGCTCAAGGATGCAAAGGACACAAATCACGTTCATTCAAACTAAAACCAGAAACCGCAGAAATGTTAAGACACTACCTAAACAAATACACCGATAATCAACCATTCCCAGAAACACACTACATGAGCGAAATATGGATGAGAACCAGAAACGAATTAGCCGACAAACTACAGCAACCAGAACTTAAAAAAATACCGCTAAGAAATCTTAGACACAAATTCGCAACCCTCACCTATGACAAAACCAAAGATATGTTTTTCACTATGCAACAAATGGGACACACAAAATACGAAACTACACTATTCTACGCACAGCTAATACACTTCGACAGCGAAGAAGAATACACCTGCAAAGTAGCCCAAAATATCAAGGAAGCGCAGAAACTCATAGAGCAAGGTTTCGAATATGTTACTGAGATGGATTCAATCAAGCTATTTAGGAAACGGAAATGAATTTTTTCCATTCACGATTAAAAGTCGAGAGGAAAGCAAGTTGAGACAGTCGGAGGTTTTCTAAAAATAAATACTAAGAAGCACGAGCGAAGAGCTTTTTAAACCGAGTCGCAGAAGAAGATTGCAATGAAAACTACTCACAAGATATTTTTCAGCAACTCCAACGAAATGAAGCAGATTAAAGACCAATCTATAGATTTGATGATTACTTCGCCACCTTATCCAATGATTGAAATGTGGGATGACATTTTCTCCAAACAAAATCCCAGAATAGGCGAAGCATTAAGAAATGAAGATGGAAATCAAGCGTACGAATTAATGAACCAAGAGCTTGATAAAATCTGGAAAGAAGTCTATAGGGTCCTTCGCCAAGGTGGAATTGCATGCATCAACATTGGTGACGCAACTCGAAAAATAGGAAAAGAGTTCAAACTCTATTCCAATCACTCAAGAATACTGCAAAGCTGTTTGAACTTGGGCTTTAGTTCTTTGCCTGAAATTTTATGGAGAAAACAAACGAATGCTCCCAACAAGTTCATGGGGTCGGGTATGCTTCCCGCAGGTGCATACATTACTTTAGAGCATGAGTATATTCTGGTTTTGCGAAAAGGAACTAAAAGAGAGTTTGTCAAAATAGAAGATAAACTGAGAAGACAAAAAAGCTCATTCTTTTGGGAAGAGCGAAATGTCTGGTTTTCAGATGTGTGGGAAGGTCTTAAGGGAACCCGACAGACAGACCTTGACAAAAAGATTAGAGAGCGCAGTGGAGCTTATCCGTTCGAGCTTGCCTATCGTTTGATTAACATGTTTTCTCTCAGAGAAGACACAGTACTCGACCCATTTCTTGGCACAGGAACCACAACCTTAGCTTCAATTGCTACTGGAAGAAACAGTGTGGGAATTGAGATAGACCCTAACTTCAGTGAGCATCTTTCTGAGAGGTTCAAGGATATTGTTAGTTTTTCCAATAATTTGTTAAGAAATAGAATGATAAATCACCTAAAATTTGTTCAAGAACGCACTAAAGTGAAAGGTGAATTGAAATATGCGAGCAAAGTTTACGGTTTTCCAGTGATGACAAGTCAAGAAGTAGAAATTACGTTTGATGAACTTAGAAGAGTACTGTCTAAGGATGATACAATTGAAGCTGAATATGAGGAAAAGCCTTCCTTTAAATTTGATGGAGGAAGTCTAACTCAAAAGGGGAAATCACTCAAGGATTGGTTAGACTCAGATTAGAAGTCGTATTCGACCCTAATTCCATCTTTTAGTTTCTCATAATAGATAAGTTTGACATTGATGTTTTCGTGTAACATACCTTTGGTCTTGTATGTGACGGGCTTAATTGAGACGGGAATATCGCCGATGTATCCGTCAATAAATTTTGATTCTTCTTCCGGAGTAGACCTTCGGTATTGAACCCATTTTCTTTTGGCGACCGCTTTTAGAATGCTTTCTTGAAAACAGAAACCTGTAAAAGTTTTAGTTAAGACCAAGTCTTCGACCCATTTCCTTACAAGTTCCTTATCGATTAGTGTGATTGCGGATGCAAGATTCCGAATCATTTCAAATACTTTTTCGGTTGCCTCATCCACTGCTTGAGGCATCCTTTGGGAATACCAGTTGACCCACTGTTCATAGGTTCCTTTGGGGCATTCCTCAATTAAATCAGACATTTGACCTACTACTTTAGGTCTCGTTCCTTGAGCGTTCTGGTTAGCCAAATTCATGATTTGCGTTGTGTATTTTGGAAATTCTGTGTTTTTTCCTATTATATCTTCAACGATGCGACTATTCTTTATTATAAATTCCATTGGGATGATTAAGTAGACCCTGCCTATAAAGAAAATAAATTAAAAGAATACGCATAGCGCCGAAAATACTAAAAGCTCATTGAGCAAGGCTTCGAGTACGTCACAGAAATGGAAGGCATTAAGCTGTTTAGAAAGCGCAAATAGTCTCACCTTTTTTTCTTTAATGAACCTTTTTGACTCGTTTTAACTTATTTTTGAAAAACGGAACCTTTCTTTATAGCAAACGCATCTATGTGAGTTAGTATCATAAATTATTTATCTAAAAATAATTGTATGGTAATACTGAGAGTGTGTTAATGGTTAGACCTAAAACAAGTTCTTATGATGAGGTTATAAGGGATTTACCGAAAGCTTTTTGCGACATACCCACATGTGGACAAAGAGCAGAACTCATTGTGGAACATGGTGATTTTTGGCTTTATTTCTGTCGCAATCATAACCCAAACAAAATGAAGATAGTCTACCCCAAAGACAAAACGAATAATAAAAAATAAACGAGCGCGAATTAGGCATACCTTGACAACGCTCGCTGGTAGACCAAAGAACTTAGAGTATCTGGTTATTTTGCCATAAATTTTTAACTATTAATCGAATAATCTCTGCAGTGGGTACTTCTAATGGTGCGTAATGTGAGATTTACGTGGGAGCAACGATTAGGCAAAGTGGGTGAAAGCGAAATAAAAGGTCGCTTATCTTATTTTTCCTTGGTAACTAAAATTGAAGATGACGTAGGACTTGATTTTTATTGCCAATTATTAGAGAATAGCTCTCCAACAAATGAGTTCTACATACAAGCAAAAGGAACAGAACATTTTGATGACAATTGGAGTGCAAGCATAAAGAAATCAACATTGGTATATTGGTTATGGGAACCAAACCCTGTCTACCTTATCGTATATGATGAACCAAGCGGAAATTGTTATTGGATGTCTATCGAAGACCATAGATATGAGCTCTTGGAAAGAATATTTAAAACGGATACAGATTCACTCTATTTAACATTTGACAGGTCAAATATTTTAGAAAAAGGAAAAGATAAGAACGAAAGCTTTATCACGAAAATCAAAGATGACAAGGCTTCAATAGAGCTATTTAGAGGGCAACCTACATTCAAAGGCGATGGTTACGTAAAACAGTTGCCTGATTGCCCACGAACCGAACATGAATTAATACTAATTCGAGAGAATGTAAGACAATGCCTTTACTCGCTTATACGTTATTATGACCAACATAAAGACGTAGATACTACCAAACGTTATTGTGAATTCTTAGCACAGTTTGACTCAACTGGGCATTATAATCATTTTTTATGGTTAGGTCTAATTAACTTGGAGCTTGGAAAAAAAGAAATTGCCAGAGAAAATTTTGAACAAGCACTTAGGATTTGCGAAAATGACCCAAATTGGCCTAAAGAATCAATGGATGCTCTAAAAGCGGAAATTAAAAAATGGATAGAAAAATGCAACTGTTAAACGCTTTGTTGCATTAATGTGCCCAAAGAAACTATATTCTTGACTATCAAGTAACGTCTTACTCTATATCTTCTCTATTGTGAGCTTTTTATTCTCAACATCAATCTTGACTTTGATTCTATCGTTTGTCTTAAAAGGGAACAAGCTGTCTCTTGCAACTTCCGTTGGAACATAAATGAAGAATTTATCATAGGTTTTTCCGCCCGTCTGTGTTGGTCGATTAATGAATTTGCCTTCGCTCTCTATCATGTTGTGAACCTAATTTGGTGCTACTTTTCAGAGAGAAGTGGATTTCCGAGCACCAATTTGGTAGAGCACCAATTTTAAAAACTTAATACAAGATGTTGACAACGAAGAAAACGTCATAACGCTAAAGGTGAAAAACATGATGACTTGCCCAATTTTTTAAGCTCGCTGTTGCAAGTGTCATCGAAAGCCTTTTCTGCTATTTGCTTACAATTGATAGCAATGCGTTCGAGAGGGAATTGATTTAGATGGCAAAGGTAGAGATTGAGCTCGGAGATTTAAAAGATACTTGTTTTGTTATTATGCCGTTTAGTTCTGTTTTTGATTCAGAATATAGTAGTATAATACGTCCAGCAATTGAATTGGCTGGACTAAAGTGTGTAAGAGCTGACGAGATTTATTCTAAACCTCAAGTTACTGCCGACATTTGGAAAGCCTTAAGGTCTTCAAGGATGGTTATTGCAGAACTGTCCGGCAAAAATATAAATGTGTTCTATGAACTCGGACTTGCCCATGCACTTGGTAAACCCGCCATTATCATTACCCGCAATGAGAAGGATGTCCCGTTTGACCTGAAAGCTCTAAGGTATCTCTACTATGACATTAATAATCCTGCTTGGGGCGACAATCTAAAAAGCAATCTTACAGAAATGATTCAAAGCGTATTGAAAGAAACCGAATATGGCACAGTCTTTGAGGGTATTGCAGTTACAGGGATAAACCCCTATAAACAGAAAGAATCAACTCCATCTAAAGTTGTAAAAAATATACAAAATATAGCCGGTATCTGGGAAGGAGACATGATTTTGGAGGATGATAAATACGAAATAAAGATTGACCTTTCCCAAAAAGGTTCTGAAATATCGGGAACTATGATAGTCTGTTATTCAACGGATAAAGGTATGGCTATCGTGCAAGAATCAATGATGGGCACAATACAAGACTTCTTCGTGATGTTACAAGGTGTTTCATATACTTTTGTAAAGCAGGGAGCCGCTAATGAATATAATCTTGATGCACTTTCAGGAATGTTGTCAAAAAGTGCCAGTGAAATTTCAGGCGATATTATTGATGAAAAAACGAAAGGACACTTTTCATTGAAAAAGATAGCGTGAGAAACCTCTAATTGTCTAACCCATCTGACCAAATGCCTTATTGCTACTAAGTAGCATGTGGGGGTATCGATATTCGCCAGCAGAAAAACGCTGGTAGGGAATTTCTTTGGTAGTGAAATTTTAGTTTTTTTAAAGTTGTTTAGGAGCTTAAAGGGAGCACGTGGGTAGACATTTGTTATTTCGCACTAATCGATTGATATAACTTTGAGGGCTTAACGGGATGTTCCAATACAAGATATATTTCAATTTTAGAAACTTTCTTTAAGAACTTGAAATCGTCAGATTTCTCAGAGGAGAAAGGGGAAGGCTTTATGAACTTATTCAGGAAAATTGGGCGAGGTCTTACTGCTCTTGCGATGGCTCCATTGGTTGGGCTTGAGAAGAAAGAACGAAATAGAAGACTTGAAGAGAGATTGAAGCGTAGTGAAGAAAAGCATGGCTGCAAGTGAACAGCAAATCGTGAGCTAATGTTTTATATTCTTTTTAGGTAGATTATTTTTTTAGCTTCTTCTTTTCTGTTTTGTGAAGGCCCGTTTGAACTGCTAATTTCTGTTGTGATAACTGGGCATTCTGTTGGATTGATTTCTGCGGCTATTTGGCAGTTTGATAGGTGCCTTTCTTTTCTGATTCTTTGTGGCATTTTTTTATCCTCTTGGTGAGTCGAGACAAATATTAAAGTTGGATTATAAATGTTATCTGTTTTTTAAATCTATATTTATAATCAGTATTTTATTGCATTAAAATAATAAATGGGCGAATAAAGTTGTTTTTTGAAAGCTAATTTAAATGCAAATCCATTTTGAATAAGCTTTAAAGACTTTGGCTTATTACTCGACTCGTTTGTTTAAAAGGCTAACTTAAGGGAGCTCGCTGGTCGAGCTTTGCAAATTTTCAAGCGGCTGCTTCTTGAGCTTTGTATTTCTCCCAGCGTGCTTTGGTAGCTTCTGCCTCTTTGATATCTCTGATGGAAATATGATAATTTAAGTGGTTTGAAATATTGTACAAATTCAAATTTGGGATAAAGCTTCCGTAGGCTGCGATGATTCTCTTATATGAATAACCTTCAAAGAGATGCAGATAGAGAATTGCTGGTGCAAGCTCATGGTTGCAGATTTTACACAGTTTTTGTTTTTTCAAATGCTTTCACCTCTGTAAATGTTAATAAAAAAGGGGGTCTCCCGCAGATTTGTTGAATCTACCAAGAGCTCCTAAGCCTAAACCCTTCAGCTTTCTCAATTTCTCAATTTCTCAACTACCCTCTTTTGAGAAGTTCAATTTCCATAATATCTATTTCTCAAAAAAGAGATAAATGAGAAAAGAGAATTGAGAATAACTATGTTTCATACACTCCACGTTTTTGGGTTTTTTCAAGTCCGTTTTCTTTGATTTTTTCCATTGCTCGGTCTATTGTTGGTCTTGAAAAGCTTTGTTTTTGCAGTATGTCTTGTATTTCATCGCGTTCTTTTGGTGAACCCTTGCAGAGTTCGCAAAGAGATTTAATGCAAGATTCCAATGAGTTTACTTTAACAAATGTGATTTCTCTGGCTATGATTGGTTCAGTTGCAAATTCAAAGAAATGCGGCAGTCTTGCATAAGCCCACGCATGAATTTCAGCATCGCTTAACTCAGGATTTAAAATTTGATAAGCTTTGACTTCTCGAAGTATGTCATCTTTAATACGCACATTTAATAGGGTCACGTTGTCAATTATTGGATTTTTCAACATAACTTGTTTGCAAAAACCATTAGCTGTTTGAAGTAAAGGCATCATTATTTTTTCGTAACTTGGCAGTTCAGAATTTATATCATCTCTATGCGCAAAAAGATTTTTATTGCAGAGCTTAAGCTCATTTTTAAGGCTTTGCACATCAACATCTGGGTTTGGTGTGAAACTGCCCGTGAAGATATCCTCTGAAACTTTATCAGTAATCTTTATTTGTATTGTATGAAATCTGCTCCAGAATCCTGATTGCTCAAGGTAAGTGTATATTTTATTTTCTACTGGTCGAGTGCCAACTACAAATGATGTGTTTGGTTCATATTTCAAATGTCTGCCATCAAAAGTTAAACCATCATAACCCAACATATATTTTCCAATAAGTTCTTCGCTTGCACTGCTGAATTTTATCATATCTCTTGATGTTGGGTCGCCTTCTAAAACTTCATTGAAAGTATTGACTTTCTCTTTCATGGTTTCATAACTACCTAAGAATGCTAACAGTTCAGGCATAAAGCATGTCTCATATCCATGGAACAGCGGAGCAAAGAGTTTATTACCTTTTTCATTTATGCTGCCAAACATTGTCTCAATTGTTGCGGTTGAAATATTTCTCTGTTTGAAATCTTCAGGTAAGCAATCTTTAAATCCTTCTATACTCCTGTTTTTGAAACAACCTCTTGCCCAATAGAAATTCAGGTTAGTGAAACTACGCAATTCTGGTACTTTTTCAAATTTAGGTGCTAATCTGCTTGCATAAGCCAGCTCAAGTTCTTCAAAAGCAATTTTACCAATATTATCATAGAGTTCATAGCCGATTTGCTTAGCCAGTTCAAGCGGATTCCCAGTTGCAAAACTTTGTGACATTTTCTCCCTTCCTTGTTGGAAAATTCTCTTTAATTTCCAGTTTAACAGTGATTGGGCATTTCTTAACGAAGATTAGCCGTTTCACTTTATTTTTTATAATAGATTCTAATTCTCGCCAGTCATCCTCATCCAGTTGGACTATGAAGCCGACGTTTATTTCATTTTTATCCAATTTTTCCATTTTTATATATCTCCTTTTGATTTTATGAGTGCTTCGCAAATCGAGATTTCATCATTTCATCAGTGAAACTCTTCTCGGTTTAGGAGTCCCTCTATAGAATCTGTGTTAAATTGCAAATGTTCAGTGCGCTTAATCCCCTAAATACTCAAGTTTGTATTGTATTACTGCATCTGAGCTGTAGTTGGTCTTGAGGAACGTGTGTAATATTTCTTGCACGACCTGCTTCTTAGTTTCAAGTTTAATTAATCGCCTGCTGTACATTACTTCAACCATTGTTAGAATTGACCAGTCATCTTGACTAACTTCTAATACACTAAGGTCGCCATTTCGGTCTAAAACAACATAGTATTTACTATATGCTTGACCTTTTTTCTCGGCTAATTTTATTTCCGTTTTGTGCTCCCTCCATTTTTTCTTTACCGATTAGAACGAGTTGGAAACATGCGGAGTCAAGGCTAATCATAGTGTAACTGCCACCAAGTTCAGTCCCCTCGTTTACATGTGTCCCATTCATTCTTGAACGGGCAATGTTATGGAACACTCAAGATTCGAGATATAACCATTATGGCTGAAAGGATGTTACGTGATTTTCATGGAAAACCGTTGAAAAGGGCAACTTTTTTACACAATTGAGGTTTTTATGTTAAAAATTGAGTAATGCTTGCAAAAAAATAGGCTACAGTTTACGCAAAACAATAACTTTTCTCAAATTTTGCATTTGAAGAATTAGAGCAAGCAAATGGACGCAAATGGATTTACGGGGACTCTGTGCACCCAATTAATAATATCCAAGATAGGGGTTCAAAGCTAAAGTCATCAGTCGACTTAAAACAGTATTTTCCCCTTTATAGTATATAGGGGATTTTTTGTGTTTTGGGGGATGTGAGATTCCAAGGATGCTCATACTTGTCAGCAATCAAGAGATGAAAAGAAAGAATGGCAATCGAGAATAGGTTTAACCTAAAAGAAACGTAATTAGGCAAAAATTTAAAAAACAATTCAACTAACGGATTGATTTGGTTAAATTTATGTTTCAACAAGCTTGTTCAACAGTCCGTGAAAGTGTTTACGGAATAAGATGTGACACTAAAGTCGGGACTGGCGGTGTTTGTAGCAATGGTACCGCTTTTATGATTTCGCCAGGTGTTGTGGTAACAGCAGCCCACGTAATACATAAAGAAGGCAACTTCAACAACCCCATACATCAACTATTCGGAGTTATTAGGGCACCTGATGTTGGACAAAAATTGGAGATAGCACAATTAATAGCTGAAGACGCTGACAGAGACTTAGCGCTTCTAAGAATAACCAATCCACGGTCTACTCAAAGTCTTGCTCTTGCAACTAACACTATTCAGATTGGAACGAGTTGCGGGTCGTTAGGTTTCCCTCTTGCTAAGGTCGATTCTTCTGGTTTCCATCTTTTCATACGCTTTCAGGGAGCTTTTGTTTCTTCTTTCAATGCGGACCTTACACCTTCGGGAAGAGTTTTATCCTTTTATGAAACTGATGCCTTAATGTACCAAGGTTCAAGCGGATGCCCAGGATTCTTAGCAAACGGCACTGTTTTTGGGCTTCATAATAGGTCAATCACGGAAAACCCACAACCTCAACAACAGACAATGGGGGAAACAAGGCAACAAAGAAGACAACGATTGAGACATGAACTAAAGCAACAAGCAAAACACCCAACAACAGGACAGCGTCAAACCGATAGATTCGCTATTTCAATTTGGATACCATCAACCGACATCATAACATTTGCACACAGTAACGGCGTTACAATCTAATTGTTTCTATTTGCGTTCTTTTTTAAGCGCTTTACCCCATATGCTTCTGATTTGGGTTTGGGGGTTCAACCTTTATACAAAGGGCAGATTCGTCAAACGTTTCCCATAGGTGGAGCGAAGCCAAAATCATTTTTTCCCATATAGATAGTATAGGGGATTTTTGCTGTTTTCAAACCACATTTGCATATTATGGACAGTATTATCTCCAGAAAAGCGGAATCCTCCTCAAACACAGCTTTAATGCGAGAATTCGGGCTATTCCTTGACAATTGACGCAAGTTTTATTAGCTTATCAAAATGAATTAAATGGTGAAGAGGAGATTGAGGTAATTGAAGAAATTGGTTTTTGCTTTGTTCACCATAATGTTGCTCTTGGGAATGATTACTTGTGGTGTCAATGTCTTCGGTCAATCTCAGGCAAGAACATGGATTGTAAGTACTCAGGGCAACAAGGATTTTCAGACTATTCAAGCAGCTTTGAATGCTGCAAGTTCCGGTGATACAGTTGAAGTCATGAGTGGTACTTACAATGAGCATCTCACAATTAACAAAACTTTGACCTTACTCGGTGAAAACAGAGAAACGACAGTCATAGATGCTGGTGGAGTAGACCCTGGGAGCATTATTATTGTTTCAGCTAACGATGTAACAATTGGTGGACTTACAATACAACATGCAAGAAGCGGAGGCAATGCAATTTGGGTTGACGGCTACAATAGAACAATAATTTCAAACAACATAATAACGAATAATGGCGATGGAATCCGCATACTGCACTCCTATGGTAACACAATCGAAAACAACTTGATTGAGAATAATCCTTACACGTCTCTCGGATTCGACTGGACACATGGCAATGCCATTTTCAACAATACGATTTCAAATAACTACATCGGTATTGGAGCAGGAGGGGGCGACCCTTCATACGACAACATATTCGCAAACAACACAATTTCCGGAAACGGCCATGGATTCTTAATAGACATCTACGATAGCATGTTTATCCACAACATTATTCTTGGAAATGGAGTTCAAGCACAGCTTTATAATTATTCAGATAGTAACAAGTGGGACAACGGCACTTCTATCGGTGGAAACTATTGGAGTGATTATACAGGAAAAGATGCTAATGGCGACGGGATAGGTGACTTGCCATACATAATTAATTCTAACAACAAGGATAATTATCCGTTCATGTCGCCAAGTCTAATTCCGCTCACTCCTCAACCCACGTTCCCGGTATCAAGTCCTTTTCCAACGCCAACACCAACTCCCACATCTACACCAATTCAAAGTCTATTGCCAACGCCTACGATTGCCATTTCCTGCCTAAGTTCTACAAGTTACTCGAACTTCAACGTAGAAATTAGTGGAAATATAACCTCTGATGGGGTAAGTTTGTCTGGTGTTTCAATTCTGCTTTCTTACAGCGTTAACGAAGGCAATTCTTGGAATGACCTTACGACTGTGAGTGCAGATAGCAGCGGAAGTTTTTCTGCTGTTTGGTTGCCGTCTGTAACGGGAAACTATCTTCTTAGAGCAACGTATGCAGGAAATTCCAATTACTCTGAAAGCAGCAGTATAGTTAATTTTGCTGTGTTGCCTTTTGAAGAGCAAAACGTCTTCTCAGTGGCATCAAACTCGACGGTTTCAGCTTTCGCTTTTAACTCAACATCAAATCAGATAAGCTTCACAGTATCAGGTCCTTCAGGGACAACAGGCTATGTCAATGTTTACATTCCAAAAAGTCTGATAAATGACATCTCAAACTTGCAAGTATTTCTCGATGGAACCCCACTCAGCTATAGTGTTCAACAGCAAACAGATTCATGGGCAATATCATTCTATTATCACCATAGCACTCATCAAATAGCTGTAGATTTAAACTCTGCAATGTCGAGCTCGTCATCAAATGGAATACTTTCTGAACCGTGGTTAGTTTATGTGATAATTGTTGCGATTGTAGCCTCAATAATAGCTGTTACGTTAATTGTGATGACAAGAAAGAACAAGAAGCAAAGTTGACAAGCAACTCGTAAAGTTGTTTAACAAAACTAAGTGCCACTTTTTCATTTGACCCAAAAAAAGGGTAAGCTACTCTGAATACGCTTTTCATTAGAGAGTTCTAATAAGGCACGATTAAATAATATACCAACGGTTGATATGCCCCTTGCCATAATCGCAAACTGGATGTACCATTCACGTTTAAGAAAGCTCATATCGGACTGGTATCGTCGGTCTCAAGGCGAAAATATTCGAGAGTTTGATATATTCGACAAATTTGCCTCACTATGGATTTCTTTCAATGCATGGGAGACATACGAGTCACAAGAAGAATCAGACAGGGACAAAATAGAATGGGCGAAGGAAAATCCAGCGTTAAAACAAAAGTACTCAGAGCTAATTGCCAATAACAATACGTTCAAAGAGAAGGTTTTAGCCCTTCAGAGCCTATGTCCAATATACAGAAACAAGCCGTATAATGGAAGTAGAGAAGTAAGAATCGCCAACCTCGTGAACTTTGGTGAGGTTCTTGAGGCGATTTACGTAATACGCTGCAACTTTTTTCATGGTGAAAAATCGCCTGACGAACCGAGAGACATTAAATTAACTGAGTTGGCCTTTTCAATATTGAGCGAAGTTTTTTCAGTAAAGATAGCTGAAATCTCTTCTTCAGACTGGTAATACCAAGATAAGCAAGCCTTTTAAGCCCAAATTGCCATTGCTTCTACCAATGAGGTTTGAAAAATGACTGAAATAGAAAACGAACCAAAAAAGCAGGCCGGTGTCATAATCCGTACTAGACGACGAGCCCCGCTCCATGCTTTTTTCTGGATTTTACTACACTTGCTTCTGCTACTTAAGCTTCATGAAAAAGCTTCTGTTGTTCCGCTGCCAAGCTTATCGTCCTTCATTACGCATATTTGGCGAATCCTCATAGGTATATTGCCGCTCGGAATTGGGTTCATAGTAGGTCTAATAATCGGCTTCGTACTCTCATAAAGCCATATCCTCAAACCCAAACCTTTTTCCACTATCCTACTCCTACTTACCCTACTTCTTCTCACAACACTAAAACACATAATAACGAGAACGCAATCGCTCCACAAAACAGCATCAAAAAAGCTTATTGTTCGAAATGAAAAATGGGTACAAAACAAAAAGTAGAAAAACAAACGCCTCATAATATTTCACAGTCTGTGGTGATTGAGCTTGGCATTGGACGGTTACTTTTCTGGAAAAACGATTTTAATAGATGCTTCAGGATGGAGCGACCTCTTATTAGGCGTGGTAGTAGGCGCGCTTAAACCCCCAGACCCCATGGTGATGGAACGCAGAATCCCCACATCATCCTTCCAGCCGCCAAACTTCAAAAACAAGAAATACTTAGATGACGCGGTAAAGATTGCCGATGAAATCGTCGCAGTCATGCAGCCTGACTCAGAAACCTGTTTTAAGGTTTGTTCAGAATACGTTTTATCCAGCGTAATTGGGCACTTGCAAAGCAGAGGGTTCAAAGTTCAAAAAGTCGAATCCACAGGCGAACTTAAGCAGATGGTTGAAAGCGGCTATATTAGATGGTGCGTTGAAAAAGGCGTGCCGAAGGAAATACTTCAAGATGAGAGACGCTTCTGGACGTTTCTGGAGTGGGTAGCCGAAAGACCGCGCTTGAGAGAAAGCCTCGTGAAGACCGGTTGGGCAAGTTGGGAACACAAGTGGCGAGAAGAAATATTCAAAAAACCTCTAAACTTACGAGGCTAAATAATTTATTCGCAAAACAAAAAAATGAGCGAGAGACGCCGCCACCGAGGATGGGGTTCAAATCCAACCCCCTGTATTGTAAACTCTTTTTTCGTTTTTTATAAAATAAAAGAATTGCTGAAAACAGCTAACTTTTGCTTAAGACTCTTTGCAGTGCGGCGATGACGTTTTGTTTGCCCATGGCAAGCACGTATGGACCTAAACGTGGACCCTGCGGTGCACCCATCAAAATATTATAGAGCATTTTGAAGAAGCCGCTGGGCTGTAAACCGTTGTTTTTGGCAGCGTTAAAGATGGCATTTTGGATTTTATCCGGCTCATTTTCAGCTTCCAATTTTGAGATTAACTCGGTGATTGCTTTTTTCTCTTCGTCTGTCAGAGTTATGACGGTTTCTTTGATTTCTTCAAAGTCCCTAGTCCAATTCAAAGCGTAGTCAATACGCTTCATTAAGCTGGCGTCTAAGTTTTGGTTTTTCTGGAGGTAACCGTAACTTTGCAGTTTCTCAGTCACATAATCGTTTAGGCACTCTTTTGGCGCCATCTTAACCAGAAATGCCATTAAATTGTAGGGCACGTGAATGCTTGGTTTAGCTGGTGGCTTCATGACATAGCAGTACTCAAGCAAGCCTCTAAGCTTCGTGGCTTCTTTGTCGCCCACTTGTTTTTTGCCAAAGTAAACGTCCTCTAAGTAATCAAGCTCGTTCATGTACGCTGGAATATCCGACACATCTAAAGTGCGTGTGCCAACAAACCGCTTAAGCATCAGCAAAAGCAGCGATTGAGGAGAACCATAACGGAACCACACTTGCGGAGTGAAAACGTTGCCTGCTGATTTGGAAATTTTCTTTCCACCCTTATCTAGAAACATCTCGTACTTAGCGTGTGATGGCGACTCAAAACACAGGACTTCACGGCATATTCTATCGTTGATTTTTACTGAGTCAGCAATGTCTTTTCCGTAAGCTTCAAACCGAATATCCAAGGCTTTCCAACGCGCGGCAAACTCGCCTTTCCACGTTAGTTTTCCTTCACCTTTAGTTATGTCGGTTTCGCCTTCGTGCCCACAGCCTTCGATTAATCTGCCTCGGATTTCTAGGCCTTCGCATTTGTAGAGAACTTTATCAGTTTTTGGCTCGAACTTGAAGGCTTTTGTGGTGTAGATGCGTCCGCAGTTGCTGCAGACTGGGAAAAAGGGCAGGACTTCTGTGTAGCGTTCTTGACCGACTTCTTCTTTGACAATTTCGCCTACTTTCTTTGCGTTTAAGAGTATTGTTCTGATTTCGTTTAGCAGCAAGCCTTTCTCGTAGACTTCCTTAGCTGAAAAGTAGCGATATTCTATTCCGCACTTATCTAGAGATTCAAGCAGAAGCAAGCTCATATGCTTGCCGTAGCTTTCATGGCAACCAAACGGGTCAGGAATACTGGACACTGGAAAACCAAGATACTTCTCTAAATCCTTTGATAATCCAACCGGAACTTTTCGCAAGCCGTCCTTGTCGTCGCAGTAAGCAACCAACTCAGAATTAAAACCTAAACCCTTCAAAGCAAGCGTAACGGCGTACGAGCGTGCGGCGTCGCCCAAGCTTCCAATATGAGGGAAACCTGAGGCGCCAAGACCCATCTCAGTCCTGATTTTATCCATGTTTCTGCCTAGCTGACGCTCTCTTTCAATTACTTTCTTGGCCATCATGTCGTACCATGTGCCGCGTCCAACAGTCTCTTCACTCATAACTGCTTGCCTTCTGCATCATGACTGTGCATTGAGATAAAAAAATGTTTAGAGCAGAAAAAAGGCTCAAGGTTTCTTTCGTCTCAGGGCTGCAACGATGGCTATGGCGCCGAGCACAAGCAGTATCAAAGCTAACGAGTAAAGAGCGCTTGTCCTGAACAGGAACCAAGCACCGCCTAAAGCCATGAGAATCACGCCCATTTCCAGTGTGCCGAATGGCTCGCGTTCGTATTTCTGCGGGCTTTGAGCTCTGATGGCGGCGAGGATTAGTAGCCATGCTCCAAACAGAACGAAGATTAAAGGGAAAATATTCAGCCAGTCTGCGAACACCTTCGCCGCATAGAGAAGTATGGCGACTACCGCGATTATGAAGAAAACGCCTATTGAGAGCAGTTGCCGTCTGCTTTCAGACATTGCTATGCCATCCTACGATAGTGTTGCACCGCATTCGGGGCAGAACTTGGAGCTCGCAGGAATTGAGTGGCCGCATTTGGGACAGTTCATTGTGGCGGCTGAGGGAGGCGTAAGAGAAGTTCCGCATTCTGGACAGAACTTTGATGTAGCTGGAACATGCGCGCTGCATTTGGGGCAAATCACTAGTGCAGCTGTGGGTGCTTGTGCCTGAACCTGACCTTGCTGATTCATAATTTGAGGTATGAGCACCATGCCCGTGCCTAAGCCTGCTCCGCCGCCACCGCCTGATTGACCTAGAGACCGCGCTGCGCTCTTCACCGTTTCCATGCGCAAGACTGTGTCTGCTGGGGTGCTTCCAGTTTTAAGCCAAAACAGCCGTTCACGGTACTCAGGTGTGGTGTCGATGCCTTCGAAACGTAAGTCTGTTAGCTCGATGCCCACGCGTTTGAAGTAATCTAAGACCGAGTTTTTAACGATCACGGATGTCTCTTGAAGCCTAGTGAAGACCGTGATCAAGTCGTAGTGGGAAAGTTCTCCAATTATCTTTTCGTTAAGGAAACCTCGTAGGAAGTTGTTAACGTCTTCCGTTGTGTAAGCGTTTTGTCCACCGACGACTTCGTTCACAAACAGCGAAGCATCTTCGATTTTGAACAGGAATTGCCCAAACACTTTGAGTGGAGCCAACTCAGTGGTTTGTGCACTTGTACCCCATTTGCCATTGAAAACTTTAGTGGCGATGAAGAGGACTGCCGCTTTAAACGGCTTGTTGCTACCGAACCCTGCCAGACGCGTCAGCAAACCTGTAAGCAAAGGCAAATTCAACGTTGTCAGCGTGTGCCTGCCAGCATTGAAAACGTCGTAGGCTTTGCCGTCCCTGAAGAACACTGCCATTTCATACTCATGCACGATAAGTTGGGCGCCCCATGTAATGTCTTCGTTTGGGTACCTCCAAATTACGTCCTCTGGGCCAGCGTTTGTCCATTCTATTACTTGTGGCATGTTAACTCGCTCCTAAGATTACTTCTTCACGTTTATCAAACGTGTCCTCTAAACTTTCAAGCTTGTCGGTTACATTCTGAACCCGGGTCTTCAGGTTCGCAGTTACGCCGCTGGCTAATTCCGCTTTAAAAGCGTCGATTTCAGTAGCCAATGCGTTTATGCCTTCTAGAAGCTGATTATCGAAATCTATCATACGGTCAAGGTTTTCCTCTCTGACTTTAACAGCGTCAAAAAAGCCGCTGTACCCGTAAGACGCATGATTAACTTTCTCAACGACGCGATCCATCTTAGCTAATAGGCGATCCATATCGGTCAAGACGTCGAAGTAGCGGCGGTCAGCCAACTTCTGCGAAATTTCCCTTAGATCGGTCTTTTCAATGGACAGTTTCAGGTACAGGTGATTCCTGATTAGCTTGTCGCTTTCTCGGCGCAGTTCCTTTTCTTTGTAGCCGTGGAAACCTGGAATGAACGCGGCTATGCGCTCAGAAAGGCGCATTTGACCTTTTACGTCTGAATATACATCGTTTTTCTCGCTCATTTTCATTTCTCCGCCTTTTTAGTATTCGTTGATAATGAAAAGTCGCTTTTAAAGTTTGTTGGAGCAAATCAAGCTTAGAATCTGGAAGATGGTATGTCGCCTTTTAAGGCTGTTCCAGCAGTTCCTTCGATCGTCAGTTGGTAATCTTTGCCTTTGTATTCGTATTTTATAAACCAGATGGGCGCGTGCAAATAGACCATCTGTTTCAGAGTGACTTCCGTTTTCATCTCAACTATTTTATCTACATCCTGCTGGAGAAGGAAGCGATTGTGCTCCTCGATTTGTTGCTTGGCAAGTTCCAAGGCGGCGTCACGGTCGATTTCGCTGTTAAGTAGTTTGGCAAAGCCCTCGATTTTGCGGAAGTCAAAGGGGATTTTGCCTTCCAAAGGAACCTCGTATTCATGCGTGGGGAAACCAGAAACTTCCCGTGCCAAAACCAGCCATTCATATTCCTTGGCTATTGTGCCCTCTTTAACTATGGCTGGGGCTATACGTTCGAATATGCCCTTGTAAGTGCTCTTAGCCTCTACGGAAACCACCCAAAACGGCAAATAAACCAGGTTCCTCTCGGTAATCTTTGATTTCCTAGCGAGGTCGCCTGGTTTCAAGAATCCGCCGCGCAACCAAGCTTGAATGGGCTCATCTATACTTTTTTGATCAAACTTGTTCAGAATAAGCGAATGCTCAAACGTGAATGTTTGTCCTGTCTCGATGACGGTTGTGAAGCCGCAGTATTTGCAGGTAGCAATGATTTCTCCTGGTTTAAATTCTACTGGAGCGCCGCAATGGCTGCACCTGATTTCTTGGGCTACAGTATCCATGTTTACGCCTTCAAATGTTCACGTTTCAAGATTTCCCGCGCAACGATTACGCCTGAAGATGAAGCTTGAATTAAGCCACGGGTTACGCCTGCACCGTCGCCGATGGTGAACATGTTTTGGATTTTGGTTTCCAACGCATTGGTTAGTTGCAGGTGTGAAGAGTAAAATTTGACTTCTATGCCGTAGAGCAGCGTGTCTCTTGAGTGGATTCCTGGCGCTATCACGTCTAGGGCTTGAAGCATTTCACGTATGTCTGATAGGTAACGATAGGGCAAAACGAAACTTAAGTCTCCTGGCGTAGCATTCTTCAATGTCGGTGTAACTACGCTTCTTGCTAAGCGTTCGGGTGTTGAGCGTCGTCCAGTGACTAAGTCGCCTAAGCGCTGAACCATTACTCCTCCGCTTAAGAGGTTTGAAAGGCGGGCAACATATTTGCCGTAAGCAATAGGTTCTTTGAAAGGTTCTGTGAAAGAAGTGCTGACTAGGATGGCGAAGTTTGTGTTATCGGTTTTTCTTTCAGCATAGCTTCCACCGTTAACTGTTAAGACGCCATCGTAGGATTCCGTCGTTACTTCGCCGTATGGTGAGACACAGAAGGTGCGGACTTGGTCATCGAAGAGACGAGAGTAATAAACCAGTTTTGGCTCGTAAAGCACTTTGGTTAGATTCTCCATGACTGAAGCTAAAACTTCAACTCTAACGCCTATGTCAACTGGGTTGTTTACGGTTTTTAATCCGCGGACTTGGGCTTCTGTTTTGAGCCATTCTGCTCCGCTTCTGCCAGGAGCAATTATAACATATTTGCCTTGGATTTTTTCGCCGTCAACTGTTTCTACTCCTTGGATGAGGTGGTTTTCAGCGATTAATCCTTTAACGTCTGTTTTTGGTCGGAATGTGATTTTGCCGTTGAGTTCTTTGCGCATTCGCTGTAGCGTTTCTCGGCATTTTTCTGTGCCCATGTGGCGAACTTCTTGCCTGATAAGTTTAAGACCCGCAAGTGACGCTTGGCGGTCGATTTCATCTACTTTTTCGCCGTCTCCTCCGTAAACTTGCTCGCTTGCCCCGAATTTTAGGTAGATGCTGTCTACGTATTTTACTAGGGCTTGGAGCTCTTTGGTTGAAACGTACTGGTTTAGCCAACCACCAACTTCTGTTGACAGAGTTAGCTTTCCATCACTGTAAGCGCCTGCTCCACCCCAGCCTGAAAGAACTGAGCATGGTTCACAATGGACACATTCGAACCCTCTGCTGGATGGGCACTTGCGTTTGTCTATGTCTGTTCCTCTGTCGAGTATTAGGACGTTTAAGTTTGTTTTCTCTGTTAGTTCTAGCGCTGAGAAGATGCCTGCCGGTCCTGCACCCACGATTATTACGTCATATTTCATAGGGCATGTCCCCCTTGGAACCCAGAGTTACATGTAACAGGTGGCATATATTTGTTAGTGCGTGTAGCATAGGAGCAGATTGAAGATGCTATTTTGCATACTGCATAGGTATTTTTGAGATATATCTAAAAAACATTTATAATAATAAAGACACTAGTTATGCAAGAACAAAAACATGCCCAACAATACAAAACCAGAAAACATGGATGAATTAATCTCCGACTTCTCACGCTTCTATATACTAACAATACTCTACGAAGGACCAACACACGGTTATAGCATAATAAGCAGATTCAAAAAAAGAGTCAAAAAAGAAGTGAGCCCAAGCCTAGTTTACCCGTTCCTGCAGCAACTAGAAGAAAAAGGCTTAGTTAAACACAAAATAAAACCAGTAGGGGAAAAAGAAAGAAAAATTTATGAGTTGACACAAGAAGGAAGAGAATTATGCACTGGTCTTTTCAAACGCTTTGCCGAGCTAGTAGCAATCGCTATTGAACCAAGCCTCTACGTCTGCGTCCACTGTGGGTGCAAAGTCTATGAAGGCGGCTACCGAGAAATCATCGATGGCAGGGAGACAGCGTTCTGCTGTATACATTGCGCTTACTCGTATAAGGAAGAAAAGAAGCTGGCTAAACAAGCTAAATGATACTGAGAAGCAAGCGTGAGCGATACGAACGCTTTCTCTAAAAATAACTAAACAAAAGCTTGTTGAAGGCTTTTTAGTCTTTTATAGCTTCAATAAAACTCATAACGTTCCAAAGTTTAACCCGTGTGTAAGGCGGCATATTTGGGTCCTGCAGAATCTCATCAAGAAGCGACACGGCGTTTGAAGCTCTCACTGCAGGCGTATATTCATGGCTTTGCAGGGCATTCAAGGCGTCTTTTGCGGAACGCCTGATGTTTCTTGGCGTTGTGCTGTCCTCGGAAACCTCTGCAAGCACTGCTAACGCTTGCTTAATTTTGGCTTCATATTCTTCAGCTTTTTTCTTTCGAACCATAAATGGGCACGACCTACCTGCAATTTTCGCAGTAACCAAGTTATATAAGTATTGATACGTATTTACTTTGGGGTTCTAAATGCAACAAAAAACAGAAGATACACCTATTAAACGAATGGCAAACCTGCTACGGCAAGGCGCCACTTTAACCGACCTGTCATGCCCAGTCTGCGCTTCCCCACTCTTCAGATTAAAAGATGGCACTTTATGGTGCGCAAAGGATGAAAAAAAAGTAATAATAGTTAAAGAAGGCGAAGAACCACCCAAACAAGCCGCAACCAGCACAGCCTACGATAAACTTGAAGCAATACTGTTAACGAAAGTAGAGGACATACAAGGCAAAATTGAAAAAACCGAAAACGTGGAAGAGCTTCAAAAACTCACCTGTGCACTATCTGAATTGCTAAACAGCCTCGATAAAATACAGAAAATTAAGAAAGCCTGAGCAGGAATGTCGTGACGCTGGGTTTTTATGAAAATTTCCCCTCAAACATTCACATGGTTGAGAGTTTTAATTCAACTCTCTCGAGCAAGCAACTTCAACAAAAGCTAATCCAAGTTTTTTATGATGTAAACCGAAAGGAATTCAGTTTTGAAGAAGTCGCTAATCCAACCATACCAGAATGCAAATTAATTTTCGAGTTAGGCTTGGCTGAGGCTAAAAGCTTCAACTACATAGATGAAGAAGAGCTTGGAAGAACACTTAATTTGCTTGAGAAAGAGCGTTTACATACAATGGATTTCTTCTGTGCCATACGCTACTACAAGGGCAATGCAGAAAAGAAGACTGCATTAAAGTTTGATTATTACCTGCTCCGAACCATCTTTAGCAAAGACGCTTTTGAAATTCAAGTTTTCCATGAAAGGGGCCCAAGATACATTTCGCCTGAAGATTTGGCACTATTTATTTTTAACAAAATAAATGAAGCCGCGAAAAGGAAAGTTTTGAAAAAATCAAACCCCTAGTTTCCATGCAATGGAAAGGCAGCGAGAGATATTTATTTTATAGCCGAAAATTATATCTCTAACAGCGTAATTCCGTAAACGCGAAAAGGCAAAAGACAAGGCAGCCTTATAAAAGAAACAAAAAACAGGAGCAAAATGTAATTGATTCCGATTGAAGTTTCTTCCCTCAAAAAGTGCTATGGAGATTTGAAAGCAGTAGATGGAATCTCCTTCACAGTTAACAAAGGTGAAGTTTTCGGTCTTTTAGGTCCAAACGGCGCAGGAAAAACCACCACTATAGAAATTTTGGAAGGCTTGCGAGAAAAGGACGGCGGAGACATAAAAGTTCTTGGTCTTGACCCTTGGAAAAATGGTTATGAACTTCACAAGAAATTTGGCGTTATACCTCAAGAGTTTACTTTCTTTGAAAAAACAACCCCAAGGGAAGCAATAATATATTACGCTGACCTTTTCAACGTTAAAGTTGATCCAGATGAGATTTTAAAGGAAGTCTTGCTTGAGGATTCCGCTAAAGTTAACTTCGACAACCTTTCAGGAGGACAAAAGCAGAAAACAGGGCTTGCTCTCTCACTTGTGAACACTCCTGAACTGCTCTTTCTTGACGAGCCCACCACTGGATTGGATCCGAACGCGCGAAGGGCAATCTGGGATGTGATTAGGGGATTGAAGGCTAAGGGTAAAACGATAATTTTAACCACTCATTACCTAGACGAGGCGCAGCAATTATGTGACAGAGTAGCCATCATGAACCATGGACACATCGTTGCTATGGGAACCTCAGATGAAATCATTGCGCAGCACGGTTCAGGAGAAAGACTTGAAATTCACGGAACCGAACAATTAGCTCATTATATCAAAGCAAACACTGAACTACAAGTTGAGTACGACAGGCATAGAAGCGTAATTAGTATACCGCTCAAACAGAAAATCGATGCACTAGCAGCTTTGGCAGCTGCTGAACAATCAAAAATGGACTGGGGAGAAATCCAGACACGCCGTGACAGCTTAGACGACGTTTTCGTTAAGCTTGTCAGTGGAAGAGTGGATGAGCATGGCGAAATCACCATTGAGAACGATGAAAGCAAAAGCAGACAGACCTAATAATCAACAGAGGCGCTAAAAAATGGTTAGTGGAAAAAGAATCTTTTCAGATTTCAAAGTATTTAGTCGTGGATACCTAAGAAACAAGTTTGGACTATTCTTCGGATTAATATTCCCAGTTATTCTAATCTTGATTTTTGGCGCAATTTTCTCTGGGAACAGCTCTGGAACAATCAATGTTTATACGCAAAACCAAGACACTGGCCCGTTCGCTGCACCACAAATGGATGTTGCTTCACAGTTTTTGAACGCTCTCAACAGTTCTACCACAATCAAAGTCATAACAGTGGATGTTTCTGAGAACTTTTCAAAGTACCTAGCGGATCATTCATCATCTGACGGTATTATTATTCCCGAAAACTTCTCAGCTAACTATTTGGCAGGCCATCCGGTAAACTTGACTGTATACGGTAATCCGGCATCAAGCTCAAGTGGCATCGTAAGTGGAACAGTTAATGGATATGCAAACTATTTCAACCTAAACTATTTCCAGCGAAAATACAATGACACTACCCCAGCGATTATAGGTATAACATCGGCAACTGTCAATACGCAGCAAACAAAGTACATTGACTTCCTGATTCCAGGCTTGATTGGTTTTTCCATACTTGTAAGCCCAATGTTCTCTCTGGTTAACATTTCCTCGGAGTACAAGAAGACGAAACTGTTCAAGCAACTGTCTCTTACACCGCTTACAAAAATGGAGTGGCTAGCCTCTAAAGTGCTGTGGTACATCGTTTTGACTATCGCAAGCTTTCTGCTCATGGTCGGCGTGGGAATCTTCGCATTCGGCGCTCATGTGGCGTTAACCGTTTGGCTTATACCTTTCCTAGTTCTGGGGCCAATGCTTTTCGCTTCACTGGGCATGCTCGTTGGAACCGTAACAAAGAACCCTGAAACTGCAGGCGTAATAGGCAACATAGTGACGTTTCCGATGATGTTCCTTGCTGGCACCTTCTTCCCCATTAGCATCATGCCAACCTACCTACAAAGTATCGCACACGTGCTGCCACTATTCTACATAGTTGAGGGCTTAAACAACGTCATGGTTTACGCAAACTACATGGGAGCAATAATTGACCTTGCTGTCGTTGCAGTGATAACAGCCGTAATCTTCGTTCTGGCAGTTAGACTGTTCAAGTGGAGAGAAGACTAAACCGCAAACCCTCACTTTTCTTTTTTCAATGATTATGTGACAGTTTTAAGTAAACTCAAAACTTTCGAATACAATGCGTCGGCTACTACATCCTTGGGTTTGCCACCATCAATCTTGATAAGTTCACCTTTCTCAACGAACTTCATGTAAATTTCTCGAACTTTTTGCTGTGTTTCTAAGGTTTCCATCACAGACTTCTTTCTTTGCAAACGCTCCAGCACCCGCTCTGGAGATACATCGATAAATATGCCGAAATCTGGCTGCAAAGCATGAGAGTTAATGGTCTTAATCCAGTCCAAGCTGAGGCCTGCACTGCCTTGGTAAGCTAAAGACGAGTAAATGTAGCGGTCGCAGATTACCATTTTCCCCTCGGCTAAAGCGGGTTTTATCTCGTTTTCTATGTGCTCGATGCGGTCTGCGGCAAAAAGTAGTGCTTCAGCGGCTGTTGGCAAGCGTTTTTTCTCATAAAGGCAGCATTCTCGGATGAAAGTGCCCGTTTTGCCGTGGCTAGGCTCTGCAGTGTAAATTGCATTGTGGCTTTTGTAAAGCCTTTCGGTGAGTAGAACTGCCTGTGTGGTTTTTCCGCTTCCGTCTAAGCCTTCGATGCAGATGAAAACGCCCTTCTTACCCATGCTTTTCAACTCGGCTGGTTAGCGTTACACATTATAGGGAGACACATAAATATAACTTACAACTGCGAGGCTTGCTTGTGCCTAAGGCTTACTGGGGAGAAATAAAGGATCCCGTACACGGGTACGTGTACATTACCGAAACAGAAAAGAACATTATTGATTCGCACCCAATGCAGCGGCTAAGGCGATTGAGGCAACTGGCAGGTTCAGAATACGTTTATCCAGGCGCCAACCATACACGCTTTGAACACTGTGTCGGCGTCATGTATTTGGCAGGCAAAGTTTTGGAGAACCCTAACATTTCANNCATGGACCTTTCTCGCATGTTTTCGAGCAATTATTGATAAAAGAATTGGAAAAAACGCATGAGGACATCACCTCATGGATTATCGAGAAGAGCGAAGTAGGCGATAAACTAGCAAAAATGGGTTACAAGCCCCAAGAGGTAGCTAAGCTTGCCGTTGGAAAACTACACAAGCCAAGCAAAGCGTTTCTTGACCAAATAATAAGCAGTGCCGTGGATGTTGACAAGCAGGACTTCATCGTCAGAGATACTTATCACACTGGCGCTGAGTACGGTTTCATTGACGTTTTCCGCCTTATACATGCGCTTGATGTTTTAGGTGAAAATTTAGCCGTGGAACTCGGTGCCCTGTCGGCGTTGGAAGCGTTCATGATTGCTAGGATTGAGTCGTTTAAGAGCATTTATTTTCACCGTGTTGGTAGAGCAGCGCAAATTATGCTGGCGACCGCGATGGAAAAAGCAAATAGTGAGTTAGGGTTGACGGCGTTTAAGACGCCTGAAGAGTATTTAGCGCTGGATGACTACACGGTTTGGGCAGCCCTGAAAAAGTGTGAAGCCTCCAAAGGAATAATTGGCGACCTGGAAAGGCGCAGAATGCTAAAGTGCGCTTATGAACGTACTTTCTACGAGAAGGATACTATGATATCGAATATTTTTGGTCGCGAATCATACAGGCGCCAAATGCAGAGCGAAATCGCCAAGGAAGCAGGCGTTGGCATTGAATCGGTGATAATTGACGTGCCCACCGTGCCGTCCGTACCTTATCACCACGCGGTACTTATGGAGTCCATGGAAATTCCTGTTTTCACCAGAAACCAAGCGGGTGAGAAAACGTTGCAGCGGCTAAGTGAGATTTCAAAGATTTTTGAAACATTGAAAGGCTTCATGAATATACTACGAGTATATACTGATGCAGCTGACCGTGAAAAGGTGGAGAAGGCAACCGCTAAAATCTTGGGCAAAATTCCATCCGCAGCAAAAATCTCGTTTTAACGCTTTTTCTTAAATACTAGTCATGCTTAAGGAAATAAATAGAGAGAGCTTTAGGTAGCGCATGGAAAGGGAGCAATGGTGTCGAAAGAAACTAAAGATAATGCTGAAGACAAGAAAGTTATCAGTGTCAGAATTAAAAGAAAAACTGAACCAAAGGCAGAGCCTGCTTTACTTTTCAGTCAAAAAGATATTCGAAAATTCGTCACGGAATTCGTTTCTTCATGGATAAGAGGAGACATCATAATCCGTTTTCCAACAGCAGCCGAACTGGCTAAAAAGATCCCGCTGAGCATTGCATTTCCAACTGACCCTTCGGTTAACGCGGAACTAAAAATTAAAGAACACTATGTGAACCAGTTATCCATAATTGCTGGAATAAAACCCGCTTCCGCTGATGAGCAAGAAAAAGCCATATCTGAAGTTTTCAAAATGCTGCTAATGTTCCGTTCAGCAAACAGAATCGAAGGCAAAATCATCTCAAATGACCTAGAAAAAAGAATCCGAGAACTAGAAAAAACTGTAAAAAACCAGGGCAAGCTTGTTGAGCAGATAACTGGATTTTTGTTTAAACCAAAAAATCAAAACAAGAAAGCCCGAGCTAGCTAAAAGCCTCATTCTAGAAGGGTAAGGTTTATTCGAGTGAAAAAGCATTCTGCTTGATGCTTCTATGCGAAGCGCTCCGGTAGTATAGTCCGGTCAAGTATTCCGGCCTTTCGAGCCGAAGACCCGGGTCCAAATCCCGGCCGGAGCACCAATTATTCGATATGAGTTTTTTCAGGGCTTCCATGCATGTGTTCCATGTGCCTGTCTAGTTGGGTGTGGGTTTTGAAGGTTTTTCTGCATATTTGGCAGACTATTTTGCCTGGCTCTATCCCACGTATGGGTTCTTCATGCAAAGGTGGTGCTTTAGGCAAAATGGACCATGTTTTGATTCGTTTGCCGTAGGGTGGTTTGCTTTCAGTCATAAGTTGACACTTCAGGATAAAGCGTGGTTACTGTTCACTTAAAGGTATGTTGTTAACATTAAACAGCAACAAACCTCGATGTACGCAGTATGCTTAAGTTTGTATGCTGAAATAAAAAAAGAAGCAGAGCTTTTTTAAAGTATCAATTGTTTTCCGCGATGAGGGTAATAAGCGGCGTTCGCTTCTGGCACTTAATTTTTTTAACAACAATCTCACCAAGTTAAGGTTAGCAATCCAGTGATAAGAGCCACCATTTGTTGAAATCAGTGCATGCCTGCTAATTGTTTTAATAGACCCTTCTGCGTACGCTTATTTGATATTCTTGTTTACGGTTCCTATTCAGATTCCTCAACAGCTTAAGCCTCAGCCTACTGAGCTCATCCAAATCCCAGAAAGGATGCGGATGCTTCCTCAACAACCAATACTGATTATCCACCAGACGATACAGCAACCAAAGCTCATCCCGACTCAGACGCGGCCTAATAAGGTTCTTGCCAGCCCAAACGTCTTCACTAACCAAACATTATGCACCTCCCTATTGCTGTTTAAACGACCAGCTGAAACATGTTTCAGCACCTTTTTTGACTAATGGTGAATGTTGTTTCGGCACCCTATAGTCAAATGGTGAATGTTGTTTCGGTGCCATTTAACATTTCTACGTCACTAAGCACGCGGCAATAGTCACAAATCAAAAATCTAGTATCAGGCAGAAAAGCCCCAATCCTGCTCTAAAACGTCTTCAGCAACGTCCACAGCACCAGACTTTCCCCCAACCTTGCCATAGCCCAAATCGAACGCACAAAACATCCCAAATGATAATCGTTAACATCAACCATGCAAGTCTTAACCGATTGGTTAGCAACAAAAAAAAGTATTTCAGGGAAAAGAAGCTAAATAGTCTTCTGTGAGAAATAGGGTTAACAAAGCATTAACACAAAATAAATGAAGGCGAAAAATCACTTTGACTACTAACAATATAAATTCAGTTTACAATCAACTTTTAGCAAAAACTGAAGACCTAATGGTGCTCCAAACAGCCGAAGGCATAATCCACTGGGACATGGAAACCATGATGCCCCCAGGAGCAGTAGAGCAACGGAGTCAACAACTTTCTTTACTAAGCCGCATTCATCATAAAATGAGCACAGACCCTGAAATAGGAAAGCTCCTAAGCACCATACAAGCAAGCCCCGAATATGAAGCGCTCGGCCAAGCGGAAAAACGCAACATTTACCTAATCCAAAAAAGCTATCGAGAACAAACTAGTTTGCCTGAAAAACTAGTGGCTGACCTTGCCAAGCAAGAAGTAATAACGGTAAATGTTTGGAAAAAAGCTAAAGCCCAAAAAAATTTTAATCTCTTCAAAGCTGACCTGCAAAAACTTTTAGATTTAAGCAAGCAAGCTGCAGAAATTCTTATGAAAGTTAAGGAAACCAAAACGTCATATGAAGCGGCGATTGATAATTTTGAGCCTAAAATGACTGGGGATCAGATTACGGCAACGTTTAGTCAACTTCAGCAAGGCTTAAAACAGCTAATAAGCAAGATTCAAGCCAGCCCAAACAAGCCAGATGTAGCAATACTTTATCAGCCAGTTCCAGCGGAGAACCAACGCCAAATCGCACAACTCTTAACTCAAACATTAGGCTACGACACTACCTCGCCTGCGGCGCATGGAAGAATTGATGAGACAGAACATCCCTTTACCACAGGCTACTACGACGATGTACGCATAACTACCCACTATCACCTAAACAATTATGCAAGCTCAATCTTCTCCATACTTCATGAGACGGGGCATGCGCTCTATGAGCAGAACCTCAAACCAAAATGGAAGTATCAACCAATAGGTTCCACATGCTCCTATGGCATACATGAGTCCCAATCACGCTTGTACGAAAATGTAATTGGCCGGTCGAAAGAGTTCTGGACAAGTTTTATGCCTAAACTCAAAAAAGCAGCCCCAAACCTTGCCAATGTTGAATTAGACCAGTTTGTCCACGCTATCAACAAGGTTGAACCGTCAAAAATCCGCATTGAAGCCGACGAAGTAACATACAACTTGCATGTGATTATACGCTTTGAAATTGAAAGAGACCTTTTCGCCGATAAAATCGCAGTCAACGAGCTCCCTGAGGTATGGAATCAGAAATACGCTGATTATCTTGGCGTAAAAGTTGAAAATGACTCTGAAGGAGTAATGCAGGACACGCATTGGGCAAGCGGATTATACGGTTATTTCCCAAGCTACACGCTAGGCAACATTTACAGTGGACAAATAACCGCTACAATCACCAAAGACATCCCAAACTGGCGCAACCAACTCTCACAAGGAAAATTGAAAAGTGTGAATGATTGGTTAACTAAAAATATCTACTGCCAAGGAGACCTCTACGACCCAGAAGAGCTCATCAAGAAAGCAACCCAAAAAAACTTGGATTCTAAACCTTACCTACAATACCTAAATGAAAAATACGGTAACCTTTATGGGTTTTGAGAGGGCGCTTTCTTAGTCAATTCCTTGTATATGTATATAATAAGATAGGCTGCGATTGCACCGATGCAAAGGTAAACGCCCGCGTAACCAATAATTGCATTATAAGCGTTGGCACCGTATAGGAAGAGCAAAAAACCAAATACGAATATGCCTAAACATGCCCAGTCAGTCCAAGACATCCGGATTGCCTCATAATGAGGCATTCAATAAAACTTCAAGGTATATAGATTTACCGATAAACTTTTTTTAAGAAAAACATTTACCGCTTCCCCAAATAAAACAGCTATTGAACGACAATTTGTCGCTAGAATCAGCTCAACCATCCTTAATACTTTTTTCAACCTTCCGACACTTTTATATATAAGATGAGATACAGAGAGCGCTGAGGCTAAAATAAATGTCGGGAGCAGATGTTAAAAAGCCAGAAACTCGAGAAGAATTTATTAAAATGTTGACTGAAGCGGCAAAAAAAGAAGTTGACTCAAAAAATAAGCCGACAAAACCGACAATCGTTGGAACAGCGAAAGAAATAGACATTCACAGGGATACACTTTACACTTGGTTAAAGGAGTTCAATGTCGATTTCAAAGAGATTGTTGAGTGTATGCCGACAGTGGTTGTGGTTGCTGACGAAAATTCAGGAAGCACTTATTTAATCGGTGAATCTCTGGTTGGAGAAGGAAACGAAGTAGCACACATAGATCTGATGATAGGCGACAAAAATGGCCCAGTTGGTCAAGCGTTTGCTAATGGCATGACAAGTTTATCAGCTGGTCATACGCCACTGCTCGCAGTTATAAGACCTAATTTGCCGCCGAAACCCCACACACTAATAGTGCCTAAAGTAACCATTAAGAACATGGAGGACATAGGAAAAATCTTTGGCCCAGCACAAGCCGCAGTTGCCAAAGCCATCGCTGATTCTGCAGAAGAAGGAATAATCCCCGCAGACAAACTTGATGAGTGGGTTATCATTTGCAGCGTGTTTATTCATCCGCAAGCAAGCGATTACCGAAGAATATACCAGTACAATTACGGCGCCACAAAAATGGCGCTGCAACGAGCATTAAAGAAGTACCCATCACTTGAAAAGATAATCTATGAAAAAGACCGCGCAAAGCACCCGATAATGGGCTTCAAAGTTCCACGCTTATGGAGACCCCCATACCTGCAGATTTCAATGGACGCACCCGAGCTTGAGAAAACCAAGAAAATCCTCGCTCAACTTCCAGGAAGTGACAGAATTATCATTGAAGCCGGAACACCACTAATCAAACGTTACGGAACAAGAGTGATCAATGACCTGAGACAAGTAGCGAAAGACTCGTTCATAGTTGCAGACCTAAAAACGCTCGACGTTGGAAAAGTCGAAGTAGACATAGCCTATGAAGATACCGCAGACGCAGTGGTTGCTGCTGGATTAGCGCCACCTGAAACTCTTGACGCATTCGTACATGAAGCCAAAAGACTTGGAATATACGCTGTCATAGACATGTTAAACGTTGAAGATGTTCTTGAAAAACTTAAATCACTCAAAGAATTCCCAGATGTCGTCATATTGCACAGGGGAATAGATCAAGAAAGCGGAAGAACCTGCGGACTAGAACGCATACAAATGATACGCCAAGCTTTCCCAAACAAAAAATTCCTAATCGCCGTTGCAGGCGGAATAGTACCAGAAACAGCCAAAGAAGCCTTAGAAAAAGGCGCTGATATCCTAATCGTCGGAAGATACGTCACGCAGTCAAAAGACATTGAGCGTGCAGTAAGAGACTTCCTTGAACTAACACCAAGCATGCGCGAAGACATCGACTTATTCAGAGTACACACAGAATAAACTTAAACCGAGCAAAAAGCTCGCTCCATCTTTTTCTTTTACTTTCTTGATTTATGAAAATAATTTTAGTGCTATGAAAGCAAAGAAGAAAACGACAGCGGCAACTAGGAAAGTTGGAAGATAATTCAAGTGTGTAGCAAGGAAAGGCCCAAAGAAAGAGCCTACCGCTGATCCCAAGCCCACAAGTCCATCGAAAAAGCCAGTTTTTCCCTGAGGTATAAGCTCCATCGAGAGGGAAAGCATCATAATGTAATACATCGCGTATGCGAAGCCGATAAAAATGAGAAGAATCCCAGTCATGATTGTAGGCGAAAAAGCAAACTCAATAAACCCAACGAGCATGAATATGAGCAAACTGCGGAAAAGCACAAAACGCGGCATTTGCTTCCTCATATCCATTGATCTTGCGCGCCCACGGATCAAGAAGTAACCCGCTGCTGCCCCAACTGAGTTTAGGATGTACGCGACATAAACCATGCTTGTCGGCAACCCCAGACCCTGCTTAAGAAATATGGGCAAAGGCGTGAAGAAGAGGCTTGTTGCAAGAGCAAACATAACTATTGCTAAAGCAAACCCGCGAAAACTGTCTTCTTTAAGTGAACCATCCCACCGTAGTCCGTCCAAAATCCTAGATAAAGATTTTACGCCACGATAGGTATAATCTATCTTTTTCTCAATACCTACTAAACGCCTTTCAAAAATTATCAATGGATCAGCAATAAGCAATATGGATAGGATGAATGCAGTGACGCTTAAACCGCTACATAGGTACAGACTGTAAGTTGCCAAGATAGAAGAGCTAAGGCTAGATGCAAACATGATTAATCCGATGGCTAGACCAACGATGAAGCCGATTTCTGTGAGTCCCTCGTAGAAGCCGTAGGATTTTTCCCATTCATCACGGCTATAATGCTCGGCGATAAGCACGTTTTTAGGCGATTCATGTGCCACATGGAGCATTTGCATGGCAACGTACAAGGCAACAAATAGAAGGATGTTTTGGGCAAATGGAAGCGTCATAAGGAAGAGAATTACCGCTGACGATAGGAAAGAAAGGAGAATAAACACTTTGTAGTGGCGCGTGGCGTCGCAGAGGTATCCCCAGAGGAATGAGGCGGGGATGGAGCAGAATATGGCTATTGACGTCATGACGCCTAGAGCAACAAGTGGTCCACCAAGAACGCTGGTGTCTTTGAAGGCAACTAGGTACAGGGGTATAAAGACGCTTAGCAATCCGAACGCTATCTCGTGAAAGAAGAACCCCAACCGCCACATAGCCAAAGGACGACTTCAAAGCTAAATTAAAACGTTTACCTGAATAATCTTAACTCATTTAAAAGGTAGGCATAGAACCAATATTTTTCATAAATCCTTATGAAGGAGCCCATGGAGACATCTCCCGCAATTCCCTTTTTTCTTTCCTTAAATCACGAATCCCTTTTGTCTTTTTTCATCTGATCGAATTGTTCCTTAGTTGTTTCATCTTTCGCATAGCCCCTAGGATTACTTTTTCGATTTTGTTGCATTGTTGGGTTTTGTCTGTTGTTTTCCTCTTCTTTGCTCCAGTCGGAGTACGATGATGAAGATTGGAATCAGCCCGTACCACGAAAGGCTCGCCACGTTGGGTCCTATGAATGATAGACCTATGGAGATGATGAAGAAAATTGGCACGATTATGTTGCGGAGCGTTGTAAACCTGATTTCTGTTTTTGTCATGTTTTTGTCAATCATGTTGTTGTTTCGGCTTGCGTACCACCATGTAATAGTTAGAAATATGCCTGCTGCAGCTTGGTCCATAGCGTATAACATAACAGATAGCTGTAGACTGGGGTATTGGTCTAGGATTTTAGTGAAGAAGGGAGTAAGGCGATCCAGAGGAGAAAGAACAGGTTTAACATTCTTAGAGCCGTGTTGGAGTCGCGTATATGCTCAAAGATTCGGTTGTGTCCGTTCCACCATACTCCAGCAATAAAAAAGCTGAGGATGTAGTTGAAGAAACTGATGTATTCTTTGGATAGTCCTTGCCAAAGGTCCATGGATGATGCGCCAGGTGAAAGGGCAGGAACGGCCAAATCGAGAACTAGAAGAGTCACTGCGAAAGCGAAGACGCCGTCGCTTAAAGCTAAGACGCGGTCGATTCTGTAGCCTCTTGATTTGCTGCTTTCATCTTCATCAGCCATCAAAACGCCCCTTTCTGCAATTCCATGTTGAGATGGTTCAGCTGAACTTGACTTAAATTTTTTGCATTCTACGGATGACTAAGCTAGGTAGGGAATTACTCGCTTTGTTCGCTTCATGTACTCAACATAACTGTTGCCCAATTCGTTAATGAGAACCTTTTCTTCTACAAATATCCTGTAACCATAGGCTATGCCAAAGATTGCAATGTCTATGAGTATTGCTGCCCAAGACTGCACCGCTAATCCCATCCCAGCTAGAAAAATGAGAACACCTGTATACGAGGGATGTCTTATCAAGCGGTAAGGTCCAGTCTCCACAACTTTTTGTCCCTCTTGTACGCCTAAGACGGTAGAGAAATAGCGACCTAGAACAGTTATAGCCCATTGCCTAAACACAATTCCTGCAAACATGACAGCTATACCGATATAATAAATCCAATCAGGCAATAAACCAAAGCCTATCTTTGCAAAGACTACTGTAAAGCCTAAGACAGCAACCCAAGAAAAAATCACCAAAAAGTTTGAGCCAACATTTCTTCGTTGCATCTTGGCACCGCCTCGTCTTATTGCTGGAATAATTATACCTCCAATTTGCTCGGCTACGAAAAAACAGACTAAAGCAATCACAAAACCTATGGCAGCATAGTTTGACGTGAAGATGATTGAGGGCATATTATCGAAAAAGTATTGACGCCAATTCAAACTTTTATGTTTATCTGGCGTTCAAGTAATGTTTTACCGATTTAGAGGTTCCAAGCGATGGGAAATCCATGGATATTGTGGTGGGGCCGCCGGGATTCGAACCCTCAAAGCAGTGGAGATGTCACCCGCATTTCCCTTTTTTCTCTTGCAGTGGACCACTAATTCATAAAACCTAATTAGATGAAGCTTCAAAATGACAATCATGTGCAATTTACTAAATAGCCAAACTCGAGATTTGGAAGAACTTTTGCAGCAAAGAAGAAAACAAACGAAAAAAACCGATGCTGAAACGATTGAAAGATTTATGCCTGCTAAAATTCTGTTAAGTTGTAAATAAATGAAATGTTTCATCTCATCCAAAACTCACAATTAAGTACGCTATGTTACTTCGGATAAAAATAACGTGCATTCTTCACTTTCAGCAACGTCTACTGTACTAAAATAAAGTTTTACCGTATTTTCTCAAGGTTTTCAAAATCCAGTTTTAAATGTGATTAATCAAAGTATTTTTCAAAGGACTGAATTAGAATGTATAGCCTTTTCTCCCCAAACCAACAGATGGGTATGCATCACTGAAAACGACACAGTTAAACTATTAACCCCATAGATTTCTATTACCAACGTAGGAAACTATTTTTTATGCTCATTTTTCTTCACCTTTTTTACTGCTGCTTCCACGTCTTTTTTCCTTTGTTTTTTGTTTTGCCTTTTGCTTCGTTTTTCGGTTTGTTTTTTGTTTTGTTTTTAATTTTGATTGCCCCTCCTGCACCCTTCTTTCCACTGTTCAATTGTCACGCACCCTTATTCGTTTTGCCTCTCTCGAAGCCAATGAAAAGAGCAAAACTCTGCTTAAACTTACTTGCCCGTTTTAGCTTCATGCTTTGCTTTCTTTGCAGCATTCTTCTTTTTCAGGGACGGCATAATACTACCAAGCTATAATGTCAACGTTTAGCTTAAAAGATTTTTTCAATGATGCCCGGGGTGGGATTTGGACCCCTTCACCCGTGGAGATGTCACCCGCAATTCCTCCTTTTTCTCTTCAGCGTTGGTTGCCAAGACTTAAATCTCAAACGTCTATGCTAAGAGTCTTGTAACAGCGAAAAAGGCTGGATTGAATAGAGCTCCACGCCAAAGATTATTTAAACAGTAAATTCTATATGCGGACAAGTGCGGAGTGGGTGTTGTGCCTCTTTTCGGGTTATCAATATCCAATGTTGCCAAGATGGAAGCCAAGCGCGATGTCGAGGGCTTGATTAAGGCATTAGCATACAAAAAGGATAAGTTAGTACGTATTGCAGCAGCAGAAGCTTTGGGAAGAATCGGTGACGCCCGCGCAGTAGATGGATTAATTCTAGCCCTCAAAGACTGGATTTATTTGGAGGTACAAATAAGTGCAGCCGACGCTTTAGGAAACATATGTAACCCACGGGCAATAAATGATTTAGTTCTCGCCCTCAAAAACAGGGCTGGACCACTACGCTCATCCGTGGCTGCGGCCTTAGGGAAAATTGGTGGTGCTCAGGCTGTCGATGGGTTGGTTGTTGCCCTCCAAGACCAAGAGTTAGATGTATGCGTTAAAGCGGTGTGGGCCTTAGGAAAAATTGGCGGCGAACGCGCAGTTGATGAGTTGATTGATGCACTTAACCATAAATTTCCAGATATACGCTGGCATGCGGCGCTGAAGTTAGGGCAAATTCGTGAAGCGCGAGCGGTGGACGCATTGCTTGTTGCCCTCAGAGACCAATTTGCTATTGCACGCTGGGGCGCGGCGAGCGCTTTAGGCGACATTGGTGATGCCCGGGCGATATACGGATTGGTTGATGCGATAGAGAGAGACTCAAGCAAAGATGTACGCGATTGTGCAGCTCAAGCAGTGAAAAAATTGCCATCCTTGTCAAAACTTGATATTGCTAAAATGGAAGCCAAACGTGATGTTCAGTGCTTGATTAAGACATTAGCATACAAAAAGGATGCGTTAGTACGTATTGCAGCAGCAGAAGCTTTGGGAAATATCGGTGATGCCCGGGCAGTAGATGGGTTGGTTCTCGCCCTTAAAGACGAGGATGCAAATGTACGCTCGTCGGCTGAGACAGCTTTAGGTAAGATTGGGGGCGAACAAACACTGGGCAAATTGGTTGTCAACACTAACGTTGACGATGAAACAACCACTACCAACAAAGGCATCGCTTTTCTTAAACTCAGCCAGTATTCTGAAGCCATCAAATGCTTAGACGAGGCTCTGAAAACAAACCCTAACAATGGAGACGCATGGCTCTACAAAGGCTTAGCTTTAGGTGGACTTGGACAATTTGCTGAAACGATCAAATGCTGTGACAAGGCTCTAGAAATAAACCCCTACAATTTAGGTGCGTTGACCGCCAAAAGGCGGGCTACAGTAGAAGCTGCAATGCGGCAAGCTACAATGGGTTCCATCTCTTCCGACATAGTCAGTGAACTGCAGCTTCTAAAGCAAAAAATCTCCGCTTTACCTCAAAAATATTCAACTGGGTCCGCCGGACCAAACGTAATTGGGGTCGCCGGACCAAGCGTAAATCTAAGAGAAAGACCAGCACAAGCCCAGATTCCAACGATCTGCGCAGTGATTGATGATGCTATTAAAGCCTTAGAACAAGGCTTGGACATCAAAAATAAACCTATCACTATACCTGAGATAGCCGGAGCTCTTAAACGTCTAGCAGCTGATACCCGGCGACCGGAATTTGTTTTTTTGGTTTCAACAGTACTCAACCAAACTGGACTCAGTGAACTGGAAAAGTGTATGGGTGAACTGGAACAAATCGCCAGCAAGATCAGTATTCCGTGATTCTTTTTCGGTAGTATCCTTGAACTGAATCATAGACCAAACTGTCTGTTTAGCCTCCGAAGCTTAGAAGAGCAAATAGCAAATCTTTTATCTTTATTATGCTAAATAACTTGTTGTTGTCTTGTTTTGTGTTGTCTCTTGGGCAGCTTATTCGCTGAGCCAAACCTTGTGATGTCTTAACTTCAAAGATACATAGCTACACGGTTGAAAAATTGAAGGAAAACTGCAATTTCAGGGGGGTGGCTAAGCGTGGATACCGATTCTAGACGCTTAGAATTGCTGAAGCTCGAAGGATTAGGCTTTTCGCAAGCTGAGATTGTGAAGGAATTGAGCGTTAAATGCACATGTTCTGAGCGTACTGTTTACAGTGATTTTGAGACTCGTGTGAACTGGCAGCCGGTTTTGCAGAGCGTTGTTAAGCCAGAGGAGATCTTGTTGAAGGTCATTAATCGTTATGAGCAGGTTTATCGTCAGGCAAGCATGCGACTACTTACGGCTTCTAATGAGTTGGCTCAACTTGGCGCCTTGAATATCATGTTAAAAGCTAATTCGCTGCTTAATGAAACTGCGGTTTTGCCTGAGGTTCTTGGTCGCTTAAGAGATTTAGAGGATAAAGCGAAACGTGGAGTGTTTGTGCCTTGAAGCCCTGGCAGATAAACCGCAAAGTAGGCAACTTAACTAGAGAACTTGACGATTCGGCTGAGTCGGAGACAAGAATCGATATTAACTGTTTAACTGAGCCAGAGAGAAAGCTCTTTGACAGGGTTCAGGAGATCGTCGACAAGTATGCTCCTGCGAGTCCGCCCCAAGATGTCATAGAAAAGAACGCTGATTTGTGGTACAAAGGCTTAGAAATCTTTGGTAGGCGGGCTACAGAATTGTTTGTTGAAGTTATCCCTGCTTCAAAGTGCTGTGACGAGCTCGAAGAGTGGTACTTCAAGGTGTACTTCTACAATTTTTGGCTCGATTGGATGGAAAGCATTCAAAAACTGCGCAATATGCCAAAGGAGCAGCGGGAAGCGCTTCTTTTGGAACGCAGAGAAATGGGTTTGTTAGATAGAGTATTTCGGATTCCTAGAAGACAACCTGAAACACCCAAGAAACAGAACGAGGTCCATGAACCATGAAGCCTTCCCAGTTAACCAGAAGAATTGAAGAGTTGTCTGAGAGGCTAAAACCTGTGCCGTCTGAGGGCATTCGGGTAGATTTTAACTCTTTCACTGAGCCTGAACAACTCGTATTGCTCAAGAACTTTGAGCTTGACGATAAGTATCATTCTAGGTGGACTCGCGAAGCCGTACTGGAAAATAAAGAGTTAATTCTCAAGGGCAACCACATCATCATAAGCCGAATAATGGAGCTGTTCCTGTTTGCCATGCCCCGAGCATTGATGCTTGACGAGATAGAAGCTTCTTTCTTCAAGTTGAATTTTAACCTGTTCCTCCAGCGTTGGATAGAGTGCCAAAAAAACGTTAGCAAATGGTCAAAGAAAGACCGAGAAGACTTCCTACGCGACATGAATAGAGAACCCAAAGCCAATAAGAAACATAAACGAGTTGGTGAATTTGTTGGAGAAGAAAACAACAATTAAGGTTCCCAATGCCTACCTGCCAATGCTAGAAGACCTCCGCTTCCTGCAGTCAGACCAAAACAACCCAAATGTAACCACGATTAGGCAGCAAGAGCAAATCTGGGCGAGTTTGCAAAAGTATGGTTGGACCTATCCAATACTCACTAATAAAGACGGAATCTTGGTTGATGGTGAGCAGCGGGCTGAAATCTGTAAACAACATGCCGAGTATTTTGCTCCGGTGCTTCGCTTACCTGTAACCGATGTTGATAGGCGAATGCTTAGGCAGATTCTAAACAAGCTCAAGGGCAAGCATAACAAGGAACTCGACGCCGCCGAATACATGCGCATAATCGAGCAGGGTGAAAAAGACTGTTTGAAAACTCTTCTTGCATCTGTGGGCGAAAAGCTCCCGCAAGACCTGTTGGATCGTGAGTTTTCAGTTAGCATTCCAGCAACCTATGAAATAATCGTTGAGTGCAAGGACGAAGCTGACCAGAAACGGATTTTTGATAAGCTCAAGTCGGAGGGTTACAAACTACGGATTTTAACATTGTAAAACATTGGGAACAAGCAGATAGTTTTAGGGCGCAAAGCGTAGTTGGCAGCTACACCCTTTCTGATGTAAAGTTAGAGAAGCGTTTCAAGGGATCTCTTCCAATTGAGGATGATGATTGGCAAGTAGGCGTTATTGTTGGACGCAGCGGCTCCGGCAAGACAAGTATTGCTAAGCAGCTTTTCCCTGAAGAATACATTCGGGGGTTTGAGTATTCGCATAAGTGTGTGCTTGACGATTTTCCCGAAGAACTTGAAACAGGCGAGATTACGAAGGCGCTGTGTAGTGTGGGGTTTGCTTCTCCGCCTGACTGGCTCAAAGCATATGACTGCCTCAGCCAAGGGGAAAAAATGCGTGTTGACATTGCACGGGCGCTTTGTTTGGACAAGCCTGTTATTGTTTTTGATGAGTTCACAAGCGTAGTGGATAGGGAAATTGCCAAGGTCTCTGCATTCGCGATTAGCAAGGCTGTGCGCCGCTCACAAAAGAAGTTTATAGCCGTGACATGCCATTACGATGTAGTTGACTGGTTAGATCCTGATTGGGTATTCTGCACAGACACAATGGAGTTTGACCGAAAAAAAGGGTCAGGCCGCCCGTTGAACTCAAGGTTTATCGGTGCGGCGCTTCCCTGTGGCAAATGTTTCGGCAATATCACTATCTAAACGGCTCCCTACCCTCAACCGCACGATGCTACACGGCAGTCTATCAAGACAGGCCGATAGCGTTCATAGCAGTCGTCCATATCCATATGAAAGCAAGATATTACCGTGTCACTAGGCTTGTTGTGCTGCCAGATTATCAGGGCTTGGGTGTGGGAAAACGCTTACTAAACTTCATGGCGGAACTCTACACTTCACAAACCAAGATACCATTTTACATCTTGACAAGCAACCCTCAGATTATTCGCGGAAACCTGAAGAATTGGAAAATAACCCGTTTTGGACACGCGAGCAAAGGGCGAGGTGACACAAGAATAAACAACGAAATCAGAAGCAGCCTGAGCAGAGAACGCATAACCGTTTCCCTCAAATATATACCATCAAAATCAATTTTGTTGCCAGCCCATTCTCTCCAAAAATTGCATTGTTGAAGAACAATCTCAGTGCCCTCCCTAAGGCGATAAATGTTATTAGTTATCC
>PKYH01000058.1:857-4068 GCA_003133625.1 Candidatus Bathyarchaeota archaeon | reverse complement strand
CTTCATGAAATATTGGAGGAACAAAACCTCATATTCTACGAATAAAACTTCATATGTTAATCGCCTATCGTCTTCGTTTGAATAACTTTTCCATAATCACTCAGGGCAGAGGTAGCAGTAAGACGCATAGCTCCAATCGAGAACCTTTCAGAATGCATCTATTGTGGTTCATCAAACATTATTAAAGATGGCAAACGCAAAAACAAGTCAGGGGTAATTCAGATTTTTGAATGTCGAGATTGCCACAAATACTTCACCTTCAACAATAGGCTTCGAACACATGAAACATATCCTCAAGCAGTAACAACGGCTATGCAGTTGTACTTTAGCGGTGAAAGCCTCAGAAACACAATGGAGTCATTAAGACTGTTTGGTGTTGAAGTCTCTTACCGTACAATTCTCAACTGGATTAAAAAGTACACTCGATTGATGCAGAATTACACCGAGAGCATTATCCCGAATGTTGGGGACACTTGGAGAGCGGATGAAATATACCTGAAAGTAAAGGGCAATATGAAGTATATGTTTTCAATGATGGATGATGAGACACGGTTTATGATTGCTCAAGAAGTAGCAGAGACCAAAGAGAAGCACGATGCTAGAGTTCTCTTCATGCGGGCAAAACGGTTAATGGGCAAGCAACCTAAAACCCTGGTTACCGATGGACTGCCTTCATACGCTAAAGCATGTGAACAAGCCTTCGATGGAACACAGCACACTCGCAAAATTACCCTAAACGGCAAGCAACACAACAATAACAAAATGGAACGGTTAAACGGTGAAGTCAGAGACAGAGAAAAGACCATGAGAGGACTAAAGAAGAAACGTACTCCAATACTTCGAGGCTACCAAATCTATCATAACTACATAAGACCACATGAAGCACTAAACGGCAAAACACCAGCCGAGGCATGCGGGATAACTGTTGAGGGAAAGCACAAGTGGAAAACTTTGATAGAGAACGCAAGCCGAAAACAATAAGCCACTTTACCGTAAATCGTTAAAATGTGAACCTTCTTTTAGCAAAGTGATTTTTCTTCCAGCTTTTTTCATTCGCAAGTAAGCAATTTTCGGCAAGAGTTTCTCTGTCCCATCTTCGTACCTGACAAGAACAACTCCTTTTGTTTCTTCATAACTCAAAACCTTCACCTACACAACAAAGTTATCTAAAGAGATAAGAACTTTGTCATCAACCGAATTTTCACATAAACCCCAAATCAACCGACAACTTCACAGAACCCAAATTGGTTCTGTTAACTCTTCGTGGGATGCTTCTCCATATTAACTGTCGTGGGATACAGTTAGCTATGGACTATGGAAAACTGCAACAGTCTCGGGTGACAAGGATTTTCACAGAACCCGTCTGAGTATTTCAACGGGTTCATTGCGCTTAAATTGGAAAAAGCCACTCGCGGTCATTGACAGAATCATCCAAAAGGCATCGCTGATGGATTCAATAGAGAAGATAGCACTGTATTCAGAGTCAGTTTCATTTCCATTCGAAGAAGTAATGGTAAAACGGTTATCTGTGTAAGAAAAAGTTACTGTAGTGTATTCTTTTGATGTTATTCTCCAAGACTTGCCTTTCATGTCCAAAATTTCTACTTCTAAATTCTCTTTTGTGGTTTTTACTTCAAATGTGTATGACATAAAGAACTCCTCAGGGTGACAAGCGATCACTTTATGCAGTGATTAAGCATTTAAGTTTGTCACTACTATGAAAGCCCAAACGCTGAAGAGTAAGCAGTTAATAAGAAAAAAGACTTACTCGAAAAGGTATTCGGGAGAAAAGTGGTGCTGACATGGAGGAAGAATTAACAAAAACAGGCAAAGTCGTCGGGTTTGTTGACGTTGGAACCAACTCAATCCGCCTATTAGTAGTTCGAATAAACCCGAATCTCTCTTACACATTCATAAGCCAAGAAAAAGAAGTAGTCAGACTTGGCGAAAACGAGTTCAAAGACAACATTCTCAAACCAGATGCCATGAACCGAGCTATTTTGGTTTGCAAAAAATTTGCCGATCTTGCAAGAACCTATGGAGCATCTGAAATAATAGCCGTGGGAACATCTGCAATTCGGGAAGCGCACAACCAAGAAAAATTTCTTCAAAGAATCCTTACTGAAACCGGACTAAATCTCCACGTTATTTCAGGTTTAGAGGAAGCCCGCTTGATCTATTGCGGCGTATCAAGCGGAGTAGACATCGGCGAAGAAAACGCAATATTCATTGACTTAGGTGGCGGCAGCACCGAGTTCGCCATTGGAAACCAAAACGACATCCTTTACTTAGACAGCATTAAGCTGGGTGCAATAAGACTTACAAGCCAGTTCATTGGCGAAGGATGGACTGGACGCATACGCTACAAACTGTACAAAAGCATCAAAAAAGAAGTTAGTGGCAGCATCAACAGAGTTACATCGCAAATCAAAGCTTTTGGAGCAAAACTTGCGTTCGGAAGCTCGGGCACGATAATAAACTTGGCTGAAATAAGTTCCAGAATGTTCAAGACAAATAACAAAGGCGCCAAAGGTCAAGTTCTGTCAAGGTTAAATCTGAAAAAGATCACTCAGATTCTTTGCGCTCTCACGCTCGAAGAAAGAAAAAAGATCCCGGGCATCAACCCAGAAAGAGCCGACATACTCGTAGCAGGAGCAGCTGCCATAGAAGCAATAATGGAAGAATTTGGCCTGGAAGAAATTAACGTGAGCCACAGAGAACTTCGAGACGGACTACTCATTGACTATTTATTAGCCTTCGAGAGCTTTCGAGAGTTTCAAAAAACTCCAGTAAGAAACAGAAGCGTACTGTATCTTAGCAGGTCATGTAATTACGACGAGAAACATTCGGAAACGGTAGCATCACTTGCAATACAACTTTTTGACAGCGCCAAAGCAGCAGGGTTACATAACCTACATGGGATAATGTAATCTGCTGTAAGTTGTGCTATAACGCCTGCTATGAAACCTAAAAGAGCTACTAAGCCGAATATTTTCAATCTACTATTCATTCAATTCACCTTTTTTGTTTTAGCATTACTCCACGCTTCTTTTTAGTCTAACTTACATATTTTTGTCTAAACGCTTTAGCGCTTACATCATCTTTAGCTCTTCTAGTTAAAGCCTAAAACAAGTTTTTACGCGATGTATATCTGTACATATATACGTACATGTTTCCATCATATTAACAATGTATAAGATTGTTTTCCGCA
>PKYH01000058.1:0-815 GCA_003133625.1 Candidatus Bathyarchaeota archaeon | reverse complement strand
ACAGACAGGTTCAGCCAAAGAGACAAAACAATCTTCGCCAGAATAGTTGATGCTTACGCAAAACATGACAGCGCACGCGCAAACGTTTTCGCCAACGAGTTAGCTGAAGTTCGGAAAATGTCAAAGTTAATCATGAACGCTAAACTTGCCCTCGAACAAATCACATTAAGATTACGAACAGTATCAGAACTAGGCGACGTAGTATCAACCTTAGGCCCAGCCGTGGGAGTTCTACGTTCAGTCAGAGCAGGCTTAGTAAGCGTATTTCCAGAAGCAGAAAACGAACTAGGCGAAATTGGCAACATGCTTAGCGGTTTAATGTTTGAGGCTGGAACAAGCAGTGGAATGTCGCTGAACTTCACCTCTGTAAACGAGGACGCAGCCAAGATTCTCACAGAAGCAGCAACAGTTGCTGAGCAGAAGATAAAGGACAAGTTCCCCGATCTGCCCCCAGGAATGCCATCAGCCCCAGCCTCACAAGCAGAGAAATCAACAGAGAGTTTCTAAAATAGGAGGAAAAAACACACATGTCTAACTCCAATCTTTTTCTTTATATTGGTAAACCTATTAAAAACGAGTATGGTCGTATAATTGGTAAAGTCGCATCTTTCGCATTAACACCAAGCGGNNGCTGAAGTCACATTCATATCAAAAATTAAAAATCAAGCAAGTGTCCTTTGTGACCAAATACCTCTCATATGGCGTAAAGACCAAGCACTAAAAGATCTATCTGAAAAAAGAAAAATCGCTCCAGAACTCAACCAAGAACTTCATAATAGTTTCGAGAGCGTTTTAACTCAACTAAAGAAGGACGC
>PKYH01000170.1 GCA_003133625.1 Candidatus Bathyarchaeota archaeon | reverse complement strand
GTTTCATAAACTAGTTTTAACGTTAAATTGTCAATACTAAAGGTTAATAGGCGTTTTTGAAAGGCAAACGATATTAATATTATACGTTACCCTTTAATCCGAGGAATAATCCAATTGAAGCTAAAAACGCCCATAATTATAGTGAATTTTAAGACTTATTTAGAGTCAACAGGTAAAAAAGCCGTTGAACTTGCCCAAAAAGCTGAAAAAGTAACCAAAGAGACTGGCGTTATAATTGCGGTGGTACCTCAATTTGCAGATATTGCTAAGGTAGCTGAATCAGTTGAGATTCCTGTTTTCGCTCAGCATATAGATCCGATTAAACCTGGAAACTGCACCGGACATGTTCTTGTTGAGTCAGTTAAAGAAGCAGGCGCGATTGGAACTTTAATTAATCATTCTGAAAGGCAACTTAAACTCGTAGAGATCGATGCAATTATCGCGTTGGCTCATGAAAAAGGACTAATTTCTTGCGTGTGCGCTAATAACCCAAATGTAAGCGCTGCCGCGGCTGCGCTGCGACCCGACATTGTTTCCATTGAGCCTCCGGAGCTTATTGGCACGGGAATCGCAGTTTCCAAAGCGCAGCCCCAAGTAGTTACTAACACAGTTAAACTTGTTCACCAAATCAACTCTGACATTACTATTCTATGCGGCGCGGGGATAAGTCAAGGCGAAGACGTTTCAATAGCTTTGAAGCTTGGAACACAAGGCGTGCTTGTTGCAAGCGGCATAGTGAAAGCGAAAGACCCATATAGTATTCTACGTGCATTTGCCGACGCAACAAAACAGTAATTGTGTGAGCAGCATTGAAAGTTGAAGCCGAATGTGAATCTTGCTTACTTGCACGGGCAACGACGCAAACCTACCAAGCTACAACAAACCCTGCCTTACGTTTCAGATGTCTCGCTGAAGTTGTTAAACTGTTAAATCGGGAATTCAAGCACACTTCGGTAGCCGCGGATTTAGGCACAAAAAGAGACCGCATAATCAAACAGTTAACAGGCAACAATGACCCATACATGCGAAGCAAGAAGGCGGCTAACGATAAAGCGTTGAAAATGTTGCCGCATGTGAGAAAGCTTGTGGAAGCAGGTAATAATCAGCAGGAACGGTTCAAGAAAGCATGTCTCTGTGCCATTGTGGGTAATATTATGGAGTTTGATATTCCAGGCCACAAATTCAACTTGAATAATTTATCGGGTTGTTTTAGGGAAGCAGCTAAAGACTTGGTTATAGATGATATTGACAAAGCTTACGAGTTAGCAAAGAAGGCAGATAGCGTTCTTTACTTGGCTGATAATGCTGGAGAAATCGTTTTTGACACTCTACTGGTTGAACAGTTAAAAAATATGGGTTTAAAAGTGACTTATGTCGTTAAAGGCGGACCAGTTATTAACGATGCCACTTTGGATGATGTGCCTCTCTCAGGCATGGATAAAATAGCCGACGACATATTGACCACGGGAACCGACGCGGTTGGTTTACAGAAAAAGGAAGTTTCACCTGAATTCTTGAAAGTTTATGATGCTGCAGAGCTGGTTTTCGCTAAAGGCATGGGGTACGCTGAAACCCTTACAGAGTACAAGTTAACGAAGCCTCATTTGCTTTTATTCAGAACAAAATGTGTTCCAGTAGCCAATTATTTTTGTGCTTCACGCGACAAGAACATTGCCAAGTTGATGCCATAAAATGAAACCGCCCGCCATAGCTTTCACTCAAGAAGCGCTTTCTCGTTTTGGAGAGGTTATACAGAAGGAATGGCTCATAACCAATGGGCTGGGCGGATACGCTTCTTCAACGGTGCTGGGCATTAACACAAAGAAGTATCATGGTTTGCTGGTTGCCGCGTTGCATCCGCCTGGCGACCGCACTGTGTGTGTTTCAAAGTTGGATGAGGATATTTTCGTGGGCAATGATGTTTACCAGTTTGGTGCTAACGAGTTTCGTGACGTGATTTACCCGCAGGGTTACAAGTTACTAAAGGCGTTTTCAGTCGCGCCTTTTCCCACGTACATGTATGGTTTTGGCGGCGTTGAGGTTAATAAAACGATTTTTATGCCTAAAAACAAGAACGCTGTCTCAGTAATCTATAGGGTCTCAAACAAGAACAGTTTTGAGGCTAAACTAAGAATTTACCCGCTTTTAACCTGCAGATATTTTCACACCGTTGTAGATCGATGGAAAAACCCTTTAGATTTCACTCAAAAAAGCAGTGGCAAAGAGTTAGAAACAACTTTCACGCATCCAGAAGCTACAATCCTGTGCCGCTCAACTGACGGAGAATTTAAGACAAAAATTAACTGGATAAAACACTTATTTTATCGCACGGAGGCATTAAGAGGCGAAGCCAGCATTGACGATTGTTTCCGGCCAGGATACTTTGAAGTTCAAGTTCCAGCTGAAGAAGAAAAAGAGTTTGCGGTGACAGCTGCAGAAAGCCATGAAAGCCAAGCGGCAAGAAAAGTTTTGGACAGTGTCGGCAGCACGATTGATGAAGTTAACGATTCTTTCAATCTGGAATTAACGCGTCAAAGCGATTTGTTAGAAAACTTTTATGGTTTAAACCCTGAAGTTCCAATGAGCGATTGGCTAAACTGGACTCTTTTAGCCGCAAACTCCTTCATAGTTGAGAATGCCGCTGGCAAAAAATCCGTTATCGCCGGGTACTTCTGGTTTGAACCATGGGGCAGAGACACCTTCATCTCCTTGCCGGGTCTTATGCTGGTAACAGGCAGATTCAACGATGCAAAAGGCATACTCCAAAATTTTATTCAATACTGCAAAAACGGGCTTATTCCCAATTTTGTGGCTGATAAGTCGGGTGAGCCAGCCTACAACACGGTTGANNACGTTGTTTGGTATTCGCTTGGATGATGACGGCTTGCTTATGCATGGTTCAAGGCTTACGTGGATGGATGCGGCGGTTGATGGCAAAGAGATTACGCCTAGAGTTGGGAAAGCTGTGGAAATCCAAGCTTTATGGTACAATACACTGCGAATCATGGAGTTGCTGGCAAACAAGTTTGGCGAGAAAGCTTTAGCTGAGAAATACTCTGTGATGGCAAATAAAACTAGCAAAAGCTTTAATGAAAAGTTCTGGAACGCTGAAGCAGGTTGCCTCTTTGACGTTCTGGAAGCTAACGGTGCTGATGCGTCGCTTCGTCCAAACCAGATTTTTGCGGTTTCACTAGATTTTTCCATGTTAGATAAGGATAAGAGCGAGCGGGTTGTTGATGCGGTGAATCGTGAGCTTGTGACGCCTTATGGCTTGCGTACTTTAGCGTTAAATGACCCTAAATTTGCAGGAAAATGCTTTGGCGATAGGTTAAGCAGAGACACCGCTTATCATAACGGTACGATTTGGCCTTGGCTGCTAGGGCCTTTCATAACTGCGTATTTGAAAGTTAACAGCTACACCGCTGAATCACGTGAGTACGCACTGAAAAATCTTATTTTGCCCTTTTTCACCATCGGAATCCATCAAGCTGGGTTGGGAACAGTAAGCGAAATATACGATTGCGACCTACCCAACACGCCGAGGGGTTGCATTGCGCAAGCGTGGAGTGTGGCTGAGCCTTTGAGAGCTTACATTGAAGATGTGTTGCTGGTTAAACCGAGATATTGGAAGGCAATTTTTGGAACTTAGGGTTTTATTGCTTTTCTGAGGCTGTCAGCGGCGGTTTCTGGCGTAATAGTGTTTATGTATGTTCCTGTGCTTATCTCGAACCCTGCCCAAATTGATAGTTTGGGGTAAACTTCCAAGTGCCAATGATAATGGTCTTTGGCTTCTTTGTTTATGGCTAAGTGGAAACCGTAATTGTAGGGTGGATCATTCACTAAGTCTTTTAAGGCTTTGAGGCTTGCCTTGAGGGTTTGTGCGAAGGCTGAGACCTCAGGTCGCGTTAGGTCAAGGATACTTAGCGCGTGTTTTTTGGGCATTATCCAGAATGCCATTGGGTTAATGCTTGCGTAAGGAGCAAAAACTATGAAATCATTATTCTCAAGCACGAACCTTGGGCCCTTCACTTCTTGCTCGATTATGTCGCAAAAAACACATTTCCCATGTTTGTCATAGAACGCTTTACTTGCCTCTAACTCTTCTTGGATGATTGAGGGAACCATAGGCGTCGCAATTATTTGGCTATGCGCATGAGAAAGCGACGCGCCAGCTTCCCGTCCATAATTTCTAAAAATTGAAACGTATTTGACGTAGGGTTTTGCGCTTAACTCTCTGAGCCTGTCAATGTACGCTTTGATGACAAGTTCTAGCTGTGGCAGTTCAGCGTCGGCTGGGTCCTCATCATGATTTGGGGATTCAATTATAACCTCATGGTGCCCAATCGCGTAGCCAAAACATTCACTCTTCATTATTTGTGTTTCATCTTCAGGTTGCCTAGGTGAACTGAATGCAGGGTAAAGGTTTGGAATGCAGCGGACAAGCCAGTTTTTTGGGCGTTCACCAACCAACGGGTCTTTAGACTTTTTAACACCGCCATCCTCTTTCAAGTATAGCATCATGGCTGGCGGCGTCATGTGTTCATTGCCAACGCACATCGGACAAACCGCGGTTTGGGCGGTTTCAGTTTTTTGTTTAGCAAAATCGGTGGGTCTGCGGCTTCGTTCTTTTGCGATTACGACCCAGCGGTTTAGTAAGTAATCTTTTCTCAGTTCATTGTAAGGCATATCGTTAAGCACTCAGACAAAAAAAGGCACTGAAGCATTTTAGCGTTTCTCAAGGATGAGCCTCTGAGCCGTGGATTTCTCAGTTCATCGATTCTATTTAGCTTTTAAAGATGAAAAAAATCAGGTTTTCTGATAATTAGAAGGTTTTATATCGACAACTTTCCATAGTTTGAGAAAATGGCTTTATAGCGCTGGGAAGGCAATGTTATGTTATCGCTG